>JAPLTE010000050.1 GCA_026398235.1 Verrucomicrobiota bacterium
ACCACGGCGACCTCCCCGAGCAAGGATGTGCGCAAGCGGGATCACGCGGCTTTCTTTGACGTTCACAAAGACCCTCATGCTTTTGATGTGGCCTTTGAAACCATGAAGCCCACCTTCAGTTCGTTCCAGAACGAGTGGGGCCACGGGAGAATGGTTCTGGTGCCGGACAAGGATCGACTCGGAAGGGTGTATTGCTTCGGGGCAAGCGTGAGTTTCGACGAGGTGCAGGCTGAATTGAGAAAAACCTTGCTGCACTCGCTCTACCTCGGGATAGGCTTTCTCCTGGTTGGGATGCTGGTCAGCCTGCGGGTTTCCAACGCCCTTGCGAAACCCATCGTTGAGTTTACAAAAGTTGCGGACGCAATTGCGCGCGGACAGATGGATCAGTCTATTGTTGTATCGGGATTCGCCGAGATTGTCTCCCTCGGAAGAAGCCTCACAGTGATGGAAAAATCGATTCGCCAGAAGATCGGCGAATTGGAATCGGAAGTCATTGAGCGGAAACAGGCGGAGGCGGCGGCGGCCAAATACCAACTGATAGCCGAGCATGCACGGGATCCGCTCCTTCTGATGGAAATAGACGGCAAACTGCTGGAAGCCAATCGTGCGGCAGAGGCACTCTACGGCTATTCGCACGAGGAGTTATTGCATTTGAGCATTTCGGATTTGCGCCTTCATGCCGACCCAGAAGTGGTCAACCGACAAAAGGAGCAGGCATTGACTCAGGGCATTCTCTTTGAAGCCGTCCATTATCGCAAGGACGGCTCACCGGTGCATGTGGAGGTTAGTTCGAGAGGAATCATTGTTGATGGCAAAGACACGCTATTGAGCGTAGTCCGGGATATCACCCAGCGCAAAATAGAAGAGGAGGCCTTGCAGAAAAGTGAAGCGCGCATGCGCCATTTCTTTGAGCATCAGACCGTGGGAATGGCGATCACTTCTTCGGATAAAAAATGGCTGGATGTAAACGACAAACTTTGCCAGATGCTCGGTTACACGCGCGAGGAAATGCTGCAGATGACTTGGGAGCAACTTACGCATCCTGATGACCGCGAGAACAACTCGACCCTCTTTGAACAACTCCTCACAGGAGAGATCGATAACTGCAACTTCGAAAAGCAGTATATTTGCAAAGATGGAGGAGTGATACAGGTCATGGTCTCCCTCGCCTGCGTTCAGCAACAGGATAGAAGACTGGACTATATCCTCTTGCTAGTGGTGGACATCACCGAGCGCAAGAGGGCGGAGGTGATGCTGCGGGCGAGTGAGGCGAGAACCGTTCATTTCAATGGCTTGTTGCGAACCGCCTACAAAGTCCAGCGTCTTATCCAAGTGGAACAGGATGAGCAGAAACTCCTCGATGCTTTTTGCGATATTATGATTGCGACACACGGTTACCTCGGGGTGTGGATTGGCAGACCCGAGACCGAATCCTATCAAGTCATCTCGATTGCGAGTTCAGGCAATGTAAAGAGGGTATTGCAGGAAGCCCCAATCACTTGGGATGATACGCCCAACGGGCAGGGGCCATGCGGAACTGCGATCCGCGAGCGGGTTCCCGTGGTCTTCAATGACATCACCACAGAACCCAAATTTGCACCCTGGCTAAAACAGACGCTTGCCGCCGGATGCGCTTCGATTGCGTCCTTTCCCATGCTCCACGGCGAGCAACTCTACGGCGTTGTCACCTTCAAGGCGAGCCAAGCTGACGTATTCAACGAAGAGGAAACCGAACTTCTCTCCAACCTGGCAAATGAAGCGGCTCAAGCCATAGAGAACATCAAACGCCGGAAAGAGTTATTAAAGACAGAGGCGGCACTTCAGCTGCGAATCAATGCTCTTGAAGCCGCTGCGAACGCTATCGTCATTACCGATAGCAAGGGCGTGATTGAGTGGTTCAATACCGCTTTCACTACATTCACTGGCTATACCACTGAAGAAGCCCTCGGAAAATCGACCAACCTGCTCAAATCAGGCAAACATGACGAGGCGTTCTACAAGAACCTTTGGAAAACCATCCTTGCAGGGAAAGTCTGGCAGGGGGAAATGATCAACCGACGCAAGAACGGTGACCTGTATCCGGAGGAAATGACCATCACTCCGATGAAGGACAGTCGGGGAGCGATCACCCACTTCATCGCCGTCAAACAGGACATCACCAAGCGCAAGCAGGCTGAAAAGATATTGAGTGAGGCAGAGGAAGTCGCGCGCCAAAAGAGCGCCCTGCTCAAGTCGATCATCGAGAGCCCTCAGGGGATTATCATCTTTTCTCTCGATCGCGAATACCGCTATAGCGAGTTTACCCTGAGTCACCAGGAGACGATCAAAAAAATATGGGGTGTGGAGATTCAACTTGGCATGAACATGCTGGACATCATCAGCGATCCTGATGACAGGAAAAAGGCCAAACACAATTTCGACCGCGCCTTGCAAGGGGAGAGCCTGCTTCTGGTGGAAGAATACGGCGACCGCTCCCTCTATCGCGCCTTCTATGAAAACCGGTATAGCCCGATTGTGGACGCAAAAGGGACGATCCTGGGGATCACCGTATTCGTGATCGACGTCACCGAACGCAAGCGCGCAGAGGAGGCTTTGGCCCAAGTCCACGGAAATCTGGAAAACCTTGTTAGAGAACGAACCGCCGAACTATCGAAGGAAATCACCCAACGCAAACGGGCGGAGCGGCAAGCGATCCAACAGCGCGAGCAACTCCAGCATTTGCTGGATACCGCCCCGGTGGGCGTGGGCATTTCGGTTGATGGCATCATGCGCTTCGCAAACCAACGCCTTACATCACTCGCCGATCTCAGGATTGGCACTCCCTCCAGCACCATATACACCAATTTAGAAGATCGTGAACGGATGCTCCAAGTGCTGGAACGCGAAGGAATTGTAAGGGACTTGGAGTTCGAATTACGCGGCCCCAAAGGAGAAGCGAGGTATACGATGGCCACTTTTCTCAGCACAGAGTTCGAGGAACAGAAAGGCATTCTCTGCTGGATCGTCGATATCGGAAAAATCAAGGCGGCGGAACTTGCAATGCGCCAGGCCAAGGAACTCGCCGAGAGCGCCTCACGGGCCAAGAGCGCCTTCCTGGCGAACATGTCGCACGAGATTCGCACGCCGATGAACGCCATCCTCGGTTTTTCGCAACTCATGCTGCACGATCGGGATATGGCCGCCCAACAGAAAAAGCATTTGGAAACCATCAACCGCAGCGGCGAACATCTGCTGGCCTTGATCAATGATGTTCTGGACATGGCAAAGATCGAGGCGGGGCGCATTGAATTGCACCCAGCGCCCTTTGACCTCTCTGCGCTGCTCCATGATTTGGAAGCCATGTTCCGTGTCCGCACGGATGCCAAGGGGTTGCGGTTGGATATAATGAAGCTGAATGATACGCCGCAGTGTCTTGTTGCGGACAAGAACAAGCTCTTGCAGGTGCTGATCAATCTTCTCGGCAATGCAGTGAAGTTTACCAACCAAGGCCGCATTGTGCTGCGGTTGTATTGCGAAAATAAAGCCCGAAGGCTGTTCTTTGAGGTGGAAGATTCGGGGATCGGCATTCCGAGTGAAGCGATCGAAAAGCTCTTCCGCCCCTTCGAGCAGGTTCACAACGAGCAACAGGCAGGCACAGGACAAGGGACAGGACTCGGTTTGGCCATCAGCCAGGAGATTGCCCGCCTCATGGGTGGAGAGATCACCGTCTCCAGCCATGTTGGAAAAGGGTCGGTCTTCAGTTTTTCCGTTCCCTATATAGAAGGCGAGATTCAGCACACCGAGCGGGCACCCCGGCTACAGCGCGTCCTTGGATTGAAAACCGGTCAACCCAGCTATCGAGTATTGATTGTGGACGACACGGAAGACAATCGGACCCTTCTGATTGAAACGCTCAGCCGGACAGGGTTTTCGGCCCGTTCAGCAACCAGCGGCAAGGAAGCTCTTGCGGTATTCAAAACATGGCGTCCGCACCTCATCCTGATGGACATGCGGATGCCCTCCATGGACGGCGTGGAAGCCATTCAATGGATTCGAGCCACAGCCCGGGGCAACAAGGTCAAAATCATGAGTGTTACCGCCAACACGTTTGAAAGTATGCGGCGGGAAGCGTTCGATGCCGGGGCGGATGATTTTCTTGGAAAGCCGTTCAGAGAAGAGGAACTCTTTGAAAAAATCCGGCTATTGCTTGGAGTCGAGTATGATTACGATTTGGATAAGCATGAAAATGCGCTGCCGGATACATCAGAAACGCCGGATTGTTCGCCGGAGGAACTCGCATCGCTGCCATCAGAGTTGGTGGAGCAGATTCGGAAGGCAGCCGTTAATGCAGATTACGACCTCCTGCTGGGACTCATCCAGAGTTTGGAACCCACAAATCAAAAGCTTGCGCAAGGGCTGTGCAGCCTGATTGAAAATTACAATTACCAGAAATTATTAAAAATATTACCCAACAGAGTGAGGAATGAACAAGACACCTGACGCGAACGATATAGCGGATATTCTGGTCGTGGACGACAACCCGGACAACCTCCGGTTGCTAGGCGAAATGCTTAAATCGTGGGGATACAAAGCCCGCCTTGTCACCGGCGGAGCGATTGCCCTGCAAGCTGCCAGGAGCAAACGGCCCGACGTCATCCTGCTGGATATTCACATGCCGGAGATGAACGGCTACCAATTTTGCGGACATCTAAAAGCAGATGCAGCGTTGAAAGAAATCCCGGTTCTCTTCATCAGCGCCTTGAACGACACGGAAGACAAGGTGAAAGCCTTTGAATGCGGCGGGGCGGATTACATCACAAAACCGTTCCATGCAGACGAGATTCAAGCCCGGATCAAAGCGCATCTCGAACTTCATCAACAGAGGAAGCGTTTGCAGGAAAGCTACGACAAACTGTGCGAACTGGAAACGCTTCGTGACAGCCTGGTCCACATGGTCATCCACGACATGAGGTCGCCGATCACTGTTATTTCCGGAGTCTTGGACATGTTATGCAACCCTTCCATCACTAATTTGGATGAGGAAAAAAGGGGGATGGCAGAAATGGCGTTCACGAGTGCGCAAAAGCTGGCGGACATGATTTCACAATTGCTCGCGGTGAGCCGCCTGGAAGCTGGAGAAATGCACTTGGAAAAGACCGATTGTGATCTCGCCCAGATCATACAATCCGTTGTTGAACCATTCAAACTTTTGAGTGGAGATCGCTCGATTACGATCCAGGCTCAGCCCGGTGTGAGCGTGCTTTGCGATCAGAAGATCGTCCAACGCATTATTGAAAACCTTGTCGGCAACGCACTCAAATTCACCCCCGAAAATAGCGAAGTGAAGATTGCGCTTTCCTCCTCCAATCAGGAAGCGTGCGTTTCGGTTACTGATAACGGTCCAGGAATACCGAAGGAGTTTCACCAAAAGGTTTTCGAGAAATTTGGCCAGGCGACGGTGAGCAAAAACAAAAAGTTAGGCACGGGGCTGGGACTCGCCTTCTGCCGGTTGGCAGTCGAAGCACATGGCGGAAAAATCGGAGTGGAAAGCAAGATTCGGCGAGGCAGCACCTTCTGGTTCATATTGCCGTTGGAGACATAAAGCTGGTACACAGAGAGAGTGTGGCAGCAGACAAGTTGGAATAACTTACGCCAACTCAGCGCAAAGGCTTTTTGAAGGAATTGCCATCCGGCCCTTTATCCATGCCGGTTCCAGAATCTCTCTTTACCAAAGAATCCTTTTCAATCATCTCGGGCTCGAACCCGTAGATTCCGCCATTCGCAAAGCCTGATCAGCCGGAAATGGCTTTGCACAAAAAACAAAGGCGCGGATGGCGAAAACAAGGGAAAATAGCGCTTGAAAAACTCTTGAAAAAAAATCTTGCCGGGAACAGGGCGTTTTGTATTTTTCAGCCATGGATGATAAGCAGTTTGCTCTACGCTTCCAGTCTGATTTCCTGGCGCGCGCAGACATTGGCATCCAGCTGGCGTGGCTCTTTGAGTCGCTTGCGATGGTGGCTTTCTTTGCCAAGGACCACCAATATCGTTTTGTCCGGATGAACGCCCGGTGCCTTGAAATCATGGGATGTGAGCACGAATGGCAGGTCTTGGGAAAAACCGATGACCACTTCCACACCCGGGAGATTGCGGCGGCTTTCCAGTTGGATGATCGACAGGTAATGGAAACCGGGGAGTCACGATTGCGCTACCTGCAAATGGTTCCCAACGCCAAGGGGCCATTAAGGTGGTATCTGGTCAATAAAATGCCCATCCATGACAACCAAGGAAAGGTATGCGGGATTGCCGGGGCGATGTATGAAACCCATGAGCTTGCCGGGCCGCTTCAAAGTTTTCACCGGCTGGAACCGGCCTTGCGCCACATCCATGAGCACTTCAAGGAACCCTTTCAGTTGCAGGATCTTGCAAGGCTGGTTAATCTCTCCGAGCGACAGTTTCACCGGCTCTTCCGGCAGATCCTCGGCGAGCGCCCCCTCCATTACATCACCCGGCAGCGAATCCACGGCTCCTGCGAGCTGTTGATCACAACCGATGCTCCGGTGGCGTCAATCGCGCTGGACTGTGGCTTTTACGACCAGAGCGCATTCACCCGCGCATTTCGCGAGTTCATGGGAACGACTCCTTCGGACTACCGCAACCAACATGCCGCGGGAGGCCAGACCAATCCGGCTCCGTAGGAGAAGGGACAAACGCTCTGCTACATACGCAAAGCGTGCGCGAAGAAGGCAATGACCGAAGCGCTTTTTACTTGCCTCGCTTGGCTATTTAATCTCGACCCATTGGCTGGACTTGGCCGAGGCGAGAATCGCGTCGCAGACCTTCTGGGTTTCCTGGGCCTCTCGGAAAGTGGGGCCGGCGGTTTTCCCGTTGGCCACCGCTTTCAGGAAATCGGCAACTTGGTGGACGAAGCTGTGTTCGTACCCGAGCTGGAGGCCCGGCACCCACCAGTTGCCCACATACGGGTGATCGGAGTCGGAGACGTGAATATTGTGCCAGCCGCGAATATGGGAAGCATCCCCATGATCAAAGTACTGGAGCCGGTGGAGATCATGGAGGTTCCATGCGATGGACGCCTTCTCGCCGTTGATCTCAAAGGTGTAGAGCGCCTTGTGGCCGCGGGCGTAGCGGGTGGATTCGAAAATGGCCAGCGAACCATTGGTAAACCGGGCCAGCACGGCACAGGCGTCATCGATGCCGACGGGCTCGACTTTTCCGGTGAGATTGTGCAGGCGCTCTTTGACGAAGGTCTCTGTCGTGGCGGTCACGGCTGCAATGGGGCCATTGAGCCAGAGTGCGGTGTCTATGCAGTGCGCGAGTAGATCGCCAGTGACGCCGCTGCCGGCCGCATCGGCATCCAGCCGCCAGAGGCCTTGGCCTCCCTGCGGCAAATCGGAGGAGATCGTCCAGTCCTGAAGAAAGTTTGCCCGGTAATGAAAAACCCGCCCAAGGCGCCCTTCCTCAATGAGTTGCTTGGCGAGGCTGACAGCCGGAATCCGGCGGTAGTTATACCAGACGGTATTGGCAACCCCGGCCTGCTCGATTGCCTGGCACATCTCTTCGCCTTCGGCGGCATTGCGAGCGAGCGGTTTTTCACAAAGGATCATTTTGCCGGCCTTGGCGGCGGCGATGGCGATTTCCTTGTGGAGATTATTGGGCGTGCAAATGTCAATGGCGTCGATGTCGGGCCGGGCAATGAGCGTGCGCCAGTCGGTCTCAACCGATTCGTAGCCCCACCGGTCGGCAAACGCTTTGGCCTGGGTTTCATTGCGGGCACAGATCGCCTTGAGCACGGGTCGGTAATCAAGGTCGAAGAAATGGTTTACCTTGGAATAGGCATTCGAGTGGGCTCGGGCCATGAATCCGTAGCCGATCATTCCGATATTGAGAGGTTTACTCATGATTTGGTTTTTTAATTTTTATTATTTTATTCGTGCCAGCCATGGACGCGGCGGACCTCGAGCATTGTGGCGAGGATTGAGTTCCAAGTGCCGGGCTGGAGCATGGTCTGGTTGGTAAACATGCAGCCGTCCCAGCAGATATGCCGGATTTTTTGGGTGAGGTTGCCCTGGCCGTCGCGCAGCCAGAATGCGGCGGCCTTGACGATATCGAGTTTGCCGTTGGGATCGTCCGGCAGACAATGCTTTCCGGTTTTATCGTGGGTTCCCTGTCCTTTGACGGTCGCGTCGTTTTGGGCCACATGGAAATCCACGGTCCAGGGGCGCAGCGCGTCGGTCAGGCAGCGGTAAGCGGCGTGGAACGCCTGGGAATCGTTCCAGTCGAAATCGGGTGGGAGCACGGCATCGCCGGGGGCGTTGTATCCAAGGAGATAAAGAAGGGTGTGAGCCAGGTCGGCTTGGAATCCGAGGGCCTGGGGACGATCGACCTTTTCCAAAAGCTTGAGCATCTCTTTCCAGCTGTGCATCCCTCCCCAGCAGATCTCGCCTTCGGCTGCGAGCCGTTCGCCCTGGGCCTCGGCCGCGTCGCAGGCCCGCCGGAAGGTGTCGGCAATGAGGGCGGTATTGGCTTGAGGATTGGCTGCCCATGCGCGGGGATCCACAGCGGAATCAATGCGCACCACCCCGTTCGGGCGCACCCCGAGTTCGCGCAATTTGCGCCCGATCACGCAGGCCTTGCCAACCTGATGGACAAACTGCTCCCGCTCCTCTGGCGATCCCATCGCCGAGCCCCCGCCCGTTGGCGCCCATACCGGAGCCACCAGCGATCCGGCGACAAGATTTCTTTGCTGCAACCTCCCGGCCAGATCTTCCAAATCAGCATCCGTGGAATCGATGCTGACATGGGGCGAGCACAAGAAGAGATCCACGCCGTCGAACTTTTGTCCGTCAACTTCGGCGGCGGCTGTGAGATCGAGCATGGCATCAAGCTCGATAAAGGGCTCGGGCGAATCCGGCCCCTTGCCGACAATGCCGGGCCATGTGGCATTGTGAAGTTTTGGATAGTTTGGAAGGTTCATGCTCGGTCAACGGGGAGTGGCGGGCGAAATTTCCTGGATGCGGATGTTGCGATCGGAGTGCCCGCTTGTGAGTTTCTTGATGTCTCTCATGAGATTTTTCGTTGCTGGTTGAGCTTTGTTCCAGGCTTCTCTCTCCGCTCCGGTTCGGGCAGGCGTGGCCAGCCCTGCCTGGGCCGGGCGGACGCAATAGGAATTTCAGCTTCGGCGCATATCTTAGGAATCCGAGCGGCCAAATGCTTGGTGGATACCGACAAAGCTTTGTAAATTCCCGCCATTCTGCAAAGGGTCTGTCTGTGGGATTTGGGAGTGCGGTGGCAAGACACGGCAAGACACCGCTTTGGTTCCGGCGCGCGACGGGCCGCGCCAGCTCAAATCGCGGATGTGTCCGCGCAACATCTCCGCGCACCACGGGCCGTTATGCCGCGATTTTCTGGGATTCGGCGCGGCGGGCACCCGGGCCGGTGTGCTTGCCGGCCAGCAGGAAGGTGAGGGCGAACACGATCACCAATCCCGCTGGCAGCACCGCCACCCGGCCCAGCGTTTCCAGGCCGGCGGCGGCCTGGATGGCGGCGGTGACTTCCGTTCCCAGCGGCGCGCGGGCGGCGATACCGGCATCGTAAAACCGGCCGATGATCGGCAGCACAATACTCACGCTCAGCATCCCGGCTCCCCCTATGATCGCCAGCCCAAGGGCACCGGTCTTCGGGAACCGTTCGCTCACATAGCCGAGCATCGTCGGCCAGAAGAAACAGACCCCCACGGCGAAAACGGTGGCTGCGGCAAAGAGCATCATTCCGCCGGCTTTACTCATCGCGTAGAGGCCGAGGGCGCTGATGATCGCGCTGCCGATCAACATCCCCTCCGGCGCCAGCTTATCGACAAACACGCCGGCAAAACTGCGTCCGACCGCCATCAGGCCGGTGATCCAGACCAGGACCAGGATGCCGGAAACCCCGGCGTTCTCCAAAATGTTGGGAATCCATTGGCCCGGTCCGAGTTCCGTGGCGGCGGTGACCAGCATGCAGGCGACCATCAGCAGGAAGAGCGGGTTCAGGCAACTGGCGAACATCGCGCCTGTGGACACCCCCTGCAGGACCCGCTCGGTTTTCGGAAAGGCCTGTCCCCAGAACATCGCCCCGTACACCCCCAGCGGGATCAGCATGCAAGCAAACTGCGCTTTCCAGCCAAGCCCGACCCTTTGGAGAAGGAAAGCGAGCAGGCCGCCAATGACGATCCCGCCCGGGAACCAGACGTGGAAGCGGTTGAGCTTGGTGGTCTTGTCATTGGAATAAAGCGTGGCGATCAGCGGGTTGCAGGCCGCTTCCACCGAGCCATTGGCGATCCCGAAAAGCAGCGTGCCGGCATAAAGGCTCCAGTAATCCCTGGCAAAGATCGTCAGGAGGATGCCGGCGAGATGGCCAAAGAAGGCTATCCAGGTGATCCGGGCAAGGCCGAGGGTGTCGCAGAGCGGACCGCCGAGTACCATCGCCAATGTGAATCCCCAGAAGGCCGTGCCGTTGATCCAGCCGACCTGTTCGTGGGTCAGGTGGAACTCGGTGGCCCAAGCGCCGGCGGCTCCGCCCCGGAGGGCAAAGCTCATGGCGGTTACAATGAGCGCCATACAACTGGCACGGAAGAGGCGGGAGGAGTGCATAAACTTGGTTGAGGCCCGGACCATCAACGGCTGATGGCACCTGCGGCGAGGGAGAAAGATTCGTTTACCATTTTTTGAGCAAGTTAAGGCGGTTATGATCAACGATAACAAGAGCCATGGCCACCAGGCCGACGTGGATGCCCAGCCAGGCAACCCCATCATTCTGGTTGATGAGCATCAGGCCGACGCTGAGCACAACGTAA
>JAPLTE010000136.1 GCA_026398235.1 Verrucomicrobiota bacterium
ACCCGACCGTCAACGGGTTTCAGCTCGGCTTGGCAGACGGGTTCCTCGTCGGGTGCATGGATGAAGCGGGCGTCTGGCAGCGCGTGCTTTCCGACCTCGAAATCGCGCAACTCTATAACAGCGGCAACGGCCTGTCCTATCCTTTCGCATGAATACATTAACTCTTACACAAGTCCAAGCAGCGGTGGATAGCGCCTACCAAGCGGCGCTCGCAATGCCGCAGCGGGTTGCCACACAATCCATCGGCGCAAATGCCACGTTGCGAACGGATCTTTATACTGGGCCATGCGGCTCCGGTTTTATCGTGGTCGCCACCGTCGATCTCGCATGGCGCAAGCTCGTGATTGCCAGGCAGCACGGCCCGGAAGCCGGGCGCGATCAGCCCGCACCGACACGGGCCAGTCTTCTGAAGGAATGCCAGGAGGCACGGGCGAAAAGATATCAGGATGGTGCGTCTGTCTTTGACCTGGCCGACGCGGAAACCAAACTGGCGTCATTCGACCCGGCCATGCAGGCGGAGGGAGCGGCGCAAAAAGCCCAGGTGCTTGCGCTGCGGATGCAAATCAAAACAGCCATTCCCAAACCGGAATAATCCATGAGCGCAGAAGAAGCCGAAAAGGTGAGCGTCTTGACGGAGCGGATCGATAATTTGATCGTGCGGCTCGATAAATTCGAGGAAATCGCCGAAACACGCTTTGTGACGCGGGTGGAGTTCACGCCCGTGCAGAAGCTCGTTTACGGCGGCACGGGAATCGCGCTGAGCCTGCTGCTGGTGGCTCTGCTCGGGATCGTCATTTTGCATAAATGAAATCCAAGCACATCGCGTTCGCGCTGATCTTGGGCGCATATATTGCAATCGGAATGGCCTTTGTGGGGTGCGCCACCGTGCGCCCCGCCCCGGATGCCGCTGGGGATGCAACGGCAAGAGCCGTAACCTCCACATCTGCGGCAAAGGCGGCCATTATTCATGCCAAACAGGAGATCGCAAAATTGCAGGCTCCGGCGGCGCAGGCGGCGCTCAATGAGGCAGTCGCACAACTTAACGAAACACAGGAGCAGCTTGCCGTGGCGGCTTCCGCAAGCGCAATGGCTTCCCGGAGGGTTGGGGAGATCAGCCAAGCACTCGATATCGCCACAGCGAAAAGCAACCGGCTCAAGGCGGCGCGGGATTTCTGGCGAACAGCAACCTGGAAGCTCGCCCTGCTTTCGCTGGCGCTTGGGATCTGGACTTTTCGCAGGCCGCTCCTGGCTCTGTGTGGAGTTCCCATTTTATGAGGCATTGGAGTTCTAAAAAATGGACGGCTGCAATGGTCGGCACGGGATGCGTGCTGGCTGTCTTCGCAATAGGCTCGGGGGCGGTGTTGCTGGCTGCGCCAGAGAAGGCGGCCTATTTATCTGCGCTGGCCAATACCGCGACCGTGGCGATCTCGGCTTTGCTCACGAGCCTTGTGGCGGGGCAGAGTTGCGTTGATTGGAGGCACGGCTCGGCAACCCGCTACGAGACGCAGGATCTGCACGCGAAGGAGGAGAAAATCGAGCGCGTCTTTGCTCCCAAACATTATGACGACCCAGCGGTTTCGTAGTTTTCTCCCGTTTATTTTCAAATGGGAGGGCGGCTATGACAACGACCCGGACGATCCCGGCGGCGAGACGAAGTTTGGTATCGACCGGCGCAGCCATCCCGGGGTGGACATCAAACATCTGACCCGGGAGCAGGCGGCGGAAATTTACTGGCGGGAGTACTGGCTCAAATACGGATGCGAATGGCAGGCGGAACCGCTAGGGGAGGTTTTTTTCAATGCGTGTGTGAATTGCGGAGCGGGGCGGGCGCGCTTGATTCTCCAGGCGCTGCCCGTTCCGCCCGCGGCGGGAAAATTTATCGAGACCCAGGAGGCATTTTACCGGCGGCTTGTGGCAGCCCGCCCAGCGCTGGCAAAATTCCTCAAGGGCTGGCTCAACCGCACGGCGGATTTGCGGCGCTGGGTAGAATAGGTAAAAGTTTTGCGCAAAGGCGATGGAACGTTACGGGTTGACTCGAATGGTTTGTATTGAGGTTTGGTCGTTGTTCGAGATCGTCCCCATGAAGGCGTTCATATGAACCGTGTTCTTTTCGACCACAAGGTTTCCATGTCCGTCCGAGGAGATGTTTGTCACGAATGGGCCTGCGTTTGTACATCCCGAAAGGATGACTAAAGAGAGTAGCGATAGAATGGTTTTCATGGTGTTGATCTTGGTTTTGGATTTGAAGAAAGAGAGAGCGATCCCGATGAGGGCTATGAAATCAATCGGCTGCCATGTCGCGCGCTCGAAATGGAACCGGAGGACAGGATTGAAGAGAATGGCCATGATTCCAAAGAAGAACCCCCAGAAGGTCTTCCATCCCTCGGAGCGGGCGCTCTGGGCGTTCTCCCATAGGCCGCAGAGCGCGGCAGCGAAGACGGCCCAGCGAACTACCTGGAAATACTTTAACCATTGTTCATCCTGAGCGGATTGGAAATACGAAGTGTTTACTGGAATATCTGTGAATCCAATTAATACGAGGCCACAGGCGATAATCTTGATGCTGTTTCGGCGGATTATCCATGGATATTTCGGTATTTCTTTTGGCATATCCACCCTCTGCGTTTCCTGATGTGCGACTACAGCATTACGATTCCATTGGTAAATCTTCTTCCAGATCTGTCTACCCACAAAAAACAAGAGTCCTAGCGCAACAGCCTCCGCAAGCGAGGCAGCAGCAGCCAAGCCATCACTTCGATCCGCATCCATACCATGCAAGCGAAAATCATTGTAATATTCAGGCCAACAAAGATAGGCCACTGCGATAACCGCCGCAACGAGATAACCCTCGTGCGCGACAGCCGCAAGGATGAAAATTCCTAAAGGAATCAGCATCTCTGCAATTTTATAGATGGCAAGCTCGGGGTTCCCGGTTTTGATTGAGAGTGCCAATAAAAGAACAAGGAAAACCGTCCCGACCGAAACGAGCGTCGCAAGACATCCGTGGGTTTTTTGCGGAGAGTTCTCTTTATTCTGTGCGTGTTTTGACTCATCCGAGACTTCACGATATAGCTCACTTGGACCACGTGTAGAAATTCCGCAACTTACGTAGTTGGGAGGAAGATCAAATGAGCTTCTTGTTTCAGATCGGCTTGTTTCACTAGTTGGCGGTTTATCTCTGGTTATTGCCCGATATAGAAATGCCATCCATTCTTCCGAAAATTTCCCTTCGCGCTGCAAGCATTTAAATATCTCTGCGCGTTCTATTGCTGCCGAAAAAACAGGTTCATTGGAACATCTTTCAAAGAAATCTCGTATAGATTTTGGAAGTGACTCCCAGAAATCTCCCTTGTTCTGCAACTCTGAAACAAAGCATGATCTTGTCATATCACATGCCGCAACATCGATTGCCAAAAATGACGGATTGTCGTAATTATCAAAATGCAAACCAGCCGCAAGAGCCCAAACTTTCGACGCTTCTTTAGCGGTCTCGATATCGAGTGTTCCATCGTGCAATTCTTTCTTTAACTGCGATGCGCCTTCTGCTTCGGCGACATCAAGCATGGTCGCGCCATTGTAAGTTGTCGTTGAGTCAGTGTAGACACCGTTTTTAATCTCGTGCCGGTTTTCCCACAATATATGCACTTTCGAAGGGTCCATAATTCAAAGATTATCCTTAAAACGTAGCCGATGGCCAGCATTAGCAGTGAACGATAGTGCGCCCTCTGTGCGGCACTTGGCTTCGTGTTGCAGTTGAGGGGGTAGGTTGCGCGACATAGGCGACAGGCTCGGCAGTCGGGTCGTTTTTCTTTCTTGGCTCATGGCGGCGATGTTTTCGGTGAGTTTTGCGATAGTCCTAGCAGCCTCAAAATTAGCTCTATATGCCTCCCAAAAGGGGTGTAGTCAATACATGTTTCATACGCTGTCACACCACGCGTAGAATAGCTTGCGGGTTCCCTCGCAAGCTCGGGATGACACGCTGGGAAGGCCTTTCCTGGCTCCACGTTTAGACAGACTTTGCTTCAGCCACACTACATCCCCATATTGGCGAGGACGGCGGCGAGGCGGTTGAGGACGGCGGCGAGATCGGGGTGCGAAGTCTCAAATTCCTCGACCGACCCGGTCAATCCACTCAAGGCCGCCTCGAGCAACTGCGGCTTTTTAGTGCTGCGGGTGGCTTCGTGAGCAGACGCCTCGGCAAAGGTTGTGATACTGCGGGCTTCGTCTTCCCGCGTGCTGGGAAGGGCCGCAATTTCCGAACGGAGGGAGGCCAAGAGGTTGAGCAATTCTTCGCGGGTTCCCGCAGGGATATTTGCGGAGCCGCCGATCTCTTCTTCGATTTTCTTTAGACGATCTTCGATCATGCCCTGCAATATACAAGCGATTCGGGCGGATTACCACACCAGAAGAAGCGCGCGATTTCTGCTTTGTCTCCCGTGCCGTTCTGGTTGAATGTGCGGCTGTGTCGCCGATCCTCCTCAGCACGCTCAACGCCAAGTATATCCACGCCTCCTTCGGCCTGCGCTATCTCATGGCGAACATGGGCGATCTCGCGACCCTCACCCGCATCGTGGAGTGCGACATAAACCAGCGCCCGCTGGAGATTGTCGAGAAGCTGCTGGCGCAATCTCCGGTGCTCATCGGCCTCGGGGTGTATGTCTGGAATGCACGCCAAACGCTGGAGGTGGTGCGCCTCCTCAAGCGGATCGCCCCTGGGATCCCAATCATTCTCGGCGGCCCGGAGGTGAGCCACGAACCGGAGGAACAAGAAATCTGCGCCCTCGCCGACGTGGTGATTTCCGGTGAGGCCGACCTGAAATTTGCGGAGGTCTGCCGTCTTCTCCTATCGGGAAAGTTGCCGCCGCAAAAAATTGTCCCCGCCGAATTGCCCGATCTTGCGCAAATTCAGCTCCCCTACGCTCTTTATGACGCGGACGATCTCGCCCACCGGGTTCTCTATGTGGAGGCTTCGCGCGGGTGCCCCTTCTCTTGTGAGTTCTGCCTCTCCTCGATCGATCTTCCCGTGCGGCAATTCCCGCTGGACCCGTTTCTTGCCGAAATGGACGCCCTTTTGCGGCGCGGCGCACGGCAGTTCAAGTTTGTGGATCGCACGTTCAATCTCCACCTCGCGACAAGCCTCGCGATTCTCGATTTTTTTTGGCAACGCTTTGAACCCGGCCTGTTTCTGCACTTCGAGATCGTTCCCGACCGGCTTCCGCAGGCGCTGCGCGAGGCCATTGCGAAGTTCCCGCCGGGCGCGCTGCAACTGGAAGCCGGGGTGCAGACGTTCAACCCCGAGGCGGCGGAAAGGATTTCACGGCGACAGAATTACGAACGCTTGGAGGAGAATTTGCTGTTTCTGCGCGACCAAACCGAAGCGCATTTGCACGCGGATTTGATCGCGGGGCTGCCCGGTGAATCGCTGGAAAGTTTCGCCGGCGGGTTCGACCGTCTGCTGGCTCTGCGCCCGCAGGAAATCCAGGTCGGCATCCTCAAAAGGCTGCGTGGCACGCCCATCGCCCGGCACACCGCGACCTGGGGCATGGTGTACGCGGCCGATGCCCCCTACGAACTGCTTTGCAACAGCCTCATCGATTTTCCATCAATGCAGCAGGTGCGCCGGTTTGCCAAATATTGGGATCACCTCGCCAATAGCGGCAACTATTTGGCAACTGCTGCGGAGCTCTGGTCTGGAGGGCGTTCCCCGTTCCGCTGCTTCCTGGCGTTTACCGAATGGGCCTACGCGATTCTTCGCAGAACCGACAGCATCAGCCTCGCCACTTGGGCGGAATTGCTCTTTCGCTACCTCACTGAGATCGAAGGAGTCGCGCCGGAGCAGGTGAAGGAAGTATTACTGAGCGATTTTGCCCGCACGGGCCGGAGGGAAATTCCGCAATTTCTCCGGGACAAAACCGAGCCCGCACAAACCGCCACCGCCAAGCCAGGCGCTCCCCTCCTGCCCAAGCGCCAACAGCGTCATTTGGCAGAGGGTTGATTTCCCAGAAAAAGGTTCATCTGTCCGGAGGGCTCGTTGAGGTTGGAAGAGCCGACGCCCAGGAGCCGGATATGTCCCTTTAATAATTTTTCCTTTTTGAGCAGATGCCGGATCGCCCGGTAAATCTCGGCGGCATCGCAAACGGGTTCCTGCAAAGTCGTCTGCCGGGTGAGGGTTGTGAAATCAGCATAGCGCACTTTGACCTGGAGGGTGGACGCCGTGAGATTTTTGCGTTGCAGCGTCCCGGCGACATCCGCCACAAGGTCCAATAACGTGGCCCGAATTAATTGCGGATCGTTCGTATCGACATCAAACGTGTGCTCGCTGCTGATGCTCTTGCGTTCGCTTTCAAAGCAAAGCTCCCGGTCGTCTTCACCGCACGCAAGCGCATGGAGCCTCTCGGCAAAGGAGCCGACGGCCGCGCGCAACCGCTCCGGCGTGCTGTCTTGAATGTCGCCGATGGTTTGAAAGGAAAACTCGAGCAACCGCGCCGCGCTCACCGGCCCGATCCCCGGAATGGCGCGGACCGGCAAGGGACGCAAAAACGCCCGCTTTTCCTGCTCGGGGATGAGCGTGAGGCCATCTGGCTTTTGAAAGTCGCTCCCCACCTTCGACAAAAATTTGTTCGAGGCAACCCCGATGCTCGCCGTGAGCCCGCGTTCAATGAAGATGCGCTGCTTTAACTCCCGGGCAAGTCGGCGACTTGCTGGAATGGCAACCAACGGGTCCGGTTCACGCACGCAGGCGCTCACGTCGAGGTAGGCCTCGTCCACGGAGACCTGCTCCACGAGCGGCGTGTAATCGGCCAGGATCGCCATGATGTGATGGGATTCAGCCCGGTAAACATCGATGCGCGGCTTCACGAAAATGCCCTGCGGACAGAGCCGCCCGGCGGTCACCGACGGCATCGCCGATTTGACGCCAAACCGCCGCGCCTCATACGAAGCGGTGGCCACAACACCCCGGCGGTTGGGGGGCGCGCCCACGATCACCGGTTTCCCGCGCAACTCCGGCCGATCCCGCTGCTCGATGGCGGCAAAAAAAGCGTCCATATCGACATGGAACAGGACTCGGGCAAACGCGGGCATCATCAGGAAGTCAGAATAAAAAAATGCTTAGTGGAAGACTACCCCGATTTTGGAACATCTGCGACCATCGGCAATGATCCCGATTAGAAAATCGTGAAGTTCGTTCCTGCCACCCTGAGCAAAGGGTTAGCCTCGGACGCAGTCGGGTGGTGATCCTCTACCTCGCCTGCAAGCGGCATTGGCAGCGGCCCAGCCGCAGCAGCCCTTCTTCATGAAAGGAAAAAGTAAAATACGCTACCGCCACCGGGAGCATCCTCCACACCGATCTGGCCATGATGCGCTTCGACCACCATCTTGCAAAATGCCAACCCGATTCCAAATGACTTCAAACCTCGTTTCCCCTCAACTGATCCGCTAAAATACTGTTCAAAGATGGCCTCTTTTTCGTTCTCCGGAACACCCGGCCCCTTATCCCGAACCTCAAAACGAAACCCTTCTTCTCCATTAAGAGAGTCGGGGCGGGCTGAAAGAGAGATCACAGAATTTGCAGGGGAGAATTTAGCCGCATTGTTCAGCAGGTTTAGGAGAACGCGATGGATTTGATTGCTATCGCCCGAAATTGAACCACCGCTCTCCGGATAATCGACCGAAAGCTGTAAAGCCCCACTTTTTAGTAGAGGTGAAATCATCCGCGCTGCATGACCCAACAACGAAGATACCGAGATGGCAGATCGTGATTCCGCCTCGTGGTCGGCCTGCGCCCTGTTAATGACAAGAAGCTCGTCAATCATTGCCAGCAACCCCTCAGCCGATTCTCGGCAGTGATGCACCAACGTCTGTTGCTCGCCGGTGAGTTCGGGTGGAGTTGATACTAGTAAATCGGCCAAGGAAACGATCGCCGCCGCCGGATTGCGCAAATCATGGACCAGCATTTGCAGGCTTCGATCGCGCTGTTCTTCTATTTTCTGTAGAAATCCGAGCGACTTTTTCAAAGTCAACTCGCTTTGCCGGAGATGCACCTCTGCGGAGACGGCTCCCGCCAGATCCGCAAGAACGCGCTGCTCTTCTTCTGACCAGTTCCTGGGATGCGTATTGATCGCGCACAACGACCCTAGCAGGAAACCTTCCTGCGAAGTGATCGGCATTCCTAGATATGAAATAACCCCCAGATCGCGGATTGCCCCATTATCACAAAGCCGCACGTCTTTGCGAGCATCCTCAACAACCAGTGGAACACCCTCTCGAACAACAAACTGACAAAAGGAATGAGTCAACGCCGTCTCGCGGATCTTATCATACGGTGACGGTAACCCGACCTGGCTTTTGAAAAATTGGCGACGGTCATCCACAAACGAGACAAGCGAAACTTCCGCTTTAAGAAGAATCGCTGTAATCCGCGTATAGCGATCAAAAGATTCTTCCGGCAGCGAATCAAGAAGTCCCGACTCGACCAGCACATCCAAGCGGTGAGGATTGTCGAGTGCTTGGCCGCAAAGTGGGTGCGTTTTCATGCAAAAATCGAAACAATAGCGATCTGGCCTACTAAAAACAACTTATCAGAAAAATTTCAGGTCCAACCAGCCACCCTGCTCTCCCCCTCTGGCCAGTTCCCGGCGAGCCTGGAATGGGAAGGCGCGCTGCTTTTCATCCATGGCAGAAAAATACAAACAGGCCTTCTCTCAGGCAAATGTTCTGTCGGAAAAGCGGTATTTGGAATGGCAGGATTTTACAAAAAAGCGTCGAAATCCGCCTAGAAGATGGCTCTTTG
>JAPLTE010000077.1 GCA_026398235.1 Verrucomicrobiota bacterium
GCACTAGGATGGCTTGATCCAAAGAGCTCCAAATGCAGCCGGGATGATGAGCGCAGAAAGGGAAAGGCAAGATGATGAAACGCACGACGAGAATTCATGGAACTCCTCGACTAGTTTATTTTTTCAAGATTCTTGGCATTTTATTTTTCGCTGCTTGGTTGAACGGCAGCCCCCTTGCTGGTGCAACCGCAATTCCATTTACATACGAAAAGCGGGTCCCTTTCGTCTTGGTTCAGACGCCCAATAAAAATCAAGCGCCGATGTGGTTCATTCTCGATACTGGCGCTCCGAAAACCATCATCGGCTCGACAACGGTGAATCGCTTGAAGTTGGGATCCTCCAAGTCGTCCCAGCCCGTGGGTGAGTTTGCAACTGCTGTAACTTGCGGAATGGGGAATGCGCCTGCGGAAACTATCCAGGGGCTTCGCGCGATATGCGGCGGTCTCCCGCTGAACACCACCTCTCTCAGGGCTGATATCGCCAACCTCAGCCTTAGCTGCGGCCGTCCAGTGGACGGGCTGCTTGGAAACGATTTTTTGAAAAACAAAATACTCACGATGAACTGCGCGAACCGCACTTTGCATATCGCAAACACTTCCGGCACAGATCATGCATTTCTCCAGAACGAGAATGATCCTATTCTTGTAAAAATAGCGACGCAAACCTCGCCGCGGCCCCTCGTTTTTCTGGTGGATACGGGAACCACCAACAGCAGCATTGATCTGCAAGTCGCCAGGCGAATGAATCTCTCACTAGGCGCTGTGCGCAACGTGAACGTGGTGGGTGGAAAAAAAGTTGCTTACACCGCAACTCATTTTGTCGGAACCTACCAGGGACGCCCCCTGCCTTCTCAAATCATCGCTATGGATCTTGCGCCCGTATCGTTATCCCTTGCGCGTCCTATTGATGGAATTTTGGGGATGGACTTCATGGAAAATCACCTAATAAAAATCGATTTTCACAAGAGACAGATGGATATTTTGCCCAAACCCGGCTGCCAATGAGGCATTGCAGCGGGGCGAACTGGACCCCCAAAACTTTGGTGTAGACCTGTAGACCCCAAAATGGCTGCCCGACATAGATTCGAACTATGACTAGGTGAGTCAAAGTCACCTGTGCTGCCATTACACCATCGGGCAAGTTGTCTCTCTGATTTTGAAGGACTTACGCAGCAGTTCCCTATCAGTTCCCTAAAAGTCGCGCATGTAAACCTTCCAGCGGGCGGCATTCTGGCGGAGGAATAAAGGGTTCGCAAGTTTTTCTTTCGGACAAGCCGAGACCAGGGTGCGAGCGCGCTTTGATCGGGAGCGCGAGAAGCTCAAGGCGATCATCGGCGACCTGACCGTCAAACCGGAGTTCATGACAAAAAAGTCAAAACAGCTCGGCCTGTGAAAAAGGAGCGCCCCCGAAGCTGGTGGACCCATCCCAAACTGAGCCTGCGAACCCAATGCAAGGTGCTGGAGGTGGCCACGTGGTGCTCGTAAACCTTCATTTTGTTGCGCACGCCATCCTTGTCGAACATGTAGCTGGGATACCACTCGTTCCCAAACGCCGGTACGCTATACACCCCCCAGTGCGCATACATCCCCAGCTTGGCATCCCGAAACCACTCCGGCACTGGCTTGTGCTTGCGCAGCGAATCCCAGTCGGGCTTGTAAGTTTCCTAGGTGTTCCCGCAGATGGTCGTCAAGACCAGCATCAGGACACCGCAGATGAGCGATTTATACGATTTCGTATTTACTATTCCTGTTCCCAAAAATCCCAGCTCAGGTCGGCCAGTTTCGGCGCAATGGTCCCGCCCTTGAGCGTGCCGATTTCCACCCCTTTGAAATCAGGTCCTGCATCTTCGGGCGTGTAGCGGTAGCCTTTGAAAGTGGCGTCTTTCAGGCCGGTGTCGATTTTGAACGTGTGCTCCGCAAAGCTCCGGTTCGAAAGCACCACGGTCAGCTTCCCATTCGGCTTCTTGAAGGCGAAAATCCGCAGATCGTCGTCAAAGTTCCCTTCCTTCACCTCCACGGCACGGCAATCCCACGGCATGTGACGGATAAAGCTCCCCACGGCATTCCAGTTATACTTGTTCCAAGTCCAGTGACCCGCCTTGAGGCCCGGGAACTTCGGATTGTCCGGCGTGTCTGTATCCGCCGCGGGACGCCAGAAACCGAGGGAATAGCCGCTGGCTTCGCTATTCTTGATCGGCTTGAGCGCATGAATCCAGAACCATGTGGGCGCTTCGCCGATCTGGAACCAGTTCATGATGTGCTGGACATTGTTGAGGCAACGATCGGGAGAAGCCGGTCCGCCAAGATACTCATACTCATTTTGGAAGACGGGCTGCTTGTAACCCTTTTTCTCGCGGATCTTCTGGATCAGCGGTTTGATGACGTTGGAATCGGAGCCGATATGATGGACCACCAAATAATCGACCCATTTGGCCTCCTCGGGGCTTTTCATTACAGGGGCGATGAAATTTAAACCCCAGCTATCCGCAATGATTTTGATCCCCGGATCGAAAGCCCGGATGGCCGGGGCGACCGCGAGAAATGCCTGACGGTAGGCGTCAAAACGTGCGGGATAGATGCAGGAGGAATAATTCGTGTTGGAACTCGGCTCGTTTTGAAGCCCCCACATCACCGTTTTGATGCCGTTCTCCTTTAGGGTCTTGATGTCCTGCACACAAGCCACAGCGAAGTCCTTCAGAAACCGATCCTTGTCACCCTTGTAAATGGGGTCGTTCGCAAAATTTTTTCCGAAGCAGCGCAGCAGATTTTCCGAATCGCCCTTCTCTTTGGCTGTATATTGCCCGTTGGCCTTCCAGAACGGCGCGGGGCTCCAGTATTCAAACTCCATCCCCTCCACTCCCGCCGTGTCCATCATCTCCTTGAGCTCGGCCAACTGCTCAGGCCAACGGGGTTGCAGATACTTCTGCTCCTTGTCCATCCCCCTCCAGTAAAGCCCTCCCGCCAGTCGGCAATATCGGAACCCCTTGAGCATTTCATTATAGAAGCGCGTTCGCTCAGGTGGAGTAAGATCGTGCGGCACGCTGGTTGTGGCTTCCGGCAGCCCGTTGTTGCCGGAGGCGATCGAGTCCGACTGGATTTCATAACCAAGGCCCGCAATTACCTGCTTCGGCTTGTCTGGAAAGACCGCATACGTTCCCTCGGCCGCTGCCGGAGTGGCACGCGGAACACGGATTTTGGGGTATTCCCCAAACGCGCTGCAAGTCAGCAACCCGAGGGAAGCCGTCAAGGTCAGAATAACGCCGGGCAGGTGATGATGTTTCATCGATTTCGGCCTGGTAGCCGATCATCTCCGATCGCCCCTTACGGTAGTTCCTTGATTTTTATATCCTTGTACCAGACTTCACCCGGCAAACCGCCGTGTATCTGAAGGGCGAATATACCGGCTTGCTTGGCGATTTCAGGGTCGGCTTCCATATAATCAACTGTCTGAACGCCGTTGAGGAAGAGCTGAACCCTGTTGTCAACGCACCTTATCTTATAATCATTCCAATCGTTGTCCTTGATGGTTTTCTGTGCCTCTTCAGAAACAGGCACAAGGAATTTCTTGCGCCTGCTTTCATCATATAAAGCTCCCCAGATTCCTTTACGGAGGTCTGCCTGATAGCCCACTACCTCAAAGTGATTTGGTCTACGCTTGCTGCGAAACTGTATCCCTCCATTGACCCTTGGCGCCGAGGTCTTGACTTTAAGTTGCAGCTCGAAGTTGAAATACTCCTTCTTCGTCGCAAGGAAAAAATTGTGCGGAACTTTTTCTACCGGAAGCTTGCCGGCAACGATGGCACCATCCTCGACGCGGAACCAGTCGGGGTCGCCTTCCCATCCCGCGAGGGTCTTGCCGTCAAAGAGCGTCACCCAGCCATCGCTCTTCACCGGGATGTCTGCCACGGGAGCGGCTGGGGCCGCTGGGGCGGTGTTGTCCTTTTCGGGCGTCGTGCCCGGGCTTTTGGCTACAAGCGAGAACCCAAGGAGGGCGATGAAAAATAATTTTTTAATCATAATGGCTTATGCTTCGGTTGGTGTGTCAATCTCATCAATCCGGTCAGCGGGAGGTGGAGGGCGGGATTTCCTGGATGCGGAGGTTGCGAAAGGAAATCACGGCCTTGCAACCGCCATGGATCTGCGGTCCGAAGAATCCCTCGGCCGGGATTTCCGGTTGGGACTCGGTGTAATCGGCGGTGAGTCGGCCCTCGTAGAAGAGTTGGGTTCTCGGGCCCTTGCAGCGGATCTGGAGCTTCTTCCAGCCGGGAATGGCCTCCATTTTTTTGGCCTCTACCGTGGGGAACTTGACCAGAGCGCCGCGCCGGGACTCATCCCAAAGATCACCGGTATGCCCATGCCCGATGTCAGCCTGGTAGCCGATCATCTCCGATCGCCCCTTGCGGGCACTGCGGAACTGGACGCCGCTGTTAACGAACCCTTCGGTTCCCTCAAGCTTATATTCGAGTTCGAAAATAAAATCCTTGTAGGATCGGGTGGAGACGAGGAATTCATTGCGCGGATTGCCATTCATCGAGCCGCCCTTGATCACCCCGTCCTCAACGCGCCACACATCGGGGTTGCCTTCCCATCCCGCGAGGGTCTTGCCGTCAAAGAGCGTCACCCAGCCATCGCTCTTCACCGGGATGTCTGCCACGGGAGCGGCTGGGGCCGCTGGGGCGGTGTTGTCCTTTTCGGGCGTCGTGCCCGGGCTTTTGGATACAAGCGAGAACCCAAGGAGGGCGATGAAAAATAATTTTTTAATCATAATTGGCTTATTTGGCTTATGCTTCGGCTGGAGCGGCTGGCGTGGATCGCTTAAGAAGATAGAGCATGCGTTCGGCTTTTGCCCGGGTCGGCTTGCTATCGGTTTCCTTAATGATGCGGTGCAGCAGGGGCACGAGTTCCACGGCAGTGTTCTTCGAGAGCCTGTCACCCGCGGTCAGAATCGCGGCAGTGGCCTCGCCCTTCACCTCTTGGTCTTCATAATAAGGCGTCAGCATCTTGATCGATTCCCTATGCTTCAAATTGCCCAGGCCCGAGATAACCAGCCGCTTATCCTCCACTTTATTTGCGGATTTCTGGAGTTGCCTGAAGAGGTCAATGATTTCGGTAACGGGTTGTTTCTTATCTTGGATTGAGGAAACAGCCAACTCGACAATTGCCGTCAACGCGCGGCGGCTGCGGCCGGTCTGGGAACCCGAGAGTTGAGGCAAAAGGAATTGTATGGGAGCGGGATTGGGCCAACGGCCGAGTTTGAGAATGAGGCTGTCGGCCAGGGCTGGATCGCCACTTTGGATCAGCGATTGGACGATAGGCAGGAAGGGCTGGTAGCCAATGGAGATAAGCATGGCGCCCCAATCCTTTTTCCATTCGATGTCCGAAGCGGAATTATACTCGGCCAGGATCTGCTCGCTTGCCGGTTGCCCCACCTGGCGGGCCACGCTGGCAATGGCAATTCCCACCGCCGCCCGGGCCGTTCCCTGGGGCATCCCCTTGATCAGGGTAATCAGAGCCGGAAGATCCTGCGGTTTGGCAAGCGCCCTCAGGGCATTGCAGGCCGCCAATTTCACCTCTTTATCGGGATCGGTGGCTAATTGCAGCAGCTTGGCGGTCGCATTTGAGGCATAACGATCGGCGAGCAGTTCAATGAGAGAGGTTTTGAGCTTCGGGGTTTTGGCCGCGTCCAGTCCCGTCAAAATCTTGGAATCAATTTCGGCCCCGACCAGCTTGACAAGTCCTGCATAGGCGATGGCGGCTTCTTCCGGGGTTCTTTGAAGGGAGGCGATGAGCACTTCGCAATCCGCAGGCCCAACCGAACGGCTGAAAGCCTTCAGGGCGGTGGTGCGCAGGCCGGAATCCTCGGCATCCAGATTTGCCCGGGCAACCTCCGCGGCCGATGGCAGGTCGCATTCCACAAGGGCCCGGAGCAGCATTTGCCGCTGTTCAGGCTGGGCCTCCTTGAAAGCCTCCTTGAGAACCACCCCGGCGGTTTTGGAGGGAATCTCGCGAACGCCCAGCAATGCCGCATCCCGCAGGGCGGGGTTTTGGGATTTCAGTTGCACGAGCAGGAACGGGCCGGCTTTGTCCTTGCGGGCAACAATCGAACCGCGGACTGCGGCAACTTTCTGAGCCAGGGGTGCCTTGCTGGCAATAATGGAGTCGCAAATCTCCTGGGCCTGGGTGGCATTGCCAAGCTGAAGTTGGCGCTCGGCGGCCAAAAGGCATGCCAGCGCCGCATCGCCATTTGATCCGGCCGGCTCGGTTGTGAGCATCTTGCTCAGCAGTTTGAGGCTTTCCGGGTCGGCAATTCTGCCGAGGGCCATCAGGGCATGGGTTGCAACGCCTTTGGCTGGATCGGTGGCCAGCTTGCGCAAGGCAGGGGCGGATTTCTCGTCGCGCAAATTCCCCAGTGAATTGATCACCCCGGCCAGATATTTGCCCTTCAACTGGCTCAGGGCCGTCCGCAGCGCTTCCCGCGCAGCTTCCTCGGGAATGATTTCCAAACTGCCCCGCGCATAGGCAGCCAGCTTTTCATCTGAAAGCAAGCCGGCAAGCACCGGCACGATTTCGGCAGTCCCAAATGCCCCTGCATCCTTGCATGCCCGGGATTTGTCACGCAACTCGGCTTGGGAGCCGAGGATTGTGATGAGTGCCTTGGTTTTGGCCGGATCCCCTGCGGCGAAAATGCCTTGAGTGGGGAATGAAAGGGCAAGAAGCAGCAGGAGTATCCTGAGCTGAGCCCAAAGATTGGTAGAGTTGTTGCGGTTCATTTTTGAGTTGTTCCTTGGTTCTCTGTGTAGCGGTTTTAGATGTGAAGCGACCACGGTTCGCGCATCGTGACGGTGCTCATCCGGTTGACATCCTCGTCCTCGAAGCGGGCGCGGACGGGGTCGAAGCGCAGTTTGCGCGGCACACGCTGGGCCATTTGAGCGGCAAAACAGGCATGGTGGGAAGACCTCATGACATCCACGTTGCTTACGGTTCTCCCCCGGCTCCGGACGCAGTCGAAAAAGTCGCGGGCATGCTCCGCAGGGTTCGTGCCCGGCCTGCTGAACGCCTTGGAAAGTTTGCCTTCGAGATTGGGCGAAAGGGTGATCTTGCCGTTGTCGCCGGTCACCACCCAGCCTTCATCGCCTTCAAACCGGACGCAGCAGGGGCCGGGGTTGCCCGGAAACCAAACATCGTATTGCTCCCGGTAAACGCACACCAGTTTAACCCCATTGGCATAGCGGCCTACAATCATTTGCTTTTTCTTTTCCTCCTCGAATTCGACCGGTGTGGACCCATCGGCACCGGCAGCCCATTGGCAGAGATCCACGGTGTGGGCGCCCCAATCCAAAAAGTTGCCTGCGGCGCACAGATCGTCGGCTCCGGCCCAGCCGCGGCTGACGGTGTAGGCTCTGTTATAGGGGCGCCAGGGAGATGGGCCCAGGAAAAGATCCCAGTCGAGTTCATCCGTTGCCGGTTCGGGTTCGGCCGGGTGCCATTTCAGGCAGGCATCCGGCGGGTAAACCGAAGCGGCCACGGTGTGGAGCCGGCCCAGCATTCCCGAGTGGGCAAGCCCGACCGCATAGCTGAAGTTGGATTGGCTGCGCCGCTGGGTGCCAGCCTGGAAAACCCTGCCGTGGCGGCGAATGCCCTCGCGGAGGGCGTTGACCTGTTCAATGGTCATCCCGCACGGTTTCTCGCAGTAAATATCCTTGCCGGCCTTGGCCGCCATGAGGGAAGCAAGCGTATGCCAGCGATCTCCGATGGTGATCAATACCGCGTCGATATCCGGCCGGGCCAGCACGTCGCGGAAATCCCGGTAGATTTTGCAATCCGTGTTCTGATAATGGTCGTCCACGCCCTTTTTGATCGCCTCGCGCTGCGAGCGCATCACGTCGGCGATGGCGACGCATTGGACATCATTGTAACCGAGCATGCTGCCGAGCACAGCTTTGCCGCGTCGGCCGATCCCGATGCCGGCGAGCACGATGCGTTCGCTTGGGGCCACGGAACCGTTTTTACCCAAGGCCGAGGCCGGGATGATGGTCGGGAAGGCCAAAGCCCCGCTGAGGGCCAGCGCGCTTTTGATGAAATCTCTTCTTCCAACCGAGGTGCCGCTTGAGGGTTTTTTTGGTTCTGACATGTGTCGTTAGTAGTTAGGAGGTTTGGATTCCCTGCCACCGGTTGCGGGGCAGGAGGGGGGTGGAGTGCGATTTCGCATCCGCCCAAGGGGCGCAATACGAATTACGTATGGGCGCATATTAGGAATCCCACCCGCAAAATGCTTGGTGGATTTGGACAATGTTTTGTAAAATCCCGCCTTTGCGGCAGGACCCGCAGGCTCGCGCCATTCGGTGACTGGCTCCGCCGCCCCTGCCGGGGGCGGGTGGCGCGGGCTGGACATTTTCCGGTGGCTGACGCGCACCGGATAATATCCAGAAGCCCTTGGGCTTTTCGCCGAGACATTTCAAAGCAGACGTCCTTTGAAAGGATCCACGCCGGACCTGTTATAAACACGGCCAAGGAGAACCCCGGTTGCTTGAAATTGGTGCGGGCCGGATTGGGCCATGGCCCCGAGAAGTGGCTCGCGAAGAGCCTCGATGTGGGCCCAATCCATGTTCATGAACGCGGTTGAGAGGGCATCGGCTTCGGCGGCGGAAGCTGCCAGGGCCCAAGTCCGTTCGTAGGCATGCACCGGCTCGCCGCTGGCGGGATCCAGGATGTGATGGCCTTGCATTGCGGACCCGGAAGTTCCCACGGCTGCATTTCGGAGGGTGAACTCCCTTGGGCCGATCCGCACCGGCCATCCCGGCTTGGAGAGAGGCGGTTCGCCGGCGAGAATGCTGCTGGCTGACCCGAGCAGGAGAAACCGGGTGATGCCCCAGTCGGCCAACTCTTCGGCCATGCGATCGAGGGCAAACCCTTTGCCAATCGCTCCTAAATCCAGCCGGCAGGGGCTGGTCTTGACCAGAATTTCATGGGTCTCGGGCTGCAGCTCCCATTCTGGCAACGGGCAAGTGCCGGCACCCACGTGGAACCGGCCTCCGGTGAGGGCCTCGATTTTTTTGGCCAGCTCCAGGCATCGAAATACCGGCTCCGAGAGGCGCAAGGTTTGCCCGGGCTGAATTTGACCGATCAAGGTGATCTCGCTGTCGGCGCGGAACCGGCTCAGGAGAGTCTCGATCTGGTCGGTGATTTGGAAAGCGGCGGCAGCTGCCTGCCGGGCATAATCGGGGTCTTGATCGGCAACCTGAACCTGCCACCAAGTGGCCATGGCATGGTGGGAACTTGCTTGGATTTCACTCATGGCTGGCCCGGCTCGTTGCGTCTATAAAGGATGAGCAAGACCCCGGGGCGCTGCCCGAAGATCGTGGGACGCCACCCCTCCAGTTCCTTGGATTCCATGTCTGCGGCGATGCCCGATTCGATGATGAGGAGATCGGTCGCGGGAAGTTGCTTCGGTTTGGTCGATTTTGTCCAGTAACCGACCATTGGAAACCGCCGCAGGTACCATGGCAAAGGCCAGGGATCATTGGCTAAAACGGCAATGGTTGGAGGGCGCCCGTGTTGCTCCTTCCAGCGTTCAATCACCAGTGGCATGTCGGCGAGGTCGGGCAAAGTATGCGAGTAAGCCAGCGGATTGCGTTCATCGGCGGGGAGTTTGAAGCAAAGATATTTCACATCCCATGCGCTGGAGCCAAGCAGCAGGGCCGTGGCAAGCAAAACCAGCCAGGCCGATTTTTGCCAGAGTGCGCCGAGGGCGAGGGCAGCCAATATTCCGAGGGGGATGACCACGCTGAGCAGAAGCCAGGGGGTTTTGTAGGGAATCAAGGTGTAGAAGATGAAAACGGTGCCTGTGTAGAGGCCCAGGTAACGGGCGAAAGGCTGGGGGGGGTGGGCGTTCCCCAGCCCCGGGCTCCACGCGAGCCCGGTTCCCACTGCTCCCAATCCAACCAGCACGGGACCGGAGTAGGTTTTTGTCAGCAGGAGGTTGCCGTAATAAAACCAAATTTTCTCGTGGCCTTGTCCGGCTGCACGATGCAGGTAGTTTCGGGCTGCGGCCAACAAATCCAACACGGCATGCGGATTTTGAAAGCCCCAGGTGAAACAGGGAAGCGCGACGGCCACTGCGGCACAAATGCCGATCAGAAGGCCCCGCGCTGCCCCGTTCTTGCTCCATGGATATTGGGACGAGGATGCCAGAAAAGCCGCTGCAATAGAGAGGATGGCGGTTTCCTTCGTGGCCAACATCAGCCCGGCCAGCGCCCCGCATGCAGCCTGCCATTTCCAATCCCGGCTTTGCAAAGCGGCCGGCAAGGCCAGCAGGAAGGCCATGCTGAGGGCGACAAAGAGGGACTCAGGGATGGCGTACCGGCCGTAATAGACCGCGATGGGATTAAGAGCCCAAAGAAATCCCGCCAGGATTGCCGGCCACATTCCGATGAAACGTGAAAGCGGAGGGATCAGCAGGAAGAGCAGCAAGGAGCAAATCACAGCCGGCCACCGCAGGCTGGCTTCGTTCATCGTGGCAAGGCTGCTTGCGCCCGCAATCCTGGCGCATACTCCCGAGAGGCCAAAATAGAGCGGCCCGTGATAGTCGATGGAGGTGTAGTGGAAGATTTCGCCATGAAGAATCCCGCCGATCTGAAAGGCGCATACGGCCTCGTCGGTGTGGACAGGGCGGACCTCGAGCCGGCAGAGCCGCACGGAGGCGGCCAGGGCTGCCGCAATAAGGAGAAGCGAAAAAAAAGCAAGCCGCGCCCAGCGTGAGCTGGACGCGGCGGAAACTTCCGGTTGGCCCGGGGGATACTTAAGGAGTGGGTTTGCCGTAAACTTCAACCTCAATATAATGGTTTAAAGCATTGGTGGTGTTGCCCGCGGAATAAAGCCGCACATAACGCCCGCGCACTCCCCCCTCTTTGGCCGGGATGAGGTGCCCCTCGTTGGTTTCGATGTAGGCGAAATCTTTGCCAACGCCCATCCCGGAGGAGTTGTCATCATCGTTGTTGAAGACGGTTTCCACGCCGTCGATGAAATCGGCATCATCGGAGACCTGCACAATCACATCCTTGTAGGCTCGCGCCTGGGAATGGAAATGCCAGACCCAGAGCGCATAGATGTCGGACTTGGCCCCGAGATCAATCTGGACCCACTGTTTGTTGGGCCCCAGCTCTACAAAGCAGCCTTCGTCGGCAGCCTTGTCGCCATCGGTAATCAAGTCCAGGCTGCCCAAAAGCGGCTCGGAATCACTGGAGGTGACCGGTTTCTTCAATGCCAGATTCACCGTGCCTGCCGGGACCATGAATTCCTGCTTTTTGCCCAAGTCGGCTTTTTCAAGGTTGGGCAACTTGACTTGCACAGGGGTCCCGACCAACTGGGGTGGCGGGAATTGGATTTTGAGAGGGATTTTGTCCTGGGCGTGAAGCGCTGGCAGGGCGAGGAGAAGGAACAAAACGGATTTTTTCATAATGAATGGATGTTAGGCGACGAAATCTGAAAGGTCAAAATCCAAGGTGCGCCGGGCCTCAATTGCCTCGTTGGCCTTGTAGATGATTGACTCGCTTGCAAAGGCTTCGTCGGCCGGGCAATTGAGCTTGGCCTTGCCGCGGATGGCGTCGAAGAAATTTTCCAAATGAGGCTGGTGGATTTTCTTGGCGAAATTCACCGGGATATCAAACGTCGCCACGGGGGGCGTTTCCCGCGCATCCACCGTTTCGGCCGGTTTGGGGCCGGAGTAGGCGGTTTGCTGGGGGCGGATGAAATTCTTTGCAACCAACTCGTCCCAAGAGGGAGCGGAGGCTTCGCGATAAATGACGCTCAGGTGGGGGTTTTCCGACATCTTGAGCGACCCTTGGTCGCCCATGAAATACTCGAAGTAACCGCCGCCGGCGCTGGTGGTGGTTTGGACCTGATAGAAGGCGCGGACCGTGCCGGTGGGCAGCGGGTATTCGTAAACGACCATGGCGTTATCGTACCACTCGTGGTTTGAGTAGTAGTCGATGCCACCCGAGGCCATGACCGATTTCGGATGCGTGCCCAGCCACCAATTAAAGATGTCGATCTGGTGGGCTCCCAGGTCGCTGAGCGGCCCCCCGCCATGCTTTTTACTCCAGCGCCAATTGCGGAACTGCTGCATATTGGCGAAACCATATTTGGCGAGGAGGTCGGCCGAAAGATCGGAGTTTTTTGGCCAACCCAGGTCAGGCGAAGCCGAGCGATTCCACTGGGCTTGGGCGGCTGTGAGGCGGCCACAGATCTTGGCATCATTCATGAGCCTTTCCAGAGCGAACCGGTACCGTGGGTTGCTGCGGCGCTGATGGCCGATTTGCAGCAGTTTGCCCGAGTCGCGCATGGCTTTGACCATGGAGCGGGCTCCCTCAAGGGTGTTGCTCATCATTTTCTCGCAGTAAACATGGATCCCGGCCCCGAGGGCGGCGTTCGAGACCGGAGCATGCCAGGAATCGGGGGTCGCATTGATTACGGCGTCCAGGTGCTTCTCGCCAGCAAGCAACTCCTCGTGGCTGGCATAAGTGCGGACCTCGATGTTGCTGCGTTTGAGCAAGCGCTGGGTATAGGTAAGCGCGTAAGGCCAGATATCGCAGATGGCCACGAGCTGGATTCCTTCTATCTTTAGTAGCGATTCCAATAGAACACGGCCTTGGGCACCCAGGCCGACAAGGGCCACCTGCAGTTTATCATTGGCTGAGGTCGCTTCGGAGCGAGCCACAAACGGGAAGCCACTCAGCAGCGCGCCAGCACCTGCAACAGTGGAGAGTTGAACAAATTGGCGGCGCGAGAGGCTGCCATCAAACGGGGAGTTTTGGTTTACCATTTTTTGAGCAAGTTAAGGCGGTTATGATCAACGATAACAAGAGCCATGGCCACCAGGCCGACGTGGATGCCCAGCCAGGCAACCCCATCATTCTGGTTGATGAGCATCAGGCCGACGCTGAGCACAACGTAA
>JAPLTE010000026.1 GCA_026398235.1 Verrucomicrobiota bacterium
CTTTCTCGGCGCTGCCGCGCGTGTGGCGGCGATGACCGGCGTGGGCGCGCTGCTCGGCAAACTCGCCGGGGCGACTGCCGCCAAAGGAACCGTCTGGCAGATCGACCCCGCCAAGTGCGTGCGCTGCGGCAAATGCGCGACCGCCTGCGTGCTGGAACAGTCGGCGGTGAAATGTGTCCACGCGTATGCCGTTTGCGGGTACTGCCAGCTTTGCACCGGCTACTTCGGCCCCGAGCCCAACGAGTTGACCACGGCGGCGGAAAACCAGCTTTGCCCGACGGCGGCGATCCAGCGGACCTACATCGAGGACCCGTACTATCAATACCACATCGACGAGAAGCTCTGCATCGGCTGCGCGAAATGCGTGGATGGCTGCAACCGGTATGGCAACGGCTCGCTGTTTTTACAAGTGCGCCATGACCGCTGCCTGGATTGCAATGAGTGCGCCATCGCGCGCGTCTGCGAGGGGGACGCCTTTGTGCGCGTCCCGGTGGACCAGCCGTACCTCCTCAAGACGAAGCCGACGACCTCTTAGCTGCACCCGATGTTTCGCCGCCTCCTCCATCTCTTGTTCGGGTTGCTGCTCTTGAGCGCTACAGCGCTGGCCGAGCAACGGTTCCCGCCGCCGGATTTCGAGAGCGGCTATCAACTTCCGAGCCCCACCACTCCCGCACCGCGCCCGGGGCTGATGCAATACCTCGACACCGCAGTATTACTGAGTACTTTGGCGCTGGCGCTCTGGCTTGTGTACCGGAGCCGTTCGCGCCGGGGCATCACCGCGCTCTCGCTTTTCTCGCTGGCCTATTTTGGGTTCTACCGCAACGGGTGCGTGTGCGCCATCGGCTCGGTGCAAAATGTGGCGCTGGCTTTGCCGGTCACGGTGTTGATTTTCTTTCTCGCGCCCCTTGTTGTTGCGCTGTTTGCAGGGCGCGCTTTTTGCGCCGCAGTCTGCCCGCAAGGGGCCATTCAGGACTTGGTGCTCCTCAAGCCGCTCAAAGTCCCGGCCTGGCTCGAAGCCCCGCTCGGGCTCATCCCTTATCTGTTCCTCGGCGCGGGTGTGAGCTTCGCCGCCACCGGCAGCGGTTTTCTCATTTGCCGCTACGATCCGCTGGTGCCGTTCTTTCGCTTCAATGGAAGCTCGCTCATGCTGGGGCTGGGCGTGGCCTTTCTGCTGGTGGGCATCTTTGTAGGCCGCCCTTACTGCCGATTCATGTGCCCGTACGGCGCGCTGCTGCGCCTTGTCACGGCGGCGGCAAAATGGCGGGTGCGCGTCACTCCGGATACCTGCACGCAATGCGCCCTCTGCCAACACTCGTGCCCGTTCGGCGCGATGCGCGAACCGACCCCGGACGGCCTGCCCAAACGGGAGCCGCTGAAAACCTCGCGCCGGCGCCTTGCCGCATTCCTGCTGCTCTTGCCGCTGCTGGTGGGATTGGGTGCGTGGGGCGGAGCGCAACTCGCGACGCCTGCCTCCCAGTTCAACCGGACAGTGCACCTGGCCGGGCGGTACGTGCGTTCGCTCACCACGCCGGACCCGAATCCGCTTTCGTTGCAACGGGTGGAAGCCGATCCCGGACCGGTGCTCGCCAAGGTAGAGGAAATTCGCCAGCGCTTTCTCCTTGGCTCAATGCTCTTTGGCGGCTGGGTGGGCCTTGTCTTCGGGGCAAAATTCATTTCCCTCTGCGTGCGCCGCAGCCGCACCGATTTCGAACCCGACCCCGGCGCATGCGTTGCCTGCGCGCGCTGCTTTGAAACCTGTCCCAGCGAGCGGATCCGCCGCGGCTGGATTCCACCGGAAACCGCGAGGAAAGAGGAATGAATCTGGAACTCAGAAACTCAGGAAAGGAACGGCAGTCCGCGACGGCCTGGCGGTTTGCCGCTTGGATTGCGGGGCTGTTCTGCCTGGCGGTTTGCGCGACGCTTTTGGTTCAGCACGCCACGGCGACCACGAATGATCCGTGGAAATCGCCACAGTTGCTCAAGCTCAAATCCGCGCTCGCCGCAGATCCCAAAGATGCGCAAATCAAAGCGCAGATCCGCGCGCTCGATTTGAAATACCGCCAGCGGTTTTTCCGGCGGCTCGCACTGGATCGCACCGGCGGCTGGTTATTGCTCGGCGGAATGGCTGTGTTCTTTGCGGCAGCATGGCGCGCGGCGAATCTGGACAAAGCGCAGCCCGTCCCGCAGCCCAACCTGAATGGCACCGGGGAAGCACTTCGCGATCCGGCCCGCGCCCGCATGGCGGTAGCAGGGCTCGCGATGGTTTGCGTCGGAGCCACGGCGGCTTTCATAAAGCTGGGCGCGGAACCTTCCCCCAAACCCACCGCACTCAATCCCAGTGCACACCCGGCGCCCACGGTGGCGGATGATCTGCCGCCACTGGCCGAGTTTCAGGCAAACTGGCCCCGTTTTCGCGGACCCGATGGCAGCGGTTTCAGCCCGACGGCAACCGCTCCGCTCGCGTGGGATGAGGCCGCGAAATCGAATGTCCTGTGGAAATCCGCCATTCCTCTTCCGGGCTTTAATTCTCCGATTGTTTGGGGCGAGCGCGTTTTCCTCTCCGGCGGGGACGCGCAGAAGCGCGAGGTCTATTGTTACAATGCCGCCGACGGCCAGCTCGCATGGCGGCGCGCGATTGAAAACGTGCCGGGTAGCCCCGCGAAAGCGCCGGACGTTTTGGAACAGACCGGCATGGCCGCGCCGACCATGGCCACCGACGGACGCCGCGTGTATGCGCTTTTTGCCAATGGCGATCTGGCGGCTCTTCGCCTCGACGGCACGCCCGCATGGTCCAAGAATCTCGGGGTGCCCAAGAACCAATACGGCCACGCCACTTCGCTCGCGATTTGGCAGGGCAAGCTGATCGTGCAACTCGACCAGGGCGATTCCGAGCCCGCCAATTCGCGGCTGATCGCGTTCGATGGCGCGACCGGAAAGGTGCTCTGGGAAAAGCCACGCAAAGTTCCCGGCTCGTGGGCCTCACCGATCATTGTGGAAGCGGCGGGCAAGGCGCAGATCATTACGGCAGCGCTTCCGTCCTTGATCGCCTACGATGCAGCCAATGGCGCGGAGCTTTGGAAGGCCGACGTGCTTGAGGGCGAGGTGGCTCCCTCACCCATTCTTGCGGGCGGCCTGGTCTGCATTGCCAACCCATCCAACAAATTGATCGCGCTCCGTCCCGACGGTTCCGGCGATGTCACCCAAACGCATGTCGCATGGTCCAATGAGGAGAACATACCGGATGTGACCAGCCCGACCGGCAACGGCCAACTCGTATTCTACGTCACGAGCACCGGCATGCTGACTTGCCTCGATGCGAAGAACGGCGCAAAAGTATGGGAGCACGATTTCGGAACGGAAATCCAGGCCTCTCCGGGGATTGCCGGGAATCGCGTTTATATCATCGCCACCGACGGACACGCCTGGGTCGTTGAGGCGGGGCGCGAATTTAAAGAGCTCGGCACCGGGAGCCTTGAAGACCAATTTTTCGCAAGCCCCGCGTTTTTGGGAGGCCGCCTCTACTTGCGCGGAAACACAGGCCTTTATTGCATCGGAGAAAAATGAACGATCTTGCTTTCATTGACGAAACTGTGACACGCATCGGGTGCGGCCCCGAGGCGCTCATTCCGATTCTTCAAGCGGTGCAGGATCACTATGGCTATCTGCCGCAGGAGGCGTTGCGCCGCGTTTGCGAGAAATCGAAAATCACACCCGCCGCGCTTGAGGGGGTTTCGACTTTTTACGACATGTTCCGGCACAAGCCGGTGGGCGAATCGGTCGTGCGCGTCTGCCGCGGAACCGCCTGCCATGTCTCGGGTGCGTCACGCGTGGAAGATGCCTTGCGGCGGCATCTGCACATTCCCGAAGGCGACGACACCGATGCCGAGCGCAAATTCACGGTGGAGCCCGTGGCCTGCCTTGGCTGCTGCACCCTCGCGCCGGTCATCAAAATCAACGAGGCCACCCTCGGCCATGCGAGCGCGGAAAATATTCCTGAGATGATCGAATCGTATCAGGAGATCCGGCGTTCGGCTGCCACGACCCCTTCCACAGAGCTTGCTTCCGATGACGACGGCAAGGAGAAGCCCGCCATCCACGTCGGCCTCGGCTCGTGTTGTATCGCCAAGGGCAGCGATCAGCTTTTCCACGCGTTGCGCGAAGCGGTGAAAAAATCGCCTGTCGCAGTCGAGGTCAAACGCGTCGGCTGTGTCGGGATCTGCCATCGCACGCCAATGATCGAGGTGGTTATTCCGGGCAAAGCCAGCACCTATTACGCCGACCTGCGGGCGGCGGAAGCGCCCGCGCTCGTGCGCCGTCATTTTCCTGCGCCGGGAATTTTCCATCGCGCTTCCCGGCTGTGGACGCGCGCGCTGGATTCGATGCTCATGGAACCGGAGCCCAATGTGGAGCAAAACGCGATGAGCCCGCGCGATACCGAAGTGCACGCTTTCCTTGGAAAGCAGGTCCACATCGCCACCGAACATTTCGGCACGGTCGATCCGCTCGATTTGGAGGAATACCTCGCGCGCGGCGGATTCACCGCATTGCGCCGCGTGCTCCACGAACTCCAGCCGGAGCAGGTCATCGACACAATTGATCAATCGGGCCTGCGCGGGCGCGGAGGCGCGGGATTCCCGAGCGGCATCAAATGGCGCATCGTTCATCAACAATCCGGGGAGGAAAAGTTTGTGGTTTGCAACGGCGATGAAGGCGATCCCGGCGCGTTCATGGATCGGATGATTCTGGAGTCGTTCCCGTTTCGTGTGATTGAAGGGATGGCCATCGCCGCAGTCGCCACGGGAGCGCATGAAGGCATTTTTTATATCCGCCACGAATACCCGCTCGCCGTCAAACGTGTCCGCGCAGCTCTTGCACTGCTCGAAGCGCGCGGCTGGCTCGGGGAGAAGCTGCTCGGGCTCGATTACAAGTTGATCTTTTCCATCATGGAAGGCGCGGGGGCATTCGTCTGCGGCGAGGAAACCGCGCTCATTGCCTCCATCGAGGGACGGCGCGGGATGCCGAAGCTGCGCCCGCCATTCCCCGCCGTTGCAGGGTTGTGGGGCCGTCCGACACTCATCAACAATGTCGAAACCCTCGCGCTCGTGCCTTGGATC
>JAPLTE010000108.1 GCA_026398235.1 Verrucomicrobiota bacterium
CCGGTGATGGTACCGTAGCCACAGTAGGGTTTGCCGATGCGCCCTGTGGCGAGCACGAGATTGATACAGCTCGAAACGTTCTCCACCCCTTTGGTGTGGTGCTCAATCCCCCGGGCATGCATGAGGAAGCTGGTCTTGGCCTTGCCCCAGAGTTCTGCGGCCTGCATGATCTTCTCCTGGGGGACGCCCGTGACCTCTTCGGCCCAGGCAAGGTCATAATCCGCAACTGCCTTTGCCGCTTCCTCAAAACCGCTGGCATGGTCGCGGATAAAATCGTGGTCGAGCCAATTATGCTTGATGAGCTGGTGAAGAATCGCACCGTAGAGCGCCGAGTCCCGGCCCGGCTTCACCGGCAGATGTAGATCCGCCGTGCGCGCAATGGGTGTGAGCCGAGGATCGACCACGATGAGCTTGGCTCCGTTGTCGCGGGCCTGCCAGATCCAGTGCGTCAACGTAGGGAACGTCTCGCTCACGTTGGCACCGCACACCATGATCACTTCCGCGTGCTTGAGATCGTCATAACCGTTGGAGGAGCGGTCGAGCCCAAACGCTTTTTTGTTGCCCGCCCCCGCGCTCACCATGCAAAGCCGCCCGTTGTAGTCGAGATTCTTCGTCTTGAGCGCGAGTCGCGCGAATTTGCCAACGAGGTAGGATTTTTCGTTGGTGAGGGAAACGCCCGAGAGCATGGCAAAAGCATCCCGCCCGTAGCTCCCCTGGATGCGATGGATCTCCGAGACGATCCGCTCCATCGCAGGGTCCCACCCCAATTTCCGGAACCCCTCCCCCTCCACCCGCTCCATCGGAGAGAGTAGCCGGTCGGGGTGATTGTTTTGCATGTAGCGCTGCACCCCTTTGGGGCAGAGCCGGCCTTCGTTGTAGGGAAACTCCTCCCACGGCTCGAACCCGACCACTTGATTTCCTTTCACCAGCAACTGGATGCCGCACTGCATCCCGCAGAAGCAGCAGTGGGTTTTGACCACGCGATCCGGCTCGTCGCGACCTGAATAGCCTTCGCGCGGCGGGAGATTGAGGTGAGGGCCGAATTGTTTGATGATCCGTTCAGGAGTGGTGGGAAGCGTCGCCATAAAAGGGGAGGATTAACCGAAGTAAACGCCGGTTTCTTTTCGCGCGGCGAGATGCGCCTTGGCCAGGGCGGCCCGTTTGCCTTGAGGGCTGAGGTCGAGATGGCTGCTTCCTTCCGCAAGCCGGTAGTCGAACCCGAGTTGCGCCGTGACGTCCTTCAGGTCATCGACATGCAGCTTGGAGGCAAATGGCTCGTCGGTGTGCGGACACACCGCCTGCTCGCCGAGCGCCCCTTGGCTGCGGTAGATGGCCACGCCGAGCTGGGCGGGGCGCTGGAAAATGTGGAAGAACTTCCCGAACGGGAGCCAAACCAGAAACAAAATCACCGTGATGGCGTGGGAAATCGCCATGAACTGGTGCGCCTTGCCTTGGAGATATTCGTAGTCGAGCGTCAAGCCGAGTCCCGAGATGGAAATCGCCAGCAGCAACAGCAGCGGCAGCAAATCGCCTTCAAAGGTCTGTACCGCGATCTGCCCGGCATCCGTGAGGCGGCGGCGCAGGATGGTGGCCGCGCCCACGATCACCGCCGCAGAGCACCAGTTGAGGACGTGGAACGTGTTGGCCGCGATCCACGAGTGGAGCGGGAACTCAAACGTCTTGAACCCGAAGGTGTAGGCCTCGTAAACCGTGATGGTTCCCGGCTTCATGCTGAAGTAAATCCAGCCGAAAGTCAGCGGGATCGTCACTGCAAAGGCCAGGAGGCACCCACCCACCATCAGCAGATGGCCCGCCCAGCGCTTTCGGCCGCGGTTGAAGATAAAGCGCTGGCAAACGAAGTCCTCAACGACGTGTCTGGCCAACTCGAACCCGTAAACCCCCATTCTGCGGCTAAAAAACAACTGCCAACCCCGCAGGAAATAGCGCTAGGTGGGCGGGCGTTGGAGCCAGACAGCATAGCGGTAAGTAATGCCAAACGTGGCGAAGATCGTCCCGAAGAGATAGGCGACCAGGGCGCCATCGAAGTTTTGCAGGTTGCGCGAACCAGCAATCACCGCGAAAACCAATAGAAGAGTCGCGATTCCCGCTGCGGTGAGGGCCTTGAGGTTGAGTGTTCGGAGCATAAACTTGAAGAGGGAGTTTCGGGTGAAAGCCCTGATCTAAATCAGCGGCTCACGCGACGGGAATTGTGGATCAGCAAGGATCGTGCGTATCACGTCTTCGGCTTCCCCCCGATCGAAGTCCTCGTGCTTGCGTTTGCAGACGCCCATTTTGCTGAGATCACAATGATTGTCCGGCTGGAGGCCATGGCGCTGGAGAATGTGGAGCGTGCAATGAAGCGGGCAGCCGTCGAGCGCGATGATGGGGCGCCCGGATTTTGCCGCACGCACCAGCGGCATTACGTCACCGCCCAAACCAGCGATGCAAGACATCTCCGCCACCCGAAGCCGGTCCAGCTTGAGTGCGATGTAGTTGGCCATCTGTGCGGCGCTGGACGCGCCGGAGCAGGAATAGACCAAGGGCAGCTTCGGGTTCATAAGGCACACTTGGAAATCACCTCGCGGGGTGACTGCGCAAAAAGCGATAGCCGCGTCTCGTCCATAAACCGGAGGTTCTCCTCCATCATTTTTTGAAACGTGGCATGCAACGGGCACGGTTCGCCCTTGCCGCACCAATCGTGGCCAAATGGGCAGGGCGAGGATGATTCGATCTGCTCGAACAGCTTGGCAATATCCATCAGCGAAATTTCGTGCGCAGGTTTGGCCAAGGTGTAGCCGCCACCTGGCCCGGGCTGGCCCGAGACCAATCCGGCGGACGCAAGCTGGGTCAGCAACTTCGCCGTCAACGCACGCGAAATGCCCCTTTCATTGGAGATTTCCCCGGAACCGGCGCGTCGCGACGGATCCGCGGCGAGATAACTCACCACCGCAATCGCATTGGATACCGTTTTTCCGTAGATGAACATGGGTAGTCTTAGAGTTTTTCCGCCAGAGCTTTTGCACCGGGAAAAAGGACGGCATTTTCAAGATGAATGTGCCGATGCAAATCCTCCTCAAACTCCTGCAACCCGGCGAACAATGCGCGGTAAGTGTTGCAAGCTTCCGGCGGTGGCACAAATCCATCAGTCAAATATCGCATGCGCTCCAGCGCCGCCCCGACCGTTTCGTGTTCATGGATCATTTGGGCGATGGGACCTTCCAACGAGCGAAGCGCCGCTGTTCCTTTACTCAAGGCGACTACTGCCGGAAAAAGAATCTGCTCCTCTTTCGCCATGTGGCTGGTCAATTCCTCTTCCACGCCGACAAAAGTATCAAAGAGTTCCACCAACGAGGGAGCGTGAGGGCCATGCACCTTGGCCACTCTTTCCGTCATTACATGCAGGCGAGGTAATTCGCGGCGCAGAAAAGCGTGATGCGTCTCCACGATATAACCCGCCAACTCATCAAGCGGCAAATCGGCTGGATTGTGGGCCGGAGCGGTTTTGTCAGTCAGTTCGGCTTCCAGTTGCTCGACGACAGCAGACAAAGCGATGTTTTTACCTTCACAGGCCTCGCGCAAAGTGCGAGCGCCTTGGCAGCAAAAATCGATTTTGAAGCTTTGAAAAATGCGGGAGCGCCCGGGCCTCTCCGCGACAAGTTCACCCACCGTCCGTTGGAGAAGAGGGGTTCCAGGGGCGGAGAAGACGTTCGGTTTATGATTCATGAGCCAAACATTAAGAGGCAAAACGCAGAGTTCAATAAAAAAAGATAGTTTATTCGTTATATGATGCCGTCCGCCCCAGAGCCTGCTTCAAAGTGGTGCAAATGCAGGCTCACCACGTTATGGCCATGGATACCTGCGAGCTATATCGGTTGCGGTTTCGGAGCGAACCCAAGCTGACCCAGACCGGGCGGTTTACACCTCAGTGGGAAAACTACACCGCACGCGATCAACGGCGGGGGTGCAGGTGAGTTTCTGATGCAATGGCGCGCTGAACACGACCATTAGCAAAAATCCGATTAGTCCACCTGGAGAAGTGACTCAGAAACCGTCCTCCACTGGCATCGCTTGATATACGCATTATCGCGCACGCCTAACCGCAAATACAGGAGAGGCTGTTTTTTGTGTGGCGTTCCACCGATTCCCCTGCAATAGCCCGTCTATGGTGGACGATAAATATCAACAAACAATCCCATCAAAAATGATTCTGAATCCGACAGCGAAGCAGAGTGGGGAAAATATCCTGGTCGTGGACGATACTGCTGCCAATCTGGAATTGCTCACCAACATTCTCAAGTCGAATGGATACAAGGTGCGCCCCGTCACCAGCGGGGTTTCGGCATTGCAAGCCGCCAAAAGCGAGCCGCCGGATTTGATCCTGCTCGACATCTTGATGCCGGACATGAACGGCTACGAAGTCTGCCAGCGCCTGGATGAGGATGCTGTGTTGAAAAATGTCCCTGTCCTGTTCATTACGGCACTGAATGAAACCGAGGACAAGATTACGGCGTTCAATTGCGGCGGGGTGGATTATATTACCAAACCCTATCGTGCTGAAGAGGTGCTCGCACGCATCAAAACCCATCTCCGTCTTCGACAGTTGCAGTTGGAGGTTGAGGCACACAATGCACACCTGGAGGAAACGGTGCGGATTCGCACCCGGGAGATCACAGAGGCTCATGCCCGGCTTGCCATCCTGGACGAGGCTAAAAGCGATTTTCTTTCCCTCATCTCGCACGAACTGGCTGCCCCAATCGATGGTTTATTTGAACTAACAAATCATATTTTGGAGGAATGCCAATCCCACACAATATCAGGAAGCTTGCCGCAACTCATTGAGAGCACTCAGCACAAAATCCGCATATTTTTGGACGACGCCCTGCTGTTGACTCAAATGCAGGTTGATCAAAAAGTTTTTCAAACAAAAACCTCATTGGATTTGGTGTTGAAACACGCCATCGAAAACTCGTCGGCTAAAGCGGTCAGCCGAAATATTATTTTGGGGGTTCCAGCGGAAAGCTCGCATTTTGTCGTTGGAAATTTTGCACTGCTGACGAAGGCTTTGGAAGCGCTACTGGAAGCTGCCATGCAATTTTCCAAATCCGGCGAGGCAATCCGCTTCTCTAGCTCCGCCTCAGATACCGAAATATTATTGGTCATTTCAACCATGGGATCCCATGTGCAGGAAGAGGTTCTTCCACGGTTTTTTGATATACGGGCTATGGACGGCGATCTCATCCCGCCGGGATTCCTGGGGCTGCGGATGCCCGTGGCTCAATGCATCATCTCTTTTTACGACGGTTCAGTAATGGTGGATAATATCCATCCCTCGGGAATACAACTTGCTATTCGCTTTAAGTCAGCTTGATCATTATATGAAATCACAACTGTTGCGCGCCGAAAGGCAACCAGACATTCTGGTTGTGGACGACACCCCGGCCAACCTGGAATTACTCACCGAAATACTCAAGTCGAACGGATACAAGGTCCGTCCCGTTACGGGCGGGGCATCGGCATTGCAAGCCGCCAGGAGCGCACCACCCGACTTGATCCTGCTCGACATCAATATGCCGGGCATGAACGGCTATGAAGTTTGCATGCGCCTGAAAGCAGACGGGCCGTTGAAGGGGGTTCCGGTTCTTTTCATCAGCGCGCTGGGGGATAAGGCCGATAAGGTCACGGCGTTCCAGTGTGGCGGCGTGGATTATATCACCAAGCCGTTCTGGGTGGACGAGGTGCTCGCCCGTGTCAAAACCCATCTCCGTCTTCGACAGTTGCAGTTGGAGGTGGAGACCCATAATGCCCGCTTGGAAGAAACGGTGCGGATTCGCACCCGGGAGATCACCGAAGCGCGGGATCAACTCGCGGAAGCCAATGAACGACTCGCCATTCTGGACAAGGCAAAAAGCGATTTCCTTTCCCTCATCTCCCACGAACTGCGCACCCCGCTCAACGGTCTCTTTGGCATCACCGACCTGATCTTGAACGAATGCCGCTCGTTACCTTCGATGGAGGCCATTTGTGGGCATTTTAACAGCTCGCGCGACAAAATCCTGACCATCGTGGCGGACTCGTTGCTCCTGACACAGATCAATGTGGAGGCCGAAAGGTTTGCCCAGGCCCCCACCTCTTTGAGTTTGGCGCTCCTGAATGCCAAAGAGCGTTCCCTCGAATTTGCGAGATCATATAATGTCGATATCGGACCCTTTCCCATCGTGACCGAATTGGTGATTGGAGAACCCGAACTGCTGAGCAAGGCGTTGGAGGCGTTGCTGGAAACCGGTGTCAGATTTTCGAAACCCGGCAGTGTCATGAACCTCTTCTTTTCCCCTTCAGAATCGGGAGTGTTGCTGATAATCGAAACCACAGGCCGCTTGATTTCCAAGGAGCTTATCCCCCAGTTTTTTGATGTGCTGGCAATCGGCGAGGCCATTGTTCCCGGAGGCGATCTTGGATTGAGGCCCGCCGTCGCAGAGCGGATCATTGCTCTCTTTGGCGGCTCGGTGACGGTCGAAAATCTCGATCCCAATGGCATTCGGCTGAATGTTCGCCTAAAATCGGCATCGTAACCACCGTCAAACATGACCATCAGGCAAAAACTCCGC
>JAPLTE010000004.1 GCA_026398235.1 Verrucomicrobiota bacterium
CTCGCCTCGTGGCATTTCCTGTCGAATTATTCCCATGACTCGATCTGCCCTGTGAACAACTTGTTTACAACCCTTCGCCACTGGTTGCGCCTCCACAGGAAACCATCGACGGATTTCAAGGAGCTTCCCATCGGCGCGCACCTGCCCTGGTTTTACAATGAATCCCTCGGCGTTTGTTTCTTTGCTGCGCGGTCGCCCGATGGTTCCGGCGCTGAATTCGCCCCGAGGGGCTGATGTGGTGTTTTACACTGGAAACCGCAGAAGAAATCCATGCGAATGCTCCTTTTTATCCAGCACCCAGTCAATCTGCTCCCTGTCCACAACCGCCGACACGCCGTCACATCATTGGCCCGCATCCTTGCGCTGCACCATCTCTTCCCCCAATAGTGCACGCCCTTTTACCCTGCCCGCCCGGCCTGGGAATAAGTCGCAAGCCCCCGCCTCAAATGGTTCGTCCCGCGAACTTTCCGGGCTACCTTCTTTCGCTGCTTTCAAAGGAGGCTTATATACACCCCAAGTAGTGTAAATCCCTCTTTTTGGCCCTCAGGGTGTATTACTCCCAGAACCTCCTTGCTGAGGAATTCAAATGCAATAGAGGGATAGTTCGCTATGTGAACTGTTTTTCTTGCGCAAAGCCGTTCAAATAACGGGGTCTCGCCGGGTGCGCCAGCGTCCTGGGGCTTCTTCCGAACCAAACTGATTTTTATGCCCGGTGTCTTTTTTGATTGAGGCAACACGCACGCTCAAATTGCGCCCGCGATCTTGCCTTGACTGCCTTCCCTTAAACGAGGGATAGTCGCAAAACATCTTCCGCCACATGGCAAGAATCTCCGTCATAGTCCCCTGCTATAATGCCAGCGCATTTCTTGAGAAAACCATTGAAAGCGTGCTGGCACAGGATACCCAGGATTGGGAGCTGATCCTCGTGGATGACGGCAGCACCGATGCCACTCCCGAAATCATCGAGCGCCATTGCTCACAAGATGCGCGGATGCGCGGGGTGCGCCAGCAGAATGCCGGACGCGCCTGCGCATGCAATCTCGGGGCCGCCCGGATTGCGCCGGACGCGCAGTATCTCTTTTTTCTCGATAGCGATGATCAGCTCGTCCCCGGCGCGCTGCGTTTGATGAGCAACTATTTGGACACGCATCCCGAGGTTTGTTTGCTGGGCTGCCAGTTTCAGGAGGTCGATCCGGAGGGACGCCCTTATGGCACGGCGAAAAGGAGCCGCTGGGTTCCCGGATTTTTTCTACCCCGCCAGCTTTCCGACGACGAACGCGAGACCCCTTTTGTGACATTCTTTTGCGCGACCGGGCAGGGCCCCTTCGCCATGTACCGCCGTTCGGTATTCCAGGCGACGACCGGATGGGAAAAAAAGCTGAGCTGCTTTTCCGCACAGGAAGATAGCGATATGTTTTGCCAGATGGCGCTTTTGGGAAAAGTCCATTACCTGCCGGATCGCTTCTACCTCAAGCGCGTGCATGGCACCTCCATTACCCAACAATGTGATCGGGTGCAAAACGCATATACCGTTTTCCGCCAAAAATGGGACCAGTTCCAATCCGAAGACCCCAAAAAAGCGGAGCTGCTTCGCAATGCCAAGCGACATTACCAAACCCGGCATCGCCCGTTCCGGGATTTGAAAGTTGCGCTCCGGGAGTTGCCCGCCTTTTTCCGCAAACCATCGCTGGGCCACATCCGGTGGACACTGTTCCTCCTGAAATCCGGCATCAAAGGGCTTTTTTCGCGGGAGCGTTTTTGAACGAATGACCCACGTTGTCTATTTTGGCCAGACGCCCGATCTCGGCACAGGCAGCCCGATCATCCTGCTGCGCCATCTGCGACGACTCGCTGCCAACGGGTGGAAAATTTCCGTCGTTGGCGAAAGCGGGCAATCCGCAAACAACACACAAGACTGGCCGCTGTTTCATTTGAGCTTGCGCAAACCTTGGTGGCCGCCGTTCCGGCCCGATAACGCGCTGCTGCGCGGGGTGCGCATGCGGCTTTGGGCGCGGGAATGCGCGGGGTTTTTCAAGCAAGCTCCGCAGGCGGTGCTCACGTACATGAGCCTTTACAGTGAACTGCATTCTGAAGTCGCGGCCCATTACGCACTGCGTTGCGGCGCCCCGCTCACGGTGATCGTTCATGATTACCCGCCCGATTTCCCCGATTTTCCGAGCCAAAACGCGCAAGCAGTTTTGCGACGGCAGCACTGGATCTTGCGCAATGCCCGGAACATCTGGTTTGTCTCGCCGGAACTCGCCGACAAATACGATCTTCCCGCCGAAAAAAAGAAAGTGTTGCCGCCGATCCCCGAAGGGTGCGCGACTCCGGCCCGATGGCGGGCGGCCTTCGCCGAAAAGCCGCTGATCCTTTACGCGGGCTACAGTTACCCGGCGCAGATCCCGCTCTTTCGCAAGCTGGCCCGCGCCATCGACGCCGCCGGAGGCAGGCTCATGATTCTCTCCCGCAAAACGCCGGAGATCGAGGCGTTGTGCGCCACGGAACCGGTGGAGCACCGGGCGCTTTTTGCCACCAACCGCGAGGCGCTCGATTTCGTAAGCTCAACGGCAGCGGCTTTGCTGGTGAGCTATTGCGAGCGGGTCGAGGAGATGCCGTGGATCACCACCAGTTTTCCCAGCAAATTCGCGGAGTTCTCGCATGCCGGTCTGCCGACCCTGCTCGTCGCGCCGCAAACAAGCGCGATTGGCGGCTGGGCTCGCCGCGCGAGCTATCCTGATTACGTGGACGGGGGACAATTGCACTCGGTGGCGGCGTTTGTGGAAGCTTTGAAGAGTGAGGCGGCCTGGAACCAAAAATCGGAATTAGTGACCCGTTTTGCGCAGACGGAATTTAATCCCCATGTTATACATGCGGCGCTGGAATCCCAACTCACCAACTCACAATAACTCATGGGCAATGATTTGATTTCGGTGGTTCTTGTCGGCTGCGGCGCGGTGAGCCGGTTTTTTTATGCTCCCTCGCTCGCGGCACTCGAAGCCGGCAGCCTGCTCAAGGTGGAGGCGCTCGTGGACCCGGCACCTCATCACATTGAGCCGCTCTCCGCTCTTTTTCCCCATGCCGCAAAGGCGGCCAGCCTTGAAGAGTTGCCATTGGCAGGGCGCTTGGTGGTCATCGCCTCGCCGCCCAAATTCCATGCGAAGGCGACGATTTACGCGCTTGAAAAGGGGGCGACGGTCCTGTGCGAAAAACCGATGGCCAGCACTGTGGCCGAGGCTGAAACGATGGTCGCAGCAGCGCAGGCAAGCGGCTCGTTGCTGGCAGTCGGCCTTTACAAACGGTTCTTTCCGGCCTGTGAAGCGCTTAAGGGATTACTTGAAAAAGCGCCGCTCGGCCGCTTGCAACGGTTTACGATCGAAGAAGGCGGCAAGTTTGGCTGGCAGGCGGCAAGCGACTCGTTTTTCCGCAAATCGGTGACTCCCGGCGGCATCTTACTGGATATCGGGGTGCATGTGCTGGACCTTTTGCTCTGGTGGCTGGACGAACCCGAGACCGTCCGTTACGAGGACGACGCGATGGGCGGACAGGAGGCCAATTGCAGGATCGATCTCACCTACCGGGGGGGCGCGCGCGGCGAGGTCCGCTTGAGCCGGGATTGGCAGACCCGCAACGAATACACCTTTTATTTTGAGCGCGGCGTGGTGCGATACAAGGTAAACGAAGCCAACCATCTCGAAATCAAGGCAGACGGGATGCCGACGCTCTTGGGGGGCAGCCTGCATGCGGCAGCGCCCACAGCCGACCCTCTCCGCTTCGGGGGCGTCGCGCGGAGCAACCCGCAAAGTTTCATCCAGCAGATTTGTAATGTGGCCGCCGCCATGCGGGGCCGCGAGCCATTGCGCATCCCAGGCGAGGAGGGCGTCCGCTCGTTGCGGCTCATAGAGCAATGTTACTCGGGCCGCCAGCTCATGCCCCAGCCATGGCTTACACCGCGCGAAGCGGAAGCGGCCTGCCGAGTGTCGAAAGGAGGAGTTCAATGAAAATCGCCCTTGTCGGAGCCAGTGGCTTTGTCGGAACCCGGATGCTGGAAAAATGGGTTCTGGAAGGCTCTTACGAAGTCGTGCCGGTCGTCCGCTCTTTCAGCAGCCTCGCCGTGATGGCCCGCTTCGAGTTGCCCTGGCAGGTTTGCAATGTGCTGGACCCTGTCGCGCTGGCCAAGGCGTTTGAAGGGTGCGAGGTGGTGGTGCATGCGGCCATTGGCGATCCGGCCCAGATCGAGCAAATGGCGGAATCGATCTACCGCGCCGCCGAAGCTGCGCATGTGCGGCGAATCGTGGTGCTCAGTTCGGCCTCTGTCCACGGCCAGGCCCCGCCCCCCGCGACGGATGAAACCTCGCCGCTGCACGAGCGCCACGCGATGGCTTACAACACCGCCAAAGTGCGCGCGGAACGGATCCTCAATCGCCTGAGCGCTTCGGGCTCCGTGGAAGTCGCCATGCTGCGCCCCTCGGTCGTCTATGGACCGCGCTCGCGCTGGATCACCGACACCGCCCGGCAGTTATTGGACGGCAGCGCGTGCCTCGTGGGTGGCGGCAAAGCGATCTGCAACGGCATCTACGTGGACAACCTGATCCAGGCGGTGGAGCTCGCGGTGACGGTGCCGCAAGCCGCCGGCGAAGTGTTCCTTGTCGGCGACGCGGAGTTGGTGACCTGGCGGGACTTTTACCAACGCATCGCGGACGCGCTTTGCGTTGGAATGGATACCGTGCGCTCCATCGAGCCCCCCGTGTTCGTCCGTCCGCTCAAAGAGCGCGTGGGAGCGATTACCTCGCTTCCCGTGACGCAAAAAATTCTCCCGATCATTCCCGGCAAAATCAAGCGCCTCACCAAAGTGGTGCTTGCCAACTGGCAGGAAGCCCCGGCGGGCAACGTCTGGGCGCTGCCTTCCGCGGCGGCCTCTTGCACCACAACGGAGGAACTCAGCCTGCTCCAGCAATGCGAGTGGCGGTTGCCGATGCGGAAGGCCCAAACCGTTCTCGGCTACCAGCCCCAAGTCTCTTTTGATGAAGCCATGCGACGCAGCCTCGCCTGGCTCAAATTCACAGGGCACCCGGTGCCTGGAATTATCTGATGGATTAAAAAGAATTCTCTGATAAGTGAAAGCCATGTCCTCCAAAAGCCCGCAGACCGAATGCCCAGAGGACGTGCTGACGCAAGACCTCTCGGTCTTCAGTTGGAACCGGGCGCTGGCCTGGGCAGCCATCCTTCTGCCCTGGGGGATGCTGATTTCTTATTTGCAGGTGTTCTGGACCTACTCGCCACAGTACCAATACGGCTGGTTGGTGGTCCCCTTGGGAATGCGCTTGTATTTTCTGCGTTGGAATTCCCTCGCGGGCAGAAAGCGGACGCACGGCATCGGCGCAAGCGGAGCCACCGTGCTTTTTGCTTCGTTGATTCTCCCGATCTGGTTTATCCGGCAGGCGACCACCCATTGGAGTGTGCCGGGCTACGGGCTGACGCTCTTGGTGGTGCTTTATTCCTTTGCCATGCTTGCGCTGATGGGCGGATGGCGGTTGTCGCGCCAAATGGTGATCCCCATCTTGTTCATCTTCGTTGCGGTCAAACTCCCGCTCACGCCAGAGCAATGGATGATCCAATCCCTCAGCCGCTTTGTGGCCGCAGCCTCGGTGGAAGTGCTTCACTTGTGCGGAATCCCCGCAATCAAAAGCGGCAACCTGGTGATTTTAAGCAGGGGCATTATCGGGATCAGCGAAGCGTGCAGCGGAATCAACTCCCTGCAATCGCTGTTCATGGTGGCCGTCTTCCTGGGTGAAGAGCGGCGGATGCGCATCTGGTTGCGCCTCTTTATGGTCGGCTTGGGAGTGTTCCTCTCGCTTGCCTTCAATATCGTGCGGATTTTGTTCCTCTCGCTGATGTGTCTGCGCAACGGCATGACCAACTTCGAGCAGTGGCATGACAACGCCGGCTGGTCGATTTTATTGGTCTCGCTTGGAATCATGATTTTCGTAGCGAACCAGATTGGAGGAAAAGTGAAATCCGACGGCAGCGGTCCGCCGCCCGCCTTGCGCAGAGTGCCGACCTGGATGGCCGCCTCCCTTACAGCGGGATTCCTGCTGACGATCATTGGCACAGAGGCGTGGTATCGGATTCACGATTCCAAAACCCCCGATGCGCGGCATGTGGAGATTCAGTGGCCCAAGGCCAAGCCGAGTTTCAACCTTATCGACATTCCCAACCGGGTACGAGACATCACGTTGTGCACGGATGGCCAAAGTGCGCGCTGGACCGAGGCCGATGGCTCGGAATGGACCCTGTCTCTGCTCAAATTTGGCGGGGGCGTCAAAGGAACCAGCCAATGGGCTCCGATGCACACCCCGGATATTTGCTTTCCCTCAGCCGGGATGCCTCTCAAGGAAACCCACCCCCTCACCCGGTTGAACATCCCTGGCGGACAGATGCTTTTCCATAGTTGGGAATTCAGGACGCCGCGCGGCCCGGTGTTTGTCTTCTATAGCCGTCACAATGAAGGCAATTCTGAGACAACAGACGCTTTTCTTCAGGATATGTTTGGCGTAAACCGCGCCATCCAGGGCCAGCGCAATCTCGGCCAGCAAACGGTCGAGTTCGCCGTCAGCGGTTATGGGGATTACCAAAAAGCTTTCAAGGCTTTCAAGCAACAGGTGCCTTGGTGCGTATCGCTGAAGAAGTGACTCTACTGCTGCCCCGCTTTTCCCGGAGCGTGCTCCCGGTATTTGAGCAGTAAGGGAACCAGCTTGCGCGCCTTCCAATAACGGGGCACGAACTGGCCCGGCGCGTGCAGACACCGGAAAAGCCATCCCAGGAACAGGCGATCCGCCCAGTCGGGAATGCGCACCTGGTCCCCCGTGAGAAACCCGATCGCCGCCCCCGTGCAATAGAGCGACGGGCGGTAACACGCCCCCATTTTTAAATAATACGCGAGCTTCTCCTGCACCCCGCCCCCGATGGCCATGATGATGTGCGTCGGCTTTTTCGCGTTCACGATTTCCAGCAAGTCGGGATCGGCGACGGGGCCCGTTCCGTACCGCGGCGCAAGATAACAATCCTCCGGCGTGGTCGGGAATCCTTGCTGATTCAGCCACCGGAGTGTTTTCTCCATCGTCTCGGCCGAAGGCATAACCCAAAACAGCGCGCCAGGGGCACGCAGGGACGGTTCGTCCAAAAGCAATTTCAAATATTCCAACCCCGAAACGCGCTGGAGGCGTTCGCCTTTGAGCAGCCGCCAAAGCAACACCATCAATCCACTGTCCGTGATTGCCAGATCGCTGTGCAGCAGGGCTTCGCAGGTCGAAGGGTCTTCCGCCATCGCCAGCAAAACCGGGGCCGAGGGGACAACCACCAATCCGCCGCGCATCCCGATCTCCACCGCATCTTGCGCCGGGCCGTTGAAAAAACAGACTCCCAGGATGCGGTGATAGCTCGAGGTGGTGGAGAACATGGCGGTTATCGAGACTCCTTTTCGCCGGGAGCGCTCTGTTTCTTCAACTCAAAGGTCTTGGCGACGCTCAGGAATTCATAGAACCCATGCAGCCGTGCGAAATAATACCCTTCGCGGCCGTCCAGAAAACCGCGCTGCCAAACATACACGTAGAGAAAGCGGAGCCATTCGCGGAACGGCAATTGGTGGGAGATTTGCTTGAGCCGCCGCCGGATCCCCACGTTGCTTTTTTGCAACTGGCTCTCGCTGGCTTGCAGATAGCGGTCCAACGCCACGCGCGACTCCCAGTTCGAGTAGCGGTTGTGTTTTTCCACGAACACATCCACGGAAGGAAACGCATAATGGTCCATCTCGCATTTCAGGAAGGCGGTCTTGCCCTGTACGATCACATGCTCGTGCACTTCGTTGTCGCCGCTGTGCGTATCGACATTGGTCAGCTGTTCGTAGCGGCCCAGCCGATGCCGGAAAAGCCGCAGATTCCAATTTGGATAATAGGCATGCTTGAGCCATCGGCCCATGAACATGAAGCGGCGATTGATCCAATAGCCGTCCACCGGATGGGTCGGATTCGCCGCGATGGCGCACATCTCCGCCTCCGCTTCAGACGGCAGCACCTCGTCGGCATCCAGAATAAAAACCCATTCGTGTTTGAAGGGGAGATTCTCCAGCGCCCAGTTCTTCTTTTTGGGCCAGATTCCGTTGAAATCAAACTGCACCACCTTGGCCCCATGCTCCTGTGCGATCCTCTGCGAGCCGTCGGTGCTTCCAGAGTCGACGACAAAAACGTCGTCCGACCACGCCACGGACTGGAGGCAACGCGCGAGATTGGCCGCCTCGTTTTTTATGGGAATAAGGATGCTGACTGGCACGGGAGGGAGGATGCGGCAGGTAATTTGATCATTCCCGGGCGGTTCGTCAAGAAAAGCTCAGGGAAGAGATGTTTGGCCCCTCCACTTTTCCCTTTCATTTAAGATGGGTTTACCCTGTCGAGCCTCCTTGACACCACGTCCACATCAGAATAAATCCTTTACGCAAGCCAACCGCATGCAAAACAACCCTGCGAATTTCGAAATCACTCTTCGCCCCAATACCAGTTGGCTCCAGTTGGAGCTGAAGGGAATATGGCATTACCGCGATCTCCTTTCCTTGTTGGTATGGCGCGACTTCGTTGCCAAATACAAACAGACCATCCTCGGCCCGCTCTGGTTCATTGTGCAACCGTTGATGAATACCTTGGTTTTCACGGTCATCTTTTCAGGCGTGGCAAAGATCCCCACCGATGGATTACCGCCGGTGCTCTTTTACTTATGCGGCCAACTCGGCTGGAACTATTTTGCGCAAAATTTTAATTCCAACTCCGCCACGCTCGTCAACAACGCCGGGCTCTTCAGTAAAGTGTATTTTCCCCGGTTGGTGGTTCCGCTGGCTGGTCTGGTGTCCAACCTGTTGACCTTTGCGATTCAGGGGGCCACCTTTTGCGCGATTTTCCTCTATTTTAAATTCGTCCTTCACAACGCCAGCTTTCATATGGACTGGCGCATTGCTTTTCTGCCGCTGCTGGTATTGCAGAGCGCGGCGCTGAGCCTCGGGCTGGGGTTGTTCATGTCAGCCCTCACCGCCAAATACCGCGACCTTGTGCATCTGAGCCCGCTCTTGATCCAGCTTTGGATGTACGCCACACCAGTCATTATCCCGCTCTCCAAGTTCCCTGAACAATGGCGCTGGGTCGTGGCGATCAACCCGATGACCTCCATCGTTGAATCGTTCCGGCTTATGCTCCTGGGCACCGGAACAGTCGAGCCGCTGTATGTGGTCTGCTCGGTCATTTTCACCGTCATCATCCTCGTTGTCGGTCTGCTGCTTTTCGGAAAAGTGGAGAAGACCTTCGTCGATACCGTTTAGCCCGCCATGCCCCTCCCCGCCATCGAAGTTCGCAACGTATCCAAGGTCTACCAACTCGGCACCATTGGCACCACCTCCCTGAAGGACGAGGTGGGGCGCTTCTGGGACCAGATGCGGGGCCGTGTGGAAGCACGCAAAAAAAGCGAGTTCGCCGCGCTGCGCGACGTCTCCTTTGACGTGCAGCCCGGACAGGTCATTGGCATCATCGGCCGCAACGGCGCGGGAAAATCGACGCTCCTAAAAATCCTTTCGCGCATCACCCAGCAGACCACCGGCGAGATCACGCTGCGCGGCCGCGTGGGCAGCCTTCTGGAGGTCGGCACAGGATTCCACCCTGATTTGACCGGACGCGAAAATGTCTACCTCAATGGCGCGATCCTGGGCATGACGAAAGCGGAAATCCGCAGCAAATTTGACGCAATTGTCGATTTCGCCGAGATCGAGAAATTCATTGATACGCCGGTAAAACGGTATTCGAGCGGCATGTATGTGCGCCTCGCATTCGCCGTGGCCGCTCATCTCGAACCGGAAATCCTGATCCTCGATGAAGTGCTCGCCGTGGGCGACCAGCAGTTCCAGCGCAAGTGCCTGGGTAAAATGCAGGAGATTTCCTCGGGCGATGGGCGGACGATCCTTTTCGTCAGCCACCACATGGCGTCCATCCGGCGGCTGTGCCAGAAATGCGTGGTGCTCAACCA
>JAPLTE010000016.1 GCA_026398235.1 Verrucomicrobiota bacterium
AAAACTCACGCATATTGCCGGTTCAATTTGTTCGGGAACCCTAAGCCGCCCCTGAATTTGCCTCCAGCCAGCGGGCATACTCCGCCTCGCTAATCCCCCCGGCGGCTAGAGCCAAGGTTTGCACGACGGCGTCCGCCTCGCTCGCGGTCAAAAATCGTCCATTGAGCAACAGAAAAAGCACGCCGATGGCAAAGCCGATCCGCTTGTTGCCATCCAAAAATGGGTGATTCTTGACCAACCCGAACACGTAGGCGGCTGCGAGTTCGGCGAGGGTTGGCTGGCCATAAGTGAACAGATGTTCGGGGCGGCCCAATGCCGAATCGAGCAGCCCTTCATCCCGAATTCCAAGCGGCCCGCCAAACTCGGCGAGCAACTGTTCCTGCAAGGCAATAACCGTCTCTCGCAGAATCCACTCGGGTTGCTTCACTTGGCGAGTTCTCTGAGGGTGTTGCGGTAACGAGCGACGACCTCCTGTGCGGCCTGCATCTGGCGATTGAAATCCGCCTTGGCTGGGCTGATACGCAGACTGCCCTCTGTCCCCTCTGTGACGCAAAGCACGTCCCCCTCAGACACCTTCAAATATGTGAGTGCCTCCTTGGGCAGGACAACGCCCACGGAGTTTCCGACTTTGCGCAGTTTGAGTTCGAGCACCATAAATCAGAGTTGTAGCTACAAATGTAATAACGCTCGATTTTAGCAGAATGCAAGCTCTGATCACCGTCAGCCCAGTCGAAGTGAGCGCACGCCAACTACCCTTCCAAAATCGCCCGTGCCGCCGCTTTTACCTGCTCTGCGAGCGCCTTCGGTTCCACCACATGGGCGTGGCCGCCCCAACTCAGGACCCATCGCTTCACCTCTTCCAGGCACCCGAGTTCCAGACTCAGCTCAATCCCGTCATCGCCGTTCTTGCCAAGGGAGCGGATTTTCTGGGACGCATGCCACTGGCGTTCCCCGACCAACTGCGCCGCGAAGGCATCGAACCGGATACGAATGCGGTATTTGCCCGCACCCGTGAAAACCCCAAAAGCCCCGCCGAGGTGGCTGGCGATGGTGAAATCCGCCGGTCGCTTGAATTTGAGTGCCGTGGCCTGGGCCTTCCGCATTCGGGGGAGCGCAAAGGTGCGAAGTTGTTTTCGGGCGAGGTCGAAGCCGAAGAGATACCACTGGTTCTCCACGCACCCGAGATGGTAGGGCTGCACCCGTCGCCCTTCGTGGCGCACGCCGCCGAGCTTTTTGTATTCAAAGACCACTTCATTGGAGCGCAACACCGCCTTGCTCAGGGTCTCGAACAGATCCACATCGCCAACGGTCTTGCCAATGCCCCGGAATGAAATCACCGCATCCAGGTCGTCCCACGGGAACGTGACGGTTTCCCGCAAACCGCGCTACCGGAATCATGCTCATCACTGCCGTCTACGCGCGCGCCGGGCGGGCCGGTTTCAAAAGAGCGCCGGGCGACGGCGCTGCGTGCTCCGTGATTTGGTTCTGCCCGGGCAGCGCCTACCCGGCTCGTGGAGGTGGCTTTGCAGGGTTGGGGTATAGGGATAAAGAAAGGGATGCTTCGCCGTGGCGCCTGCGTAAGAAGCCTAATTACAGCTGATTGAGAAACCCAAGTTGCGCCCAAAACCTTCCCTCGAAATCGCTGCCAAATGCGGGGCTATTCTCTTGGGATCAGGAGCTTATGCCGCACAACTGGCTTTGCTCTTGTTGCGCCTCAAACCTTTCCGGGGATTCCGCCCAACAAGGAAGTTGCGCCTGAAACCATTGCGAGTTTCCCGAAGTTGCGCTCCAAACCTTTTTAGCCGTGAATCTCCGCGGGCCGAAGCCCCCCAAAGCCGCCGATGGCCATGGCGGGCACCAGCGTGATGTCGTATTTGACTGGGGTAGATGGTCTGGGTATTGAGTCGGTCGCGATCCAGCTTAACAAACTCCGTTTCGAGGTGGACTCTTGCCCCATCCAGAGTCTTAAAACTGCTGCGGCAGGGTTTTCCCGCAAAGGTGAAATACGTCCCATAGAGCCCCGATTTCTCCCAATGCGAGATGCGCCCTATCCGGCCGTTCTTTTCCACGATGATGGGAAACCTGGGGGCTTTTCCTGCGAGCGACTCCTTCATGGATCCAATATGCACTGTATGCAAAAAATGGCCACCCGAAGCACCCCCTTTGATGAATTGGGGGATTTGCTCAATCCCCCCGTAAGTCCCTGTCGGATATCGGATTACGATCACTTCATGATCGCTTTGGGAAGGTGGAGGCGAGGGGAGTTGAACCCCTGTCCTTCAAACCGAAGCCACCCGCTTCTACATGCGTATTTGGCCTACTATTTAGAAGGACGGCTGCGGGCCAACGCGCGCCCGCCCTTCGAGTGTCCACGAAATGATCTCACCTTTGGATGCGGTCACCCCATCCTCAGGCCAGCCTGCTGGCGTCGTCTCCGGCTGTAGCAGGCGTCCGGCCGGAAACGTCACGGTCAATTAAGCCGCGAGAGCGAGTTCTTCAGTCTCTGCATTTATTTGTTTGGTCCGGTTTTTTACGAGGCCAACGAACCATCCTCGGCATGCGACGTGTGTCTCAGACTTGGAGTCGAAACCAGTACGCCCCCTTCACTTCAGGTTTTACTTTACCCCCTCCCCCTTCAAATGCAAGCCCCGCTCGCAAACCCGGTCCCGTTTGCCCTCAATGACTACAAGGGAGACTGGGGTGGAGCTTGGGAAACTGCCGTTCTAGCGCTGTGAACTTGCGCGCAGATATTCCCGGATTTGAGCCACTCTCAAGCGTTCATCGGCGGTTAACGGGGCCAGGTCGCTTGCACGGGACGCTTTCTGGTAATCCGCGAGGCTTTTTCCTCCCGGGATAATGCTGGCCACGGCCGGGTAATCGAGCAGGTAACGCAAGGCAAGCGGGATCATCTCCCGCCCCGGTTCAAGCAGCTCTTCAAAGAGGGCATACCGGCTGAATTCATGGGCGGCGGTTTCGGCTTTGATCCTGTTGGAGCGAATATCATCGGGACTAAACTGGGGTGCCTGACGGAAATAGCGTCCGCTCAGGCGTCCCCCTTCAAAAGCCCCCCGGACCACCCCGGCGACGCCATTTTCCTGGAGGAAATTTGGAATCGAATCGTCAGCACTCATCATGCTGTGAGGGAACTGGACCACATCCAGACAACCCAATGATTTTAAGTATTCCATCTGTGGGAGGCTGTTGGTGGAGATCCCGATGGAGCGGACCTGCCCCCTGGCTTTTGCGTCCAGGAGAAATTGCGCGGCGATCTCCGCCTCACCGGGAACCGGGTGGATGTGGTAAAGGTAAACGTCGAGGTAATCGGTTTGGAGGCGTTTGAGGGAGCCTTCCAACGAAATCGGAATCCGTTGGGGCGATCCATCCTGTAGCCGCTCGCCATGGGGACCGACCTGGTTGCCAAATTTCGTGCTCACAATCCACTGGTCGCGCACCCCCTTGATTCCTTCCCCCACGCGCCGTTCGCTCTCCCCGTTCCCATACTGTTCCGCCGTATCGATGAAGTTGATCCCGAGTTCCTCACGGCATTGGCGAATCAAATGCACGCAAAAATCGCGACCCAGATCGGGGTGCCCATCTGTTTTCCCGTCCAGCACCAGCGGACCGCCCAGTTGCCAGGCACCAATCCCGATTTCTGATACAGTGAGTCCCGTCTTCCCAAGTGGCCGATAGTTCATCCCGCTGATCTATCATGCTCCCAAACCAGTGGCAAGCGCGGGGGGGCAGGTCCGGGTGCAGGCCACTCAACGCCAGACGGCGATCAAATCAGTGAAGATGACGGGCCAGTCCGAACGGGCTATTTAGACTAGAGTAGTCGCAAAATCGCATTTTAAAAACGGAAACGCCCTTGTGCGCGGAATGGCAGGCCAGCGCCAAAAGATGCGCGCTCTTCGGCCAAATGGGTGTAAACGGGCTCTTGCGCACCCTCGCCGAATTTTTAGACAGCTTCTGAGAGGAATCACGCTTTCCATCGGAACGACTTTTTGCCAAGCTCGCCGGATGCTGGCAAAGGTCTATTCAGCGGCGGTTTATGGCGTGGATGCCTACGAGGTAGAAATCGAGGTCAACGCAGCCTCGGGAGCTCCGGCGATTGTCGTCGTGGGTTTGCCGGACACGGCGGTAAAGGAGAGCCGCGACCGCGTGACCACCGCCGTTGGCAACAGCGGCTACCGCTGGCCCAAGGGCCGCACCACCATCAACCTCGCCCCTGCCGACGTAAAGAAAGAGGGGCCGAGCTTCGATCTGCCCATCGCGCTGGCCATGATCGCCGCTTCCGAGCAGATCGAGTTGCCAGATTTTGACCAATATTGCTTTGTCGGCGAACTCGCGCTCGACGGCGGCGTGCGGGCGGTCAACGGAGTGCTTCCAGTCGCCCTGGAAGCCCGGCGCTGCGGCAAACGGGCTATCGTGGTGCCGTTAGAGAACGCCCAGGAAGCGGCCATCGTCGAGGGGATCACCACCTACGGAGTGCGCAACCTGCGCCAGGCTTTTGAGTTCCTGCGCGGCAACGAGACCTTGCCCCCCACCCTCCCTGAGGCGCGCCTGGAATCCTTCCCGGAATATGAAGTCGATTTCGCCGATGTGCGCGGCCAGCACGCCGCCAAGCGGGCCATCGAAGTGGCCGTGGCGGGCGGGCACAACCTGCTCATGGTCGGGCCTCCGGGCTCCGGCAAATCGATGCTCGCCAAGCGCATCCCGACCCTCATGCCGCCGATGACCTTTGAGGAAGCCCTTGAAACCACCAAAATCCACAGCATTTGCGGGTTCCTTGCCCACAAGCGCGCCTTCCTTTCGTTGCGCCCCTTTCGTTCCCCGCACCACACCATTTCCGACGCGGGGTTGCTCGGCGGCGGCACCAACCCGTCTCCCGGGGAAGTGACCCTCGCCCACCACGGCGTGCTCTTTTTGGACGAACTCCCCGAGTTCAAGCGCTCCACATTGGAAGTGCTGCGCCAGCCCATGGAGGATGCCCGGGTCACGATCTCGCGCGCTTCGGGCTCGGTGACCTACCCGGCGGAGTTCATGCTCGTTGGGGCGCTGAACCCCTGCCCCTGCGGCTTTTTTGGCGACCTCAAGCGCGAGTGCCGCTGTTCCGCCGTACAAGTCCAGCGCTACCGGCAGCGCATCTCCGGGCCGTTGCTCGACCGCATCGACATCCATTTGGAAGTCCCCGCCGTGCATTTCAAGGATTTGACCGGCACCCATTCGGGCGAGCCCTCCAGCGCCATCCGCGAGCGGGTGCTCGCAGCGCGCCATCTCCAGCAGGATCGGTTTGCGAAAAGCCCCGCTGTGCGCTGCAACGCGCGGATGACCTCCAAACTGCTCAAGGCCCACTGCGTGATTGA
>JAPLTE010000116.1 GCA_026398235.1 Verrucomicrobiota bacterium
CTTCAACGGAATGGAAGTGCGCACCAAAGTGGAAAGCGAGCCCGGAAGCACGGCCACCCTGGAGCGGGAAACCCCTTCGAGCTACGCGCTGGAGTTGAACGTCAAAGTCAAAATCCCCAAACCGAACGGGGATTTGGCAGCGCTTTCCAAGCTCAACCCGGCATTGCCCAAAGTTCTGCCGGGGCTGGAGGCAATGATCGCCACCGCGCAAATTTCCGACAAATACGAGGCGCTCTACACACGCAAGCTGGCCCAACTTCAACGCAACCTGCCCCGGCTGGATCTCTTGCTTACGCGCCACAATTTTTTCGATTGTGAAACGATCCTCCAACTCCGTCATCCCCAGACCCGGCGCACAGTTCTCCTGCTCCAAGCGGATATGGACGTGGATACCGATGGCTCCGATCCCGACCGACTGCCCGCCGTGAACCCGAGTGACCCCACTTTCCAACCGCTCACCAGCTATCGGTGGCCCAAGCAGACCGTTTTAACGAATCCCTTCCTGCCGGGGCGCGAGGCACGACTGCGCGCCCTGGAGGTGGAGCTCGCACATTCAAAAGGCATGGGAGAACCCCGTTTGCAGGCTTTGCGCGACTCGGTAAGCGCGGCAAAGTATGAAGTGCACCAACTCAAAACGTGCAGTTTTTTGATCGCCGCAACCGACCCGTATGTGGTCTTGCCGGGGCTTTTCACCGAAGGAATGGACCCCGCATTCCAGCCCAAACTGGGGGATTATTGCGCCGTGATTCATGGAAACACGATCTACCCAGCCATCATCGGGGATGTCGGACCGCGCGATCTTGTCGGCGAAGCTTCCAGCCGGCTCGGAAAGGAAATCAACTCCGAAACCACCGCCACGCATCGCGCAGAGAGTGACCTCAAAGTCACCTATCTTTATTTCCCCAACAGCGCAGACAAACCGTTCGGCCCTCCGGACCTCGTCCAATGGCGGGCGAGAGTGGAAGCGCTCCTGAACGAGGTGGGGGGATTTGAAGGGACGCTGCACACCTGGGTCAACCTCTCCAAACCGGCCCCCACGCCTACGCCCACGCCGAGTCCCATTCCCGTGCCAATTCCTGTTCCAATCCCCATTCCTGGTATTTTACCCGCTCCGGTTCCGATCCTTGGCGCCAGCGGCACCGCAGTGGCAACCGGCACCTCAACGCCATTCTCCGTCAATAGCACTCCGGTCCCATCCAGCACTCCAGCTCCCAGCCCCATCGTTTCGCCCGGGCCCAGCCCGCAACTGAAGCCAAGCCCGGCAGCAACGCCCAAAAATCCGCTGGGGCCGCTCCCGCACGCAACGGAAGGAAAAGCGCCGCCGAGGAGTGAAGCATCGAAGCTCCATCCGGTGAGTACGAAAAAACGGAACTCCGGAGAGGACAAACCAGCAACCTCCCCGAAGCCCGTAGAATAATTTCGCACCTTGTGAAGCCTTGTCAATGAACGGACCTGAGCGCCAACTTCCATAACCCAGAGGGAGGAGAACCCAGAGGGAGGAGAAGGAAAGCGGAATCAGAAGAAGATTCCCACCTCCGAACCCCCTAAAAACCCCAAACGAAGAAAGCAACCCACCCAGACCATAGGATTTTACATGACATATATTGTGTGATGTTGTCGGTATCGGTCTCTCTCTGCAGGAGTTGCGCGCTTGTGAATAACATGTGAGGCAAAATTCCAAGGCCTCGCCTCGTGGCATTTCCTGTCGAATTATTCCCATGACTCGATCTGCCCTGTGAACAACTTGTTTACAACCCTTCGCCACTGGTTGCGCCTCCACAGGAAACCATCGACGGATTTCAAGGAGCTTCCCATCGGCGCGCAC
>JAPLTE010000033.1 GCA_026398235.1 Verrucomicrobiota bacterium
CAATTCCGTTCCTATTATGACGGGAACGCCGGGTTTACCCCTTCCCTTGTGGGCACCACCTTTTTCCCGCCGGATGCGGGTAATGTGCTGGGGCTGGATCGCGGCAGAATCTTCGCAGAGCTGGGCCTGCGGATGCCGGACCTGCCGGAGGTTACTCTGCGCTACGAGCGGGATTACCGCTATGGCCAGAAAGATTCGACGGAATGGGGGACTGCGACTGTGGGCGCTCTGAGCCGCAAAATTGCTCCGAGCTTCCGCAATATCAAGGAGACCCTGGATATCTTTAGCCTCGATCTGGCGCACACATTGGGCAACACGGATCTGCACCTGGGTGTTCGCTTTGAGCACCAGAGCAATGACGACTCGCTCAATGTCAGCATGAACCCGCAGGAGCCGACCAAGGAGCGCAAACTCACCCAGGTCGACACGTTGAGCGGCGACATGTTCACCGCCCACGGCGACACGGAAACCCGGTTTAGCGATAAACTCTGGTTCACAACCGGATACGCCTACACCACGTTCAATACCAATATCGGAGGTTCCCGCGCCTTCGGGTTGGATTATGACGCCGATGCAGCAAGTCCGATTATACCTACCTCGCAATATCGCGACCATGGGTTTTTCGATCTGGTGGGCGGCTCGCAGCTCGACCAGAATGTGGCGTGCATGAACCTGATGTGGATGCCGACACCGCATCTCTCCTTGATAGCGGCAGTTCGCTTCGAGAAAGAGGAGAACGATAACGTGGCCCGCTTCATGGACACGGGTATCAACTCCAACAAAACCACTGTTACCCTCACGCCGTACCTGGACAACAGCTCCAACGATACCAAGAGAATCGCTGAGAGCTTCGAAGCCCGCTACACGGGATTGGCTGACTGGGTGTTCTATACCCGCGGTGAATGGACCGAGGAGAGCGGCGCTGTCATAGAGCACGTGAAAAACCTCACGACGCAAGCCGTGACAGGGTATGATTACGACCGCGACCGGCTGGTCCAGAAGTACATTGTGGGAGCCAACTGGTATGCTTGCAGCATGGCCAGTCTCTCCGCTCAGTATTACTTCAAGTCCGCCGAGAACGACTATACGTTCCCGACAAGGGTGAATCATGTCACCCTGGTTTCCGGGCCGATTGAGGCGCAAAACCTCTATACCCACGACGTGAATACCCGCATCACCCTGCGTCCGCTGAGCAACCTGGTGTTTGTCACCAGGTATGATCTCCAGAGGCAGGAGATTGACACGGCAGAGGACAGCGGTGAGACCCTGGAGAGCGGTCAGATCATCAACAACATCTTCAGTGAGTGTGTCACTTGGTCTCCGCTGGACCGCCTTTATCTGCAAGGCAATGTTTCCTATGTCCTGAGTAAAACCGATATCCCGGTGACGCTTCCCGGGCCGGTAAACTTGGGCATCTCGAACAATTACCTGACAGTCGGTGCCGGCGCGGGATATGCCCTTGATGACAAGACGGATATCCGGGCTGATTACACCTATTATAAGGCCGACAATTACAAGGACACCTCCCGCCTTGCCCAGCCTTATGGGGTGGGTGCCAGTGAGCATACCGCAACCTTGGGTGTCACCCGGCAGATCCGCCGCAATGTCACCGTGAACGTCAAGGGTGGCTACTTCCAATACGTCGACCAGACCTCCGGTTACCACAACAACTTTAGCGGCACTCTGCTGTTCACCAGCATGCAGGTGCGGTTCTAGTGCGTGGAAGATCGACTGGTCGCCCTTCGGTTTACACCCTAATATCATCCACCTATGAAAATTCAAACACTGCTGGTCATCACATCCATGGCATTGTCCGCCGGGGTCGCCTCGGCTGCCGATACTGCGGAAATCTGGGCTAAAAATTGCGCCTCCTGCCACGCCAAGGACGGAAGCGGCAACACCATGATGGGCAAGAAATCCGGCGTCGGTAATTACACGGACGCAAAGGTTCAAGCGAAATTCACCGATGAGGAAGCTGCCAAAGTCATCAGCGAAGGCAAAGAGAAGATGAAGCCGTTCAAAGACAAATTGACTCCCGAGGAGATCAAAGCTTTGGTGGCCCACATCAGGGCATTCAAAAAGTAGGAATCCGCATAAAAATTCAGTCAGGATGGAGGCCGTTGGCTAACCCAACGGCCTCCATTTCTTGGGAGCCATAGAATGAGTCAATCTTCAGAAAATAAAACCTCCAGAAGCCGGTTGTTGCGCAACTGGATCAGTCTGGTCGGCTTGGTGTTGGCGACAGCGAGCTTTTTTGCGTTCGTGCTGCTGTTTGCGGTCGATCTGCTTTCCCATCACGGCAACCCGTACATGGGCATCCTGGCCTATGTGGTGGCCCCGTCCTTTCTTGCTGCCGGGCTGGTGCTCACTTTTACTGGGGCCTGGCTCAAGCTCCGGCAGGAACATCGGGCGCAGCCCGGGGCTCTTGCGGGGATGCTGACCATCGATCTTCTCCGGGCGCGGGATCGCAGGATTTTGATCGTGTTCTTGATGGCCAGTGTGGGGTTCCTCTTTCTTACAGCGCTGGGGAGTTATCAAACCTACCATTACACGGAGACGGTGCAGTTCTGCGGCCAGGCCTGCCATGTGCCGATGGACCCGGAGTTCGTCACTTCCCAACACTCTCCCCACGCGCGGGTGGAATGCGTCGCGTGCCATGTGGGACCGGGAGCAGTGGCTTATTTCAGGACCAAGATCAATGGCGTGCGCCAGCTTTACCATACCCTGGTGGGGGATTTCGACCGGCCCATCCGCCTGACGGCGGCCAAACAGCGGCCTGCTCAGGAAACGTGCGAGCAATGCCATTGGCCGCAGAAATACACCGGCCCCATGGACCACACGCTGCGTCATTTTCTGGCGGACGAAAAGAATACGCCTTTTAGTGTGCGTCTTTTGCTCAATGTGGGCGGAGGCGATCCCGCGAGCGGCCCGGTGGGCGGCATTCACTGGCACATGAACCTTGGGAATAAAATTGAGTATATTTCTCCAGACGAGACGCGGGCCAAGATTCCGTGGATTCGCTTCACGAATGAGAAAGGGGTGGCAACGGAATACCGTGCACCGGACTTCAAGGATGATCCCGCAAAATATGCGATTCACACGATGGACTGCATGGACTGCCACAACCGTCCCTCGCATCGCTTCCGCACGCCCAATGATGCCGTGGATCTTGCCCTGGCCAATGGGCAGATTGATTCCAAGATTCCTTGGGTGAAAGCCAAAGTGGTCGAGGCGTTGGCCCGACCGTATTCAACCAAGCCCGAGGCGCTCCAGAAGATCGATGCCTCGCTGCGCGCCGCCTACCCGGACCGTGCAGATTTGGGTCCGCTCATTTCTCAGGCTCAAGCCATTTACAACGACAACTTTTTCCCCGAGATGAAGGCGGACTGGCGCGTGCATCCCGATAACCTCAGCCACAAGGAGACGAACGGCTGCTTCCGTTGTCATGACGGGCAACACAAGGCGGCTGACGGCAAAACCACGGTGAAGGCAAGCGATTGCAAGGCGTGTCACTTGATTCTGGCGCAGGGAAACGATGAGGAAATCCTGAAGCTCAATGCCAAGGGATTAGAGTTCGTTCACATCGATTCCGAATATTCCGATTTCTCCTGTTCCGAGTGCCACACCGGCGCCAGCCCCAAGTAAAATCCCCTCCGCAATATTTGCCGGGGCTCGTGATTTAAAGAGCAAAGCAACCGAGGTGCCAATCATCGCAATCGGCGGTTGGAACCATGCGCCTTGTCGCGAGTAGCGTGCAAACAGGTGCAAAAATGCGCCATTCAGGATGATTTGAACCTATGAAACCTTCTCTCCCAATGCTTCCCCGCCGCTCCGCACTTGAATCGATGTTTGGCCCCAAACGCGTTGCCGTTGTCGGCGCGTCGGAGTCGCCGGGCAGCGTGGGCCGGACGGTTTTTGAAAACCTGCTCGCCGGGGATCTGCGGGAGTCCGTATATCCTGTCACCCCGAAAAACCCGGAGGTGTTTGGGGTGAAAGCGTTTAAGCGGATTGGCGACATCCCCGAAGCCATTGATCTTGCGGTGATCGTCACCCCCTCCAAAACCGTTCCCGGCATCATCACCGAATGTGTGGCGGCGGGGATTCCCAGCGCGGTCATCATTTCGGCGGGATTCAAGGAAAACGGCCCGGAAGGGGTCGAATTGGAACGCCAGATCCTCGAGAATGCAGCCGGGAAAATGCGAATCATCGGGCCGAACTGTTTGGGGGTCATGGTCCCGCACGCGGGATTCAACGCCACTTTTGCTGCGACCATTGCACGTCCGGGCAATGTCGCTTTTCTGAGCCAGAGCGGAGCACTCTGCACCGCCATTCTCGACTGGAGTTTCAGCAAGAATGTCGGGTTCAGCGCCTTCGCTTCCCTGGGGTCGATGCTGGATGTGGATTGGGGCGACCTGATTACTTTTCTGGGCAACGATCCCCACACCAAAAGCATCGTGATGTACATGGAAACGATCGGCGACGCCCGGGCGTTCCTTTCCGCGGCGCGGGAAGTGGCGCTCACGAAACCGATCGTGGTGATCAAGGTTGGACGCACCGAACAGGCTTCCAAGGCGGCGGCTTCCCACACCGGTTCGCTTACGGGAAATGATGAGGTGCTGGATGCGGCATTTGAGCGGGCAGGGGTGCTGCGGGTGAACACGATTGCGGAACTCTTCGATTTAACCGAGGCTTTGAGCAAACAGCCTCTCCCCAAAGGCCCGCGCCTGGCGATTGTCACCAATGCCGGGGGTCCGGCGGCATTGTCCACAGACGGGTTGGTCATGGAGGGCGGAATCATTGCCGATCTTTCTCCCGAAGCCCTTGCTTCATTCAACGCGATCTTGCCGCCGTTCTGGAGCCATGGAAATCCGGTGGATATTTTGGGAGATGCCAAGGCGGAGAAATACGCGAACGCGGTGGAAATCGTCTCCAAGGAGACGATGAACGACGGGGCTCTCGTCATTCTGACTCCGCAGGCGATGACGGAAGCAACGGCCACGGCGGAACGGCTGAAATGCCTGGCGAGGTCTGAAAACAAGCCGCTTTTTGCCAGCTGGATGGGCGGCCCGGGAGTGAAGGAAGGGGAAACGATTCTCAATGAGGCGGGCATTCCGACTTTCCCGTATCCCGACACCGCGGCGCGTACTTTTTGCGCGATGTGGCGCTATTCCGATCATCTGCGGGAAATTTACGAGACCCCGACGCTGGCGACCGATTGCGAGGTGACGCCAGAAACGCGGGAGGCGGTCCGCAAGACGCTTGAAAAGGTGCGCCAAAGCGGAAGAACGATTTTGACGGAGGTGGAAGGGAAGGAAATTTTGGGAGCGTATGGGCTTCCTGTGGTGCCGACCCACGTCGCCTTCAATGAGAATGAAGCGGTGGGGATTGCGCAGGGGATCGGCGGCCCGGTGGTCGTAAAAATTCACTCGGAAACGATTACGCACAAGACAGATGTGGGGGGCGTGAAGCTGAATTTGCGCGACTCGGAATCGGTTCGCCAAGCTTGGCGGGAGATCAAGGAATCCGTCACAGCCAAAGGGCTGGCCGATGATTTCCTGGGCGTGACCGTGCAGGCGATGGTGTCGTTTTCAAGCAGCTACGAATTGATTCTAGGCAGCAGCACCGACCCGCAATTTGGCCCGGTGCTGCTTTTCGGCACCGGCGGTCAGCTCGTGGAAATTTTCAAGGACCGGGCGCTGGGATTGCCGCCTTTGAACAGCACGCTGGCGCGTCGCCTGATGGAACGCACCCGCATTTATGAGGCTCTGAAAGGGGTGCGCGGACGCAAGGCGATCAATCTCGATGCTTTGGAGCAGCTTTTGGTGCGCTTCAGCCATTTGGTGGCCGAGCAACCGTGGATCGCGGAAATCGACATCAACCCGCTGCTGGTTTCGCCGGAAGGGTTTGTGGCGCTGGATGCCCGCGTGGTGGTGCACGGGCTGGAAGTTGCCGCGCCCGTCCAACCGGCGATCCGGCCGTATCCGACGGAGTATGTCACCCAGCACACGCTCCGGGACGGCCGGACGGTCACGGTCCGCCCCATACGGGCTGAAGATGAGCCTTTGCTGGTGGAATTCCACCGGAGCCTCAGCCAGCGCAGTGTGAGCCACCGGTATGGCCGCGAGTTGGCTTTGGATGATCGGATTGACCATAAGCGGCTCGCCCGAGTCTGCTTCAATGACTACGACCGGGAGATCGCGCTCGTGGTGGATCGTCATATTCCCGATTCACAAGAGCATGAAATCCTCGGAGTCGGTCGTTTGATCAAGCTGGCCGGAGGCAATGAAGCCGAGCTTTTCCTCGTCATCAGCGACAAATGGCAGAGCCAGCAGCTTGGCACCCGTTTGGTGGAGCTGCTGCTCGAAGTCGGGCGCGCGGAACGGTACAGCCGGATTACGAGTCATTTTCTGCCGGATCATTCCGCGATGCGCTATTTGCTGGAGAAAGCTTGTTTCACCATCCGCAGCATCCCGGGCTCGGAGGAATGCGAAGCGGTGCTGGATCTGCCTTAGGAGCTGTCTAAAAATTCGGCGAGGGTGCGCAAGAGGGAGAAATGGGGTATGACAAGGCACGAGCGAGGAGCCTATCTGTGGATAGGCGACGAGGGAGTAACACAGTCAGAGCCCGTTTATACCTGCAACGCACCCCGCTCCCAATTTTTAGACAGCTTCTTAGCAGAGCGGCACAGGAAGGGCGGGCCTGGTTGACGAGAAATGGCACCCGCCCATTGACCTGCAATAATGAAGCGCTACACTTCGGCATGCGTGCAGCCCGGAGCGGCAGCCAACCAGAGCGCATTTTGACCGCCGTTTATTCCCATTCATGAATACCGACCTCCTTCCCCCGGGCAATTCCTCCGCTGAAATTCCATCGGTCGGCCGCCGCGAGCGTTTCCTTGCCGCCGCCCGGTGTGAGTCTGTGGATCGGCCGCCGCTGTGGCTCATGCGCCAGGCCGGTCGGTCCCTGCCGGAATATCGCGTTTTAAAGGAAAAGCATTCCTTTACGGAAATCGTCCAAACCCCGGAATTGGCGGCTGAGGCAACGCTCCAGCCGATCCGCCGGTTTGGGTTCGATGGGGCGGTTTTGTTCAGCGACATTCTCGTCGTGCCGGAGGCGATGGGGCAGCCGTATCATTTCCGCGAGGGGGGCGGCATCGAAATGGAATTTCTCATTCGGTCCGCGGAAGATATCCGCCGCCTCGATCATCGGCGGGTGACGGACCGGCTGCAATACGTTGCCAAGGCTCTCGGATTGATCAAGCCTGAGCTGAATGGCCGGGCTGCTTTGTTGGGCTTTGCGGGTTCTCCGTGGACGCTCGCCAATTTTATGATTGAGGGTTCGAGTGGTCCCGGTTCCACTTTGTCCAAGGCGCTCTATTATTCCGAGCCGCGTTTGTTTACGGAGCTGATGGAGAAGCTCACGCTGGCAGTGGCGGAGTTTTTGCAAATGCAAATCGACGCCGGTGCGGACGCGCTTCAAATTTTTGACAGTCTGGGCGGGCATCTTGCCGCCAGCGCATATGAAGAGGCTTCGGGGCGGTGGATCCGAGAAATCCTCGCCAAACTCGGAGGCCGCGTGCCGGTGATCCTTTTTGCCAAGGGGGTGCACGGGCAGTGGGATTCGCTCGCGGGGACCGGCGCAAATATTTTGAGCGTGGATTGGACGCAATCGCTGGCGAAAATCCGCGCGCTGCTGCCGGAAAAAGTGGGTGTGCAGGGGAATCTTGATCCATCGCTGCTTTCCACCACCCCCGAAATTGTTGCCGCCGAGACCCGGCGCATCCTCCGCGACATGGCCGGGGTAAGGGGGCATATCTTCAACCTCGGTCACGGGGTTCCACAACAGGCGAAACTCGAATGTATAGAGGCGCTCGCCGAGAGTGTCCGTCATTTTGCATGAGCACTTTGCAAGTCGATCTCGAACTCATCCGTAAATACAATGTAGCGGCTCCGCGGTACACATCGTATCCGCCGGCCACGCATTTTGCTGAGATGCCCGGGCAGGAAATCCTGGAGCGCATGAAGACCCATGCCGCGTCCGACAAGGACCTCTCGCTCTATTTCCATCTCCCGTTCTGCTACTCGCTTTGCTGGTATTGCGGCTGCACGACCGTGATCACCTCCAACCAGAGTGCAAGCGAGCAATACCTGCAATATCTGGATCGCGAACTGGCGCTCCTGGCTCCGCTTATTGGCCGGGAGCGCAAAGTGGTGCAATTGCATTTCGGCGGCGGAACACCGACCTTCTTGCTGCCGGATGAAATTCGGGCCTTGGGCCGGTTGATCCGTTCGCATTTCAGTCTGGATGCCACCATCGAGGCGGGCGTGGAGATTGACCCGCGCCGGTTAACGCGCGAGCATGTGCTGGCCTTGCGCGAAGCTGGATTCAACAGGGCATCCCTGGGAGTGCAGGATTTCGATCCGCGGGTGCAACTGGCTGTGCATCGAATCCAGCCGAAGATCCAAACGGAACAGACCGTGGAATGGCTTCGGGAAGCTGGGTTTGCCTCTCTCAACATAGATTTGATCTACGGTCTGCCGCATCAGACAACGGAGTCGTTTGCAAAAACACTGGAAGAAGTGATCGCGATGCAGCCGGATCGCCTCGCGGTGTTCAACTATGCGCATGTGCCGTGGATGAAGCCTGCACAGAAAATTTTGAAGGTGCTGCCCACGCCCGAGATGAAGCTGGAGTTGCTGAAACTGACGGTGGAGCGGCTTACTTCCAGTGGCTATTCCTACATCGGCATGGACCATTTTGCGCGCGCCGATGACGAACTCGCAATCGCGCAACGCAACAAGACTTTGCAGCGCAATTTCCAGGGATACAGCACGCGCGGCAACACCGACATTCACGCCTTTGGCATGTCGTCCATCTCGCAGGCGAATGGCGCGTATTGGCAGAATCACAAAGAGCTTCCCGCTTATTATGAGGCGCTCGACGCCGGACAGGCGCCGATCTCCAAAGGGTATGTTTTAACCGAGGACGACAAGATTCGCCGGGAGGTGATCGGTCGGCTGATGTGTGATCTCGGTTTGGATTTCGGGAAAATGACCGAACTCCTCGGGGTGGATTTTACGAGCTACTTCGCACGGGAACTTGCCGGATTGGACGATCTCAAGGCGGACGGATTGCTTGAAACCGACGCATGCGAACTCCGTGTCACCGATCTCGGACGGTTGCTCATCCGCAATATCGCGGTGCGCTTCGATGCCTATTTCGGCAGGGAAACCGAAGGCCGTTTTTCCAAATCGATATGAACTCAGTTGCCATCGTCGGCGGGGGGATTACGGGGCTTTGTGCCGCATTCCGGCTGCGCCAGCAGAAGGTTCCTGTCACGCTTTACGAGGAAGGGGAGCGGGTGGGGGGACCCATTCGGACCCTTTGCGAGAACGGGTATATGGCCGAGTACGGACCCAACACCATTCTCGAAACCTCACCCAAAATCGCCGCGCTGATTACGGATTTGGGGCTCGATCCCCGCCGCCGTGATTCCGATCCCGCCGCCAATAAAAATTACATTGTGCGCAACGGCAGGATGCACCCGCTGCCGGTCTCGGCCGGAGCTTTTGCCGCCACCCCGCTTTTTTCCCTTGCCGGGAAATTGCGCATTGCAGCCGAACCGTTTATTCGCAAACCGCCGGTCTCGGACGACGAGTCGCTGGCGGATTTTGTGGTGCGCCGTCTCGGCCGGGAGTTTCTCGATTACGCCATCAACCCCTTTGTCTCCGGCATCTATGCGGGAGACCCCGCGAAACTTTCAGTGCGCCACGCGTTCCCAAAACTGCACAAGGTCGAAGCGCAATACGGCTCGCTGATCCTGGGGCAATTCCTGGGGGCGCGGGAGCGGAAAAAACGCGCCGAGGTAGCCGCGCCCCAAGCAAAGAAAGTCTCTTTCGATGCGGGTCTTCAGGTGCTCACCGACACGCTGCACGTGCAGCTCGGGAGTTCGGTGGAGCTCCATTCGTCCGTCCACTCTGTGGAAAAAAGCGCCGAAGGCTGGACGGTAACCGTGCTCGCCAACGGACGCGAAGAACGGCGCAATCATTCTGCGGTGTTGTTCACTGCACCGGCCCATAAACTGGCTTCCGTGCGCATTACAGATGGAGAGGCAGTCAGCCTGGCAGCCCTCGGGGAGATCGAGCACCCCTCTGTGGCCCGCATTGTTCTGGGGTTCCGCAGGGAGGATGTGGCGGACCCGCTCGACGGCTTTGGATTCCTTGTCCCCGAGCTCGAACGCTTGAGCATTCTCGGGACGACCTTCTCCTCCTCGATCTTCGCCAACCGTGCTCCGGAAGGGCATGTGACCCTCACGAGCTTTATGGGCGGATGCCGCAGCCCGGAACTCGCGAACCGTGCGCCGGACGAGTTGTTTGAGCGCGCGGCGCAAGATTTGAAGGCGGTCTTAGGGGTGCGCGGCAAGCCGACTTACCAGCATCACGCCTTGTTCCCATGGGCTATCCCACAATACAACGTTGGGTATGGGAAGTTCATGGATTTGATGGCCGAGACTGAGACCCGGCATCCGGGATTATTTTTTGCGGGGAACTATCGCAACGGTATTTCGGTGGGCAATTCCATTGTCGCCGGTCAGGAGGTAGCCAGCCGGGTTGCAACGTATTGTTCCTCTGACACATTGAACCAAGCGGAGGTCGTCCTATGAAAAAACAAGGGGTGTTGCTGATCAATCTGGGCTCGCCGGATTCCCCGTCCGTGCCGGATGTCCGAAAATATCTTCGCGAGTTTCTCATGGACCCGTGCGTGTTGGACGCGCCGTGGCCTGTTCGCGCATTTGTGGTCTATGGCTGCATTCTTCCGTTCCGGCCCAAGCAATCCGCCGAGGCCTACCATCAAATCTGGACAGCGGAGGGGTCGCCGCTGGTGGTGACGAGCCGCAATGTGCAACGGGAATTACAACGCCGCCTGGGCGAGGGTTTTGTTGTTGAACTTGCAATGCGCTATCAAAACCCAAGCATCGCCTCGGCGATTGCCGCCCTGCACGCGCAAGGGATTACGGAAGTGCTGGTGATTCCGCTCTTTCCGCACTATGCAATGTCGAGCTTCGGGACGGCGGTTTCGCGGGCGCAGGAGATCGCGGCAAAAGCGGCTCCAGAGATGCGGCTCAATATCGTGAAGCCGTATTATAGCGAGCCCCGCTATATTCAAGCGCTTGCTGCCAGCGCGACGGAATTTTTGAAGCAGGAGTACGATCACTTGCTGTTCAGCTTTCATGGGCTGCCTGAGCGCCATTTGCGCAAGGCCGATCCCACCGGCTCGCATTGCCTGATGTCAGGGGATTGTTGCGAACGGCAGAGTCCCGCGCATCAGACGTGCTATCGCGCGCAATGCTTTGCGACCGTTCGCGCCTTTGCCCAAGAGGCGGGAGTGCCGGAGGGAAAATTTTCTGTGGCGTTCCAATCCCGCCTAGGACGCGACCCTTGGCTGAAGCCGTATGCTGATTTCGAGTTCAAGCGCCTCGCCGAAAACGGGGTGAAGAAGCTGCTGGTCATCTGTCCCGCGTTTGTCTCCGATTGCCTGGAAACGCTGGAAGAAGTGGCAATGCGTGGACGCGAGACTTTTCTCGAAGCCGGGGGAGAGGAATTTACCCTCATCCCCTGCATGAACGAGCACCCCCAATGGCTCTGCGCATTGGAGGGCATGGTGCGGTCCGATTCGGGACAGTAAACCCGGTTCTACTTCATCCGGTCAAAGCTCTGCTGCAGGATTTCCAGGTCGCTGCAGTGGGAGGTTTTCAGGCGCACAGAGTCGATCCACATATCCTCAAGATCGTTTTTCGTGGCGCGCTCGACCTGGAAGAAGACGCCGAAGAGGCCGGGGAAAGGGCGATCAGCCAGGCGATACGCTGCGGCTTCATCGGTGACGTCGTGGCGCAATTCGTCTTCCGGGGTTTGGTCCCACTTCTTCTCTTCAATGATGTTGTATTCGCCGCCCTTCCTGGGGTTGGCGGAGGTGAACGCGTCCGGGAAAAATTCAGAGCAATCCGAAAGCACGTGGACCACGGAAAAGCCTTCATGATCCATCGCCCGCTCGATCATCTGCGTCATGTGGTTGATCTGCGAGGCGTGGGCGCGCGCGATGAAAGTGGCCCCTGCGGAGAGCAGCTTCTTGACTCCATTGACCGGGCGATCCATTGCTCCGGTGGGGTCGGTCTTGGTCTTGAATCCCACAGGTGAAGTGGGGGAGGTTTGCTTCTTGGTCATGCCATAGACGGAGTTGTCCATGATGATGTAAGTAAGGTTGACGTTCTTGCGCGCACCATGTTCGAGATGGTTGCCGCCGATCGAGAAGCCGTCGCCATCCCCGCCGAATACAAAAATCTTGAGATCGGGCCGGGAGAGGCTGACTCCCGTTGCGAGGGGAATGGAGCGCCCGTGGATGTAGTGTGCGCCATGGCTGTTGACGAAATAGGGGAAACGCGAGGAGCAGCCGATGCCGGCCAGCGTGACGATGTTTTCGTGCGCAAACTGGCGTTTTTCCAGGATTTTGTAGTAAGCGGCGAGGACCGAATAGTCACCGCAGCCGGGGCACCAGGTGGGCCGTTCTGCAGTCAGGGCGCTTTTGGTAAGCTTTGCAGGTTCAGTAGCAGTCGGGGTGGTGCTCATTTTGAAACTCCTTCAATGATTTCTTTTACGAGGAAGCTGAGGCCGTTCGTTTTGGTCAGGCTCTGGATTTTGGGATCGCAATATCTGGCGCGCAGGACCGTGGCCAGTTGACCGAAGCCATAGAGGCCCGAGTCGTTTAATTCCACGACGATGATGCGGCGGAACCGGGCAAAGATCGTCTCCAGGCCGTTGGGCAGCGGATGCAAACTGCGCAGATGGATCGCCGAGACTTTGTCGCCGCGCGTGCGCATGCGATTAACGGCTTCACGGATCGGCCCATAAGTGGAGCCCCAGCCCACCAGGAGCGTGTCTCCCTCGGGATCCCCGTGGAGGTCCGGCAACGGCAGTTCGGCGGCGAGTTTCTGAAGTTTTTCACGCCGTTTGACCGTCATCTTCACATGGAGAGCGGGACTTCCGGACGGGTGGCCGGTTTCGTCATGCTCCAAACCGGTCAATACCGGGTATTTGCCCCCAAGCATCGGGGTTCCCGGAGGCGCGTGCTGCGTGATTTGGTCGAGCGGATACGGCTTGAACCCATCGGGACGCGGAGTGAGGTCGGGCTTGGAGTGTTGCACGAGCTCCTTGAGGTCCGGCTCGTCAAAAGCTTCGATGCGGGTGGAAAGCGAGGAGTCGCTCAGGATGAAAACCGGCGTGCTGTACTTGCGTGCGATGCGGGCTGCCTCCAGCGCGACATAGAAGCAATCTTCCACGCTGGCTGCCGCCAAAACGACGCGGGGACTATCGCCATGCCCCCCGTAGATGGCCTGGTAAAGATCGCTCTGCTCGACGTTGGTGGGCAGGCCGGTGCTTGGTCCGCCGCGCTGGACGTTGACGATGAGCAGCGGAAGCTCGGCCATGGAGGCCCAGCCGATCGCTTCGGTTTTGAGCGAGATGCCGGGGCCCGAACTGCCGGTGACCGAGAGATGGCCGGAATAGGAAAAGCCGAGCGCCATCGAGACCGCCGCAAGTTCATCCTCCGTCTGGACAAAGAGGCCGCCATATTTGGGCAGTTCGGCGCGAAGGATTTCCATGACGGATGTCCATGGCGTGATCGGATAAGCAGCGCCGTAACGCACGCCCGCCGCGATCAGGCCAAAGGCGATGGCCTGATTTCCGTCCATGGTGATCTGAGCGCGGCCGCCTTCCTTATGGACCGCTTCGAAATGGTACCGATTTGCGAGCAGGTCATCGACGGGGTAGCCGTAGCCTGCCTGAAACGCGATCAAGGCGGTGTCGGCGAGGCTTGCGTTTTTTTTGCCGAACCGTTCGCGAATGAGAGTTTTGAGTTTCTCCACATCGAAATTGAAAATCGCGGCGAGCAGGCCGAGCACGAAAATGTTTTTGCCCTTGTCCTTTGCGGTGCCGCCCAATGCTTCAATCGTCAGGCTCGTGATTTGGACGCCCACATAAACAAAGCGCTTGTCGTCCAGGTTGGGTTGGACGTTGTCGGAATCGTAAAGCAGCACGCCGCCTTCTTTCAATGCGCCGATGTGGTTATCGTAGCTGTGCTGGTGGAAGGCGACCAGAAAGTCCGCCTCATCCCCTGCCGACAATACTTCGCCGGAACCGATGCGCACTTGGAAAATCGAAGGACCGCCCGAGATCGTGGCCGGGATGGTCATGTAAGTCATGACTTCTTGCGCGCTGCGTCCCGCAAGCCGTGCGAGGAAGCCGCCGACGGACTGAATGCCGTCCTGGGAGTTTCCTGCCAGCCGAATGACGGCATCGTGAATATGTTGAGGTCGCAAGTCAGCCCGTCCTGCGGTTGCCGGGAGTGTGGAAGATGAAGGGGTTTGAGATGTTTTCACCATCAGTCGAGCTTATTTTGATTACTTGGAAAAGAAAAGCGCCTAATTTATTTTTTAATGAAGCGGATTCTTGGCTTTTTTGAACTATTGGGAGATGGGGAGATATTCCCCCGCTTTTCGCAAATTTAGGATTCTATTTGCGGCTCCACCCATTTGCCGTGCTCGCGGATGAGGTCCACCAAGCGGTCCACGGCTTCGATTTGGGGAATATTGAATTTCACGGCGGTTTTGCCGACGTAGAGGTTCACTTTGCCGGGCGCACCGCCCACGTAGCCGAAGTCGGCGTCGGCCATTTCGCCGGGGCCGTTGACAATACACCCCATGATGGCGATTTTGACGCCCTTGAGGTGGTTTGTCGCCGCCTTCACGCGGGCGGTGGTTTCCTGAAGGTCGAAAAGGGTGCGCCCGCACGAGGGGCAGGCGACATATTCCGTGCGTGTGATGCGGCACCCGGCGGCTTGCAAAATGGCGTAGGCGACGGGGATTTCGTGGACGCTGTCCTCGGTGAGCGAAACGCGGATGGTGTCGCCCAAGCCATCGCAAAGCAGCGAGCCGATGCCGATGGCGCTTTTGATGCGGCCGTCTTCGCCGTCGCCCGCTTCGGTGACGCCCAGATGCAGCGGGTAGTTCCAATCCGGCCCCAAAGCGTCGAGCCGGGCTGCGAGCAGTCGGTACGCCTCGATCATCACCTTGGGGTTGCTCGCTTTCATGGAGAAAACGAGTTCGTGGTAATCCAGATCGCGGGCGATCCGGGCGAACTCCAGCGCGCTCTCGACCATCCCCAGAGGGGAATCGCCGTAGCGGTTCATGATCCGGTCGCTCAAGCTGCCGTGATTGGTGCCGATGCGCATCGCCACGCCCCGCTCTTTGCAGAGAAGCACGAGCGGCGTGAACCGTTCGCGGATGCGCTCGAGTTCCCCGGCGTAATCGGCATCGGTGTATTCGAGGATCTGAAATTTTTTGGAGTCGGCGTAATTGCCCGGGTTGATCCGGATTTTTTCGACCCACTTGGCGGCTTCGAGGGCGGCTTCGGGCTTGAAATGGATATCCGCGACGATCGGCACATCGCAGCCGCGCGCGCGCAGGCCTTTGACGATCTGCTCTAAATTTGCGGCGTCCTTGACGGTGGGGGCGGTGATGCGGACGATCTCGCACTTCACGGCGGCGAGGTCGAGCGTCTGCGCGATGCACGCCTCGGTGTCCATCGTGTCGCTGGTGATCATCGACTGGACGCGCACCGGATGGGCGCCGCCGATGCCGACGTGGCCCACTTGGACTTCGCGCGTGACGCGCCGTTGGTAGGAAGACGAACTCATGCTATCCGCAGACCGCCTGACGGCATTTGCCGTTTTTTTGATTTGCGAAGCGCAGCGAAGCCATATTGCGGAGCCCCTTTCATAGAAAGGGTATATTACGCAGATTCCGCAGATTGGGAAAAGAAATAGCCGCAAAAAGGCGCAAAAAGCGCAGAAGAACAGGAACGCAGCTTTGTCTCCTTTTTTGCGCCTCTCGCGCATCTTTGCGGCAAATCTTGTGGTTCAAGCCAATGTCTCCAACACCGCGCTGGCTGCTTCCTCTGCGGTGACGGCGTTCATGCAGCGGAAGTCGATGGGACATTCGCGCAGGAAGCACGGGCTGCATGCGACTTGATGGCGCAAGATGCGGTGGCCGGGGCCGAGCGGGGCGGTGAGTTGCGGTTCGGTGGAGCCGAAGATGGCGACGGTGGGGACGCCCAGGGCCGCCGCGAGGTGCATCGTGCCGGTGTCGTTGGTGAGCAGCACGGCGCATTCGCTGAGGCGGTCCATCAATTCGGCCAGGGTCGTTTTGCCAATGAGGTTGGTCTGTTTTCCGGTGATCCGGCCCGAGATTTCTTCGCCGATGGCCGCGTCGCCCGCCACGCCGAAGAGCACCCATTCGACTTCGCGCTGCGCCGAGACGGCGTTGGCCACTTGGGCGAACCGTTCCGGCTGCCACCGTTTGGCCGGGCCATATTCTGCGCCGGGGCAGAGGCCGATCTTGATCGGCCCCGACGGAAGGGCGTTGCGCGCGATGGTGGAAAAGAAATCGGCGGGTTGCGGGGTGCCGATTTCCGCTCCGAGCCAGTCGGCCAGTTCCAAATAGTGAAAGAGTTGGTGCCGGGCGGGCCGGGGCTGCTGCCGTTTTTTTGCGGAGATGTCGCGGGGCTGGTTGAGCAGTTTGCGCCGCCATTGGGCCGGGTAGCCGACGCGCCGGGGCACGCCTGCGAGCCACGGTTCCAGGGCGGACCGGATCGAGTTGGGCAACACTACGGCGACATCGAAGCGGCCTCGCAGTTTGCGCGCGACGCTGAAAACGGAATCCGACGGCTCAAGGGTGAGCACTTCGTCCACTTCCGGGATGCGCCGCCAGTAATCGGCGAGTTTGGCTTTGACGAGCACGGTGAGACGCACATCGGGGCGTCCGCGTTTGATGGCCTGCACGGCCGGGGTGGTCATGACGGCGTCGCCGAGCCAGTTGCTGGAACGGACGACGATTGGGAACGGCTTGAGGGTGGCCGGATCAAACCCGGGAGGGTAAGCGATGCCCCGTTTGTATTGGGCGAGCAGGAAATTCGGTTGCGGGGTTTTCCAGCGGTTGTGGACCCAGAACCAGTCGGCCGGGGAGCGGCGGATGAGTTTTTCGATGGCGAGATTCAACTCGGCGGTGAGCACGGCAACGTCGCGGGTCGCGCTGAGAGCCGGTTTTTCAATGACCATCCGCCAATGACCCGGTTTTTCGGTGTAAACAGCGGTGTTCAGAATGGTCGCGCCGGTGCGCAGGGCGAGGGTGGCGGGAAGCGGCGTGGTGGAGGCGAGCCGTCCAAAGAAAGGGCACCAGATGCCCGCATCCCCCGCGTGCTGGTCCGCCATGACGCCCACGGCTCCGCCTTGGCGCAGGAAAACGGTGGCGTTCTGAAAACCTTCCTTGCGCTCGAAGAGTTCCAACCCCAACCGGGCGCGCGTGGCGCGGATGTCGGCGTCAAAATACGGGTTGCCCAAACGCTGGTAGATCGCGCCGGATTTGCAGGGGAAAACCAGGGGACTGACCTGCGCGAGCACTTCCCAATTCCCAAGATGGCCATGCGCAAAAACGACGCCAGGCGGGTTTTTCACGGCTTCGCGGAGTACCTCCAAACCTTCAATTTGGACGTGGCGAAGAATTTTCTCCCCCGGCATCGTGGACAATTTTGCGCCGGAGAGAAAATTCGCTCCCATCAAGGCGAAATGTTTGCGAGCGAGCTGCCGGATTTGCTTGGGGGATTTTTCGGTTCCGAAGGCAATGGTCAGATTGGCCACCACCAGACGCCGGTACGGGCCGAGAAGCCAGTGCGCGAGCCAGCCGAGAACGGTGCCGATGCGGAAAATGATCCCGATCGGCAGGAGGGAGACCAAGCGGCACAGGCCGCGATAAAGGAGAAAGGCAAGACGGTCCATGAAAGGACTCCAATGTGAACCATGGGGGAGGGGAATGACAAGGGGGGAGTTGCATGTGAAGTGCTCGTTTCGCGGGATGACTATGCATAGTCCAACTCTTTTGGATCACCCCCGCCGCAGCTTCCCCATCTCCTCCTTGAGCGCTGTCTTGCGCTTTTCAAAGAACCCCACCAACCCGCGAGCCAGCGCGCGCGCTTCCTTGTGCTGCGCACTTTGTTTGGCGGAGAGCCGCGGATCGCAGCATTTCTCCGTGTGGAAGACCACAAGCCGCTCCAGCTCGCGGTCGAGCAGTGCCGCCCCTTCGGGCGGCACGCGATGAAGCGCAGTCAACTCCTCCGCGATCGCCCCTGCCCGCTCCATCTTTTGCTCCGGCGTCAAAGCGAGCCGCCCCCATTTCCATCGGCGGCTTGTGGCGAGGCGAGCCGTCCCACGATCTCCACCACGCGCTGAAAATAATCGTCCGCATGGTCGATTTGCAGGTTCTTGTACACCGTCGTGAAAAGCGGCGCCGCGACCGGTTTGAACGCATCCGGAACGGCCAGGAATTGCCCAAAGAAATCCACCGCCAACTTGGACGCCTCCAAATTCTGGTCTTGTTTGGAAAGCGTCAACGTCAACTCCACGTTGAACTCCAAATCCCGCACACTCTCGCGACTCAAGAGCCCCAGGCGCCGCTCGTCCCCTTCCCTATACGTGAACGTCTCATCCGCGTCCAAATAGGCATACTGGTATTCCACCACCTGCCGCAACACGGCTTCCAACCCTCGCTTGACCTCCATCAACTGCGGCTGGAACATCGTCCGCCCGGTGGCCGCCACTTGCGTGATGCCGGTCGCCGTCCGCTCGCTGGGCAATCCGCCAAATGTCCCCTGCGTCGCCGTCGCAACCCCGGCCCGCATCCGCCAGTTGGCAATCACCATCTCAAGCAAAAATTTGGTCTGCTCATCGAGTTCCGGAATCCGCGCCGTTTGCAGCGCGTCTTCGGCCGTGTAGCCGTCATTGAGATCGAATACTTTGTCCGGCCCGATCTCGAACGGCTGATCGTCCTGCCATTGCACCACCGCTTCCTTGCGGCGGAACTTGACCGGGTTGGCCGCAAGATCGTTGCGGTAAAGAATCTGGTTGGTGAGCTTGTCGATCAAATGCTGAAAGCGCTCGTATTTCTTGAACCAACTTTTGCCATACCAACGGTGCGGCTCCTTGTTGACCACCACCGCCTCAAACGGATATTTGCCGTCGGGGGTCACGTTGGCGATGTAGTCCCAGAAGATCGGCACGTCATAATCGTAGGCCACCATCAGGAACACCCGGCACGGGCACCCGTCACCGCGTGCGTCAAAGCGGAAATAGGCTTCCAGCATCCGAAACTCGGGGTCCGCGTCCGCCACCGGCAGCTCCTCCCCTTCGCCCGCTCGCGGCTGTTCGGAGTCCGGCTTCGGCTCTGCCCCGGCTGTCGCCCGGATCTGCAAAAGAGCCCGTTTCAAATACCCGTCCGCACGGTCATTCTCGCTTGCAGCGGCATCGAGTGAGACCCCTAGGTGCCCGCACAATTCCGAGAGCCGCATTGAGGTCAGGTGCGCCACGAAATCCGCCTCGGGAATCGACGGCGCATGGAGCGGGCAATAAAATTCCTTGGGATGCAGCGGCACCGCCTTCGCGCCCGCACTGCGCAGCTTGCGCTCCGAAACGATCTGCTCTTTCCAACATAAGCCCGGCGGCAACGCTTCCGGTGAAACCACCTCTCCCGGCTCGCCCGGATGCCATTCCGCGACCAAATCCAGCGAAGCCGCAAGCGCCTGCGCCAGCACGTCCAGCGGGCCTTCTTCAAATACAAATTCCCCGTCGGGGGTCAACACCGGCCCGTTGGTTTGTGTGTCCCACAGGATGGATGCGATCCGCTCAAAACGCTCCTCCTCCGTCTTGTAAAACAGCTTCGCCACGCATTCGCCCAGCTTGCACGCCTGGGTCACCAGCTCCGCCGAGACCGCCTCGAAATCGATCTGATCCGGCCCGAGCTTCCAGCGCAGATGCCGGCCCACTTGTTCGGCCAAGAGCGGATCGTTCCCATCGGGCTGACGCGGGTCGGCGGCAAACCACGGTTTTCCTCCAAAAATTTCCTCGATCATGCGGGAGCGGATATAATCCACGCCCGACCCGATCATATTCAGGGATTCATTGGATTTGGCGAACACGGCGTTCTCCCATTCGCGATGGGAGAAATCGTCGTCCCATTCCCGGTCGAAGCGTTCCCGGTCGGCGAGCCAGCCGCTGTTGCGGGCTTCGTCGATCCCCTCGATGCGGTTGCGCACATAGCGCACCATCCGTTGCAGTTGGTCTTCAGTCAGGGTCAATGCGGTTTTGAGCATCCCGCACGTAGAGCGGGTTTTTTGGAAACCGCACGCCCCGGCAGAGCGGATTGCGTCAAATCACCGGGATTTAGCGTCTCGCGCAAAGCCGCAAAGAACGCAAAGGAAAACTCAACTACCCCATCAACTCCCGCACAAACTCTTCCGCGTTGTCCGGCGACACCACTGCCGTCCGCTTTTCCCACCGGAGCACCACCGTGCAGTTCAGGTTGGTCGCGTAGGCCCGGAACCGCCCCAGCCGCTTGCTCCAAAACCAACCGGTGAACGAGAACATCCCGCCGTTGCCAAATAACTTGAGGCTTCCCTCCATTGCCTGGGTTTCCCGCGTAGCGGAAAGCAGCCCTTCGCGCGGCAGGCGTGTGTCCCAGAGCAGCCGATGCACGAGAATCGCATCGGGCGTGATGGTGTAAGCTCGAATAGTGAACAACACAGCCCCGAACACCAGCGTAAGCAGCAACCCGGCGGCCCCATCGTGGAGAAAGAAAGGTATCCCTCCCGACGCAGGGGGATGTGGAATCATCCAGAGCGAAACCGATGCCACGACGCAAACCATTACGCTGAGCAAAGACATCCACTGGAGACAGCGGCCCCAAGGTGCAGGGAATCTTTTCATGCGCCCAAGTGTATCGGTTCCCAGGAAGAAATCAACCCATCGGAGCAGCCTATTTCTCTCTAAATTTATCTGGAACTCAGGAACTCAAGATCAGGAAATCAGGAAATCAGGAAACCAAGAAACCAGGAAAAGGGACGCAAAGGATGAGGAAGTTCCGGTTTTTTTCCTGAGTTCCTGAGTTCCAGATTTTCTTTTCCTTCGGGGATCGGGAATGGCTTGCGGGGTCCCGCGCTCCGGTCGGGATGACAGGCAAGATCGCCGCTATTCTCTCCTTTTCCTGGTTTCCCGGCTTATCCCCTCGCAAAGCTCGGGGCTACTTCGCTACGCTTCGTATAAACCCAACTGCTACGCAGTAAGGCGGTCCTGATTCTCTTTTGCCTCTGCTGAGTTCCAGATTCTTTTCATATCGCGGCGTGGAGGCGGTTGCGAGTTCCCTCGCTGCGCTCGGGATGACAACATGTTGGCTCCTCTGTATTTTTCCTGGCTTTCTGGCTTCCTGATTCCTTCCTCTGTCTTTTGCTGAGTTCCTGATTTTCTGAGAGGCGTTTGCCCTGCCTTATTTCACCCCATTGCACTCCTCCGCCCCGATTGATAGAATACCTACACTGAAAGGAACCTTCTATGAGATTGGACAAACTGACGGCCAAAATGCAGGAGGCGCTCGCCTCGGCACAGGAAACTGCGGCGAACCTCGGAATCGCGGAACTCGACGCCGAGCAACTACTCCTCACCCTGATCGGCCAACCCGAGGGGGTCACCCGCCCGTTGCTGGACAAAATGGGGATTGCGGTTACCCCGCTCCAGGAAAAGCTCAAAACCGAGATTGCCCGGCGTCCGCGCGTTCAAGGCACCGTCCAAGTCTTCATCGGCACCGAATTGCGCGCCACCCTCGAAGCCGCCGAGAAGGAGATGGCCCGCATGAAGGACGAATTCCTGAGCGCCGAACATTTCCTGCTCTCGCTGATGGAGGGCAGAACCACGGCGGGTCGTTTCCTCAAAGAATCCGGCGTCACCAAGGACCGCCTCATGCAGGCGCTCCAACAAGTGCGCGGCTCGCAGCGCGTGACGGATCAAAATCCCGAGGCCAAATACCAGTCGTTAGAAAAATACGGGCGCGACCTCACCGAAATGGCGCGCCGGGGCAAGATCGACCCCGTCATCGGGCGCGACAACGAGATCCGGCGCGTCATGCAAGTCCTCTCCCGGCGCACGAAGAACAACCCGGTTCTGATCGGCGAACCCGGTGTCGGCAAAACCGCCATTGTTGAAGGGCTCGCCCGCCGGATCGTCAGCGGCGATGTGCCCGAATCGCTCAAAAACAAGCGGCTCGTGGCGCTCGACATCGGCTCCATGCTCGCTGGAGCCAAGTTCCGGGGGGAATTCGAGGACCGGCTCAAAGCGTTCTTGAAGGAAGTCACCGACTCCCAGGGCGAGGTGATCCTGTTCATCGACGAATTGCATACCATCGTGGGCGCGGGCGCGGCCGAGGGGGCCGTGGACGCCTCCAACATGCTCAAGCCGCAACTCGCGCGTGGCGAACTGCGCACCATCGGCGCAACCACCCTCGATGAATACCGCAAGCATATCGAGAAGGACGCCGCGCTCGAACGCCGCTTCCAGCCGGTGCAGGTGGATGAGCCAAGCGTTGCAGACACGATTGCCATCCTGCGCGGGCTCAAGGAGCGCTATGAAGTTCACCACGGCGTGCGCATCCAGGATGCCGCGCTCGTCGCCGCCGCCACCCTTTCCCACCGCTACATCAGCGACCGGTTTCTCCCGGATAAAGCCGTCGATTTGATGGACGAAGCGGCCTCGCGATTGAAGATCGAACTCGACTCCATGCCCACCGAAATCGACCAGATCGAGCGGCAGATCATGCAGCTCGAAATGGAGCGGCAGGCGCTCAAAAAAGAGAAGGACGAAGCCAGTCGCGAACGGCTCGCCAAAATTGAAAAAGAACTCGCCGACCTGCGCGAACAAAGCGCCGGCATGAAAGCCCAGTGGCAGAGCGAGAAAGGCGAGATCGACAAATCGCGCAAACTCCAGGAGCAGATCGACGCCCTGCGCACCGAACTCGAGCAGTTGGAGCGCCGGGGCGACCTCACGAAAGCCAGCGAGATCAAGTATGACCGCATTCCCAAGCTGACCCGCGAACTTGCCGAGCACAACGCCAAGCTCGGCACGATGCAGGAGGACGGACGCCAGATGCTCAAGGAGGAAGTCACCGAGGACGACATCGCCGAGGTGGTTTCCAGTTGGACCGGCATCCCGGTTTCCCGGCTCCAGGAAGGCGAACGCGAAAAACTCGTCCAGATGGAA
>JAPLTE010000022.1 GCA_026398235.1 Verrucomicrobiota bacterium
TAGGCGACGAGGGAGTAACGCCTCAAATAATTCTTGTTCCAGGGTTTCTGAGAGTAGCCTGCCTTTATTCAAATTCCGTTTACACCTCTTGCCTGAAAGGTTGCAGCCGATCAAAGCGGCACACGTCAGCCGCCGCGCGCGGCAGCGCGAAAGGGGTCCAGCGTCACGCTGGCTCTTGCCTTTGGGTTGCGCATCTTTTGGCGCTGGCCTGCGTTGCGCGTCGGTCGCGTATCTGAAGATATGCTCCCTCCTCACCGCCTTGGCCAACCCCAAAACCTGCTGCAACGCACCCCGCTCCCAAGTTTTAGACAGCTTCTAAAAAAAGCGGACTCTCATTACGCTTTTTTAAAAAAAGGCGGCTTTGTGTGGAAGCACCATTTCTCCCGCACCCGGCGGGAGAAAAAAAACCCAGGGCGGCGCAAGCCGCCCTGGGTTGAATGTGGGTTGGGATCGTTCGACTAGCCAACCATGCTGTCGGCTTGTGCCTCGTTCCGTGCAGCGGTGGCGGCGGCCTTGCGGTCGAATTCGAGAATGTGATCGCTGGGGTGCAACGTCGAGATGCGCATTCCATAGAAGGAGCGCCAGACGAAGAAGAGCCCGATGGCCAGGAACCCGAAGGCGAGGCTGTAGCGGAGGGTGTCTTGATGGTTTTGGACCATCTGCACCGCGATTTCCACTGCAAGGATGCCGAAGAGGGTCGTGAATTTGATGATCGGGTTGAGGGCTACCGACGAGGTGTCCTTGAACGGATCGCCCACAATGTCGCCGATGACCGTGGCGTCGTGCAATGCGGTGCCTTTGCGGCGCAGCTCGACTTCGACGATTTTTTTGGCGTTATCCCAGCACCCCCCGGCGTTGGCCATGTTGATGGCCATGAAGAGGCCGAACATGGCGAGCGAGATGAGGTAGCCGACGAAGAAGACCGCGTCAAAGCAGGCAAAAGAGAGCGCCAGCGAGAAGACCACCACAAAAATATTCAGCATTCCCTGCTGCGCATATTGGGTGCAGATTTTCACCACTTCGTTGCTGTCTTTCATCGATGCCTTGGTCGCGCCGTCGAGGTGCATGTGCTGCTTGATGTAATCGACCGCGCGGTAAGCGCCTGTGGTCACCGCCTGGCGCGAGGCCCCGGCGAACCAATAGACCACCGAACCGCCCATGAGCAGGCCGATGATGATGCGACCTTCGGTGATGCTCAGCGGAGCGAGCGATTGCCAATGGAAGGCGTGCTGAAGCATGAGGATGAGCGAGAAGATCATCGTTGTCGCGCCGACAACGGCGGTGCCGATGAGCATCGGCTTGGCGGTCGCTTTGAAGGTGTTGCCGCAGCCGTCGTTCTCTTCGAGGAGCATTTTGCCGTTTTCAAAGTCGGGGGTGAACCCGAAGTCGCGTTGCACTTCCCCTTCGATTCCCTCGATTTGTTCGATGGTCGAGAGTTCGAAAACGGATTGTGCGTTATCGGCGACCGGTCCGTAGCTGTCCACCGCGATCGTCACCGGACCCATGCCCAACATGCCGAACGCGACCAGACCAAAGGCGAACACGGCGGGATACACCATGAACCCTTCAAATACCGGGGTGCCCGTGCTGGTCATGAGGGCGATCACCATCAAGGTGCTGATCGTCAGGCCCTTCCAGAAGCAGGAGAAATTCCCGGCCACGAGACCGGAGAGAATCGTCAACCCGGCGCCGCCTTCGGTGGTCGCATTGACGACTTCCTGGCAGTGGGCGCTCTTGGTGCTGGTGAACATGCGGGTCAGTTCAGGGATGATCGCCGCGGCGAGCGTGCCGCAACTGATGATGGTCGAGAGTCTCCACCAGAGTTCGGGATATTTCGCGGCCAGCATGAAGTAGCTGACGACAAAGGTGATCGCAACGCACATCAGCGAGGTGAGCCAGACGAGGACCGTGAGCGGATGCTCGAAGTTGAACTTCTCGTGTTTCGCGAACACGCCGCGCGTGATGAAGCCGTTGATCTTGTAGGCCAAGACCGAGATCGGAACCATCACGATGCGCATCGCGAAAATCCAGACGATAAAGGTCCATTGGAAATCCGGCTTCACTGCGAGGAGGATGAAGGTGATGAGCGCGACGCCGGTCACGCCGTAGGTTTCAAACCCGTCCGCTGTCGGCCCGACGGAGTCGCCCGCGTTGTCGCCCGCGCAGTCGGCGATCACGCCGGGGTTGCGCGCGTCGTCTTCCTTGATGCCGAAGACGATTTTCATCAAATCACTTCCGATATCGGCGATCTTCGTGAAAATGCCGCCGCAGATGCGCAGCACGCTGGCGCCGAGGGATTCACCGATGGCGAACCCGATGAAGCAGGAACCTGCGAGCGCCGGAGGGACAAATTTGAGCACGCAAATCATGAGCAGCAGTTCGACGCTGATGAGCAGCACGCCGATGCTCATGCCCGAGCGGGTGGGAATCTCGGAGACCGCCAGCGCCTTGCCCTTGAGGGCGGCGAAAGCCATGCGGCTGTTGGCGATGTTGTTGATCATCATGCCGAACCAGGCGACCGCGAAGGAACCGGCGATGCCGACCAGGGACCAGGCAATGATCAATGCCACGGTGGGCGCGCTCTTGGCCTGCAAGACGCCAAAGTAATAAACCATCGTGCCGCCGATGAGCACTTCCAGGCCCAGAAGGAGCTTCGCCTGCTGGAAGAGATAGGTTTTGCAGGTGCTGTAAATGAGGGTCGAAACATCCAGCATGCTTTGGTGTGCGGGAAGTTTTTTGAGGCCCAGGTATTCCACCAGCCCAAAGAGCATGCCGAGAGCGGCAATGACCAGGCCGAGGGTCAGGATTTGGCCCCCCCCGAGGGTGAGACCCAGGAAATCGAACTGGATGGCGGCCCGCGCGGCAGCGTCGGGCAAGATCAGGTCGGATTCGCTGGCCGAGGCCGTGGAGGGGAGAAACCCGGCGGCGAAGAGCGCCGGGACAAGGAGGCTGCGACAGGATGGCTTCATAAAAAAGGGCTTTGAAAGATGAGAAACGCTTATTTCCGATTGGGAATTTGAGTAGAAATACTATTAGAAAATCTAATTGGGGTGTAAAGTTGCCATCCCTGCCAAAAGCACGCACACCGTTTCTTGTTAAAATCGCATGGATTATTGTTTTGACCATTGCGATGAGGCGGCGGAGGGGGGGTTGCCCCCTTTGCAGGGTGGAGATGCGATTCGGAATGGCATGCGATGAAATCCCCCTGGCTGTTCCCATTCACCTGTTTACTGATCGCCACCTTCGTGCTCGCCCGGGAACCGTTGAAACCTTTCCTGCAAACCGGGCTCAAAATTTTGACGCTGGAGGAGGCCGTGCAGGTCGCCCTTTGTCAAAACCCCCTCATTCTCAATGCGAAGCAGGAGATTGAACGCACACGGGGGCAGGTGATTGAGGTCCGCGCCCAGGCGCTGCCGCGAGTCACTCTGAACGCCATTTACCAGCAGCAGGACCCGAATCTCATCCGGGGGCAGAGTACCCAATTTGGCGGGCAAAGGGCCGCCACAGCCCCGACCCCGACGCCTCCTCCCCCGCCGACTCCCACGCCCACTCCAGGCACGACCCCGGTGCCCAGCGCCACCCCCAGCCCCACCCCGATGGTGTCGATCCAGGACAAGACCTGGCAGGTCACGGTGCAGGTCAACCAACTGCTCTATTCGGGGGGGCGGGTGCAGTCCGCGTTGCGGATTGCCCGGCTTTCGCAGGACGAGACGTTCTTTAGATTGTGCGATGCGATTGACACTGTGATCGCCACTGTGCGCACGCAGTTTTATCAAGTGCTTGTGAATCGCGCGTTGATCGGGGTGCAGGAGGAATCGGTAGCGCTTCTTTCATCCCAGCTTGCCGATCAAGAGACCCGCTACCGGGCGGGAACCGTGCCCCGCTTCAATGTGCTTCAGGCGCAGGTGGCCCTGGCGAACGCGCAGCCCAATTTGATTGCGGCCAGAAACAATTACCACCTTGCCCAGCTTCAGCTCGCCAAAACCCTCGGGTACGAAACCCGCAACCTGCCCGCCCGGCAGGAGCCGTTTAATTTGATGGGTGAATTGAGCATTCCCCCCGTGACGATGGATCTCGCCTGCGCCCTCCAGACGGCGCGTGAGCGCAATCCGTCCCTCCGAGCCCAGCGGCAAAATATTCTCATTGAGGTGGAAGATGTCCTTCTGCAAAAAGCCGGGTACAAACCGACCTTGAGCGCAAACGCCGGGTACATTGTTGAAAACAACCGGCTCTCCAGAAACCTGGGGGATGTGGTGAACGGGTGGTTTTTCAGTCTTCAGGGCAACTGGAATATTTTTGATGGCGGGGAGACCTATGGGAAGGTGAAGCAAGCCCGTGCGCGGCTCGAACAGGCCAAAATCAACTACGAAGACACCGTTCAGCAGGTGGATGTGCAGGTCCAGCAAGCCTGGGCCAACCTGCTCCAGGCCAGGGAAACCATCACGAGCGGGCAAGCTACGGTTACGCAGGCGAAAGAAGCGGTGCGGCTGGCCCGGGAGCGGCTGAACGCGGGCGTCGGGACGCAGCTGGATGTCCTCAATGCCACGGTGCAATTGACCCAGGCGCAGACCACGGAATTGCAGGCGCGCAACAGCTACAACGCCGCTTTGGCTGAGTTCGACCGCGTCACCTCGCTCTGTGCGCGCTGTGAGGAGAGTTGTAAGGAGCCGGTGGCGCTCAAGCACCTCAACCGATGAGGGATTGTGGCACCCCGGTTTTCTTGACTTGCACACCGGGCTGCTGCCGGTATCGTTTTGGGCTTTGAGGCCTGCGCGAACCACAGCGGGGGGCTCCTAGGGAAGTAATCAAATCCAAATATTCAAGGGGAAACACAATTCATGCAGCCGTTATTCGCTTTCAACGTCGTTCCGAAACTGCCCGTCGAGCTCGAACCTCTCCGGGAGATGGTTTTCAATCTCTGGTGGACCTGGGAACCGGACGCCCGCAACCTGTTCCGCAGCCTTGATCCGGAGTTGTGGAGCCGCACCAACCATAACCCGGTGCGGATGTTGCAGCTTTGCCGCCAGGCGCGCTTGGTCGAGGTGGCGATGGATGACGATTTTCTGCGCGAAATGGACCGGGTGTACGGCCAGTTCAAGGCGTATATGGCCCGCAAGGATACGTATGGGAGCAGTCGCAAGAACGAATTGACTGCGTATTTTTCCGCCGAATTCGGCTTCCATGAGTCGATCCCGAACTATTCGGGAGGCCTGGGCATCCTTTCCGGCGACCATTGCAAGGCGGCGAGCGATCTGGGCATCAACTTCGTGGCGATGACGCTCCTGTACCGGCACGGCTATTTCAAACAGCAGATCAACAAGGACGGCTGGCAGGAGAGCATCAGCCTGAATCAGAATTTCCATCACCTGCCGATGAAGGAAGTGCGCGTGGCCGACAAGCCGCTGGTGATTTCCGTGCGCATCCTGGACCGGGAGGTGTATGCCAAAGTTTGGCAAATGGTGATTGGGCGCATCTCGCTCTACCTGCTGGACACGGATATTACGGAAAACCGGCCCGAGGACCGGTTGATCACCGCGCAGCTTTACGGCGGCGACCTGGAAATGCGCATCAAGCAGGAGATCGTGCTTGGCGTGGGCGGCGTGCACGCGCTCAACGCGATGGGGCTCAAGCCGTCGGTGTACCACATGAACGAAGGCCATTCGGCGTTCCTTTCGCTGGAACTGATGCGCCGGGGGGTGCAGGACCAGGGGCTCGATTTCAAGAGCTCTTTGCAGTTGGTCGCCGCGGCCAACGTTTTCACGACGCACACGCCGGTTCCGGCCGGAAACGACGCGTTCCCGAGGGATTTGATGCAGAAATATTTCGGCGATTACCCGGCGAAGGTCGGCATCAGCTTCGAGGATTTCTTCTCCTACGGGCAGACCACCGTCAACAAGGTGGACGCCTTCTCGATGACCATCCTTGCGTTGCGCACCAGTCGCCATGCCAATGGCGTGAGCAAGCTGCACGGCGAAGTCAGCCAGGGGCTCTGGCAGGACGTCTGGGCAGGCGTGCCCAAGGACGAAGTGCCCATCGGCTCCATCACCAATGGCGTGCACACCAAGACGTGGCTCGCCCCGGAATTTGAGGCGCTCTACCGCAAATACCTCCCCGACTGGCAGGAAAACCTCACGGACCCGGAGTTCTGGCGCGGCGTCATCGACATTCCCGACGAAGAACTCTGGAACACGCATCAAAATCTCAAAAAGCGGCTTGTGGAGATTGCCCGCATACGCATCCGCGCACAGCGGGAGCGCAACGGCGAATCGCCCGAGCGCATCCGCAGCGTCAATCAACTCCTGGACCCGGAGATTCTCACGATCGGGTTTGCGCGCCGGTTCGCAACCTACAAGCGCGGCACATTGCTTTTCTCGGATATGGAGCGGCTCAAGCGCATCCTCACCCACCCGGAACGCCCCGTGCAGTTCGTTTTTGCCGGCAAGGCGCATCCGAAGGACGAAGGCGGCAAGCGGCTCATCCAGGAAGTCTATCGCTGGTCGCGCGATGCAGGGTTGGAGGGACGGCTGGTTTTTGTGGAAGACTACGACACGTTTATCGGCCGGCGTCTGACCCAGGGGGTTGATCTCTGGCTCAATAACCCGTTGCGCCCGCTCGAAGCCTCCGGCACGAGCGGCATGAAACTCCCGCCCAACGGCGGTCTCAACCTCAGTGTGCTGGACGGCTGGTGGTGCGAAAGTTACAACGGCAAGAACGGTTGGGCGATCGGCGCGGAGATCACCGACGGCAGCGTGGAGTTCCAGAATGAAGTCGATACGGCGAGCTTGTTCCACATTCTCGAAAACCAGGTGGTTCCGCTCTACTACGCGAAGCCCGACGGGCGATTGCCGATTGCGTGGCTCCAGCTCATGCGCGAGTCGATCCGCAGCGTCACGCCGGTGTTCAATACCGAGCGGATGGTGCAGGAATACAGCGAGAAAATGTACGAACCGGCAGCGGCAGCGGCCACGCGCTTGAGGGCCGACGGCGCAGCCAAAGCGCGTGAAGTCTCCGCATGGAAAAAGCAGATCCGGCAGTTGTGGGGCCAGGTGCGCATCAACGATGTCAAGATCGTCAATCCTGATAACGTGAACATCCTGGTCGGCGACTCGCTGGTGGTGGAAGCCCGGGTGCATCTGGGCGACATCAGTCCGAAGTTCGTCCGGGTGCAGGTTTATGTGGGCGAAGCGAGCGACAACGAGATCGCGCGGCCGCTCATGGTGGACCTCACCGAGTCGCAGAAAGGCACCCACGGCGATTACATCTACTGCGGGGCTGTCCAGGCTCCGGAGAGCGGCGCTTATGGTTTCAACGTCCGCGTGATCCCGACGCACCCGAGCCTGACGCAGGCGCACGAATTGCGCCTGATCACCTGGGCCTCGTAAAATACAAGACGGGGAGACCCGGAGAAGGGGAGACGCGGAGAAAGCGTCCCTCTCCGTGTCTCCCCTTCTCCCCTTCTCCGCGTCTTTTCCTCCCATGCTTTCCATCTCCACCTGCTGGAATTCCTCCCGCCACACCGACGGCGCGGCGATGCTTGAGGAGTTGCTGGAGTTCGGTTTCGAGCAAATCGAACTCGGCCATGGCATCCGCATGTCTTTGATGCATGGGATTCAATCGCACTTTGACAAAGGGCGCGTCCAGTTTTCCAGTCTGCACAATTTCTGCCCTTTGCCGGTGGAAATCCTCAACCCTTCGCCCGATTGCCTGCTCTTCTCCTCGCACCGGGAGGAGGAGCGGGAGCGCGCCGTGCGCCAGACGCTCCAGACCATCGACTTCGCCGAGCGGCTCGGCGCGCCCAATGTCGTCCTGCACTCCGGCCGCGTGGTGATGGAGCCTGTGACGGCCCAACTCATTGAGATGGCCAATGCGGGCCTCCACCTTTCGCCAGAATACGCCCGGCTCAAGACGCGCGCGGTGATGGAGCGCGAGAAAATCGCGCCCAAACACCTCGCCCGTTTGAAGGATTGCCTGAAGCGGATCGTGGAGCACGCTGCCGCAAAAAACATTCGGCTGGGCCTGGAAAGCCGGCAGGCTTATGAGGAAATCCCGAGCGAACGGGAATTCGATGCCTTGCTCGCAGAATATCCCGCGCCGACCGTCGGTTATTGGCACGACTTTGGACATGTCCAGATCCGGCAAAACCTGGGATTTGTGAATCACGCCGAATGGCTCACCCACAGTGCTCCGCGCCTGATTGGCTGCCACTTGCACGACGTGATCTGGCCGGGGCGCGACCACCTGGCGCCGTTCACGGGCGGGTCGGTGCAGTACGATCAGCTGGTGCCCCTCCTGCCCAAGGGGATGCTTTATGTCTGGGAGATGAGCCCCCGCAGGAGCCGCGAAGAAATCGCCGAGTCGCTGCGGCTTTGGAAAGAGAAATTCGGATATGAATAAAAAGACCCTGGTAACCCTTCTTCAAATGGGAGTGACGGGCGGGCTGCTGGCGTGGCTGTTTCGCGACGGCAAGCAAAACCGGGAGATGCTGACGGCCCTTTCGCATGCCAACCTGCTTTGGATCGCGGCTGCCTTTGTCGTTTATGGAGTGGTGGTCCTCTCGGCCGTGACGCGCTGGAAGATATTATTGAATGTTCAAGGGATCCGCATCGCATGGACCCGGCTTGCCTCGCTCTTCATGATCGGCCTGCTTTTTAACCCGTTCCTGCCCGGAGGCACGGGGGGCGACGTGGCCAAGATTTTTTATCTTCTTAAAGAGACTCCCGATAAAAAACCGGCCGCCCTGCTCGCCGTGCTGATGGACCGGTTGACCGGGCTCTTTGGGTTGATCCTCATCGCCGGGACGGTCATGGCGGTGCGCTACCAGTGGCTCACCCAACCGGCGGGAGTGGCGCACTGGCTCGTGTTGATCGCCGTTATTTTCGGCGGCAGCCTCGTCTTCATCCTCGCCTCATTCGCGGTGACCAGCCTCGGGCTGGTCCACAAGCTGCCGGAACGGATGCCGCTGCGGGATAAACTCGTGGAGATCGCGGTGGCCTACAACCTGTATGGCCGCGCCTGGCGCACCTCGCTGCTGGCGCTGGCGCTTTGCCTGCCGGTGCATCTTTGCTCGTTCACGCTTTTTTATTGCGTGGGGCAGGCGTTCGCCGAATCTGCCTCGCGCGGTTCGCTCATGGATTTCTGGGGCATCATGCCGATTGTGGGGACGATCGCCGCGCTTCCGATCAGCATTGGCGGCACGGGTCCGCGCGAGATGGTCTTCATTGATCTGCTCGGTGGGTTGTGCGGCATCACCCCTTCGGTGGCAAAGCTGATCTCGTTGACGGGTTATTTCGTGCTCATCCTTTGGAGCATGGCGGGCGGGATCGTCTATCTCTTTTACCGCTCCACCGAGCACGCCCCGCTGGCTGAGATGGACCGCGAAGTCGGCTATCTGGAACACGAAATCGCCCAAAGCGAAGAGGAGACCGAAAAAGCTTAAGGCTGTCATTTTGTGGAAACCGCCCCCTCTCAGCTCCCCGAAGTGGCGGTGAATTTTGCCCTCACCTGGGATGGCCGCATTTCCACGCGCAACCGGACGCGGGCCGATTTTTCCTCCCCGCGCGACAAGCACCGTTTACTGGAAATCCGCGCGAGCGGCGATGCGGTGTTGGTGGGCCGCATCACGCAGGAGACCGAGCAGATGGGGATGGGGATCGCCGACCCTGCGCTCCAGGCCGGGCGGGTGGCCCGGGGCGTAGCGCCGGAGCCGTTGCGGGTGGTGGTAAGCGGTTCGGGGCGGATCGATCCGAATGCCCGCCTCTTTCAAAGCGGGCATGCCCCCGTCCTTGTTTTTTCCACCTTGAAAATGGCTGAAGCCACACGCCTCGCTCTGGAAGGCAAAGCCACGCTCCACCTTGAGGCAGGATCGGTGAATTTGCGCGGGATGTTGCAGACGCTCCGGAGCCGGTACGGCGTACGCCGGGTGGTGTGTGAAGGCGGGCCGACCTTGTTGCGTTCGCTTTTGGAAAAGAACCTCGTAAATGAAATCAACGTGACGTTTTGCCCGCTGGTTTTTGGCGGGAATGAGGCTCCCACGCTCACCGGCGGACCCGGCCCGTTCCTGCCCGCCGCCATGGAATGCCGCCTGGAGACAATGGAAACCATCGGCAAAGAATGTTTTGTGCGCTACCAAGTGGTGAAGCCGCAGTAATCCCGATGCGCCGCTCCTTTCCTTACTTCATCTTACTGGCTGTTGTGCTCCTGGTGTATGCGCCTGCGCTGCGCAACGGTTTTGTTTGGGACGACACGGCGCTCATTTTACGCGACCCGTTGATTCGCAGTCCGCGCCTGTTGCTGGAAGGGTTCGGGCACTTTCTTTTTCTGGATGCCACGGCGGCGGATTTTTACCGTCCGCTGCAACGGGTCGTCTACACGTTCGACTACCTGCTGGCCGGTTTCACTCCGTGGGTTTTCCATCTCACGAGCCTGCTGGTTCACGCCGGAGCGGCGATGGCTCTTTATGCTTTTGGGAAACGGTTGCTGGCGGGGTACTCAGGAACCGAGGAACGCAAGCAAGGGGCGGCGTTTTTCGTCGCGCTGGTTTGGGCGGTGCATCCGATCCACTCCTCGGCCGTGGCCTATGCCTCTGGGTTGGCTGATCCGCTCGCGGCGCTGCTCGGGTTCGGCGGGTTGGCGCTGGTGCTCGCGGGACGTGCAATTCCCGCAGGGCTCTGCTTCGGGATGGCTTTGTTTGCCAAAGAGAGCGGCGTTTTTGCGCTGCTCATCGGCCTTGGTTTCGCTTGGAAGATGGCCCGCAATGAGTGCGTTCTTGGGCGGCAACGGCTGGCGCGGTTTGGGCGCGTGGCGGTTCCTGCTTTGCTCCTGGCGGCGGTTTATCTCGGCCTGCGCCTGACGGCGGAACATCTCTCCCCGCCTCCTCCCGAACCGATCCCGTTTGCCGTGCGGCCGGTGCTGGCTTTACGGGCGGTGGCGGAATACGCCGGGTTGCTTGCGGCTCCGGTGAACCTGCACATGGAGCGGGATGTCCGAATTTCTGCGGACGGGCTGCAAACATTGGCGGGCGCGGTTCTGCTTTTGGGAGCGGCGTTCTGGGCCTGGCGCGCGGATCGCACGACGCGGGCCTGCCTGCTTGCAGCGGCGGCGGCGTATCTGCCGGTGAGTGATCTTTTCGTGCTCAATGCCACCGCTGCGGAACACTGGGTTTATATTCCAAGCGCTTTTCTTTTTTTGGCTCTGGCGGCGACAGGCTTGCATTTACAGCGCTTGGAGCGCCGCTTTGGAATTTTCGCGGGTATCTTCGCCGTAGTAGGGTTCACGGCCTTGTGCTGTCGGACGGCGTGGCGCTGCGCCGATTGGCGCGACCAGGCGACTTTTCTCTCCGCCACGCTCCGCGACGGAGGCGACAGCAGCCGCATGCTCGGCAATTTTGCCTTGGAACAACTGCGGCGCGGCAACGGGGAAGCAGCCGTGCAGAATTTTCGCGCGGCGCTCGCGCGCAAACCGGAGCAACCCTTTGCCATGCTGGGCCTTGGGCGCGCGCTTCTCCAACGCGGCGATTTGGCGCAAGCGCGGCAATGGTTGGAGCGATGCGAAAAACTGCCGCTCGTGCGCGCCTCGGCACTGGTCCAAAGGGCTGAGCTGGAGTTTAAGGGATCGGGTCGTGACCGGACTCCGCTGTTGCTCGAGGCGGTGGCTGTGAACCCGCGCTTCTGGCCCGTGCGCAAGCGTTACATTGCCGATCTTTTGGAACGGGGGGACATCGGGAAGGCCCTTGAGGAGTTGCGTTCCGTCATCGACGACCAGCCCTTCCGCGCCGAGACTTGGGAGCTGCTCGGGCGGGCGTTGGAAAAAGCCGGAAATCCGGCGCTGGCCCAAAAGGCGTATGCCGAAGCCGACCAGCGGGATGTATGGCGTGGCAATGCCATGGCCAAAACTTTCTAAAAAAGGGCGGGCATCTTGCCGCGTTCTTGGTCAAGTTAAGAGCCATGCTGCTGCGCGCCAAAACCGTGGTCCCCATGAGCGGGCCTCCTATTCAGGATGGCGCAGTGGCGCATTGCCATCTGGATTATACGAGCCTTCGCAACGCCATCAATCCGCAGCGCTCGTTCACGGCGTGGATCACCCGCATCAACGCGCTCAAGCGTCAGATGACCGATGACGATTACCTTGCGGCGATTGCGGAAGGTTTCGACGAGCTCCGGGCCTGGGGCACCACGACGGTTTGCAATCTGGAAGCCTTTCCCGAGCTGCTTCCCAAACTCCCGCCGCCGCCCATCCGGACGTGGTGGTTTTTGGAGTTGATCGACATCCGCAGCCGTGTGCCCAGCGAGGCGCTGCTGGAGGGGACACTGGCCTTTTTCGAGCGGCACGACACGTGGCTGGGCGGGTTCGGGCTTAATCCGCACGCGACCTATACGGCTTCGCCCGAGCTCTTCCGCCTTTGCAGCGCATGCGCGGAGCGGTTCGGGATGCCGCTGACGACCCACATCGCCGAGTCTTCCGAGGAAGAGGCGATGTTCCGGCGGGGCGAGGGGGAGATGTTCACTTTTCTGCAAGGGCTCGGGCGGCGGATGGACGATTGCGGAAAGCGCTCTTCGTTTTCCCAAGCGGTCGCCGAGGGGCTCATTGGCCCCGGCTGGCTGCTCGCCCATGCGAATGAACTCGACGAAGCAGATTTCGCGCTGCTCGCCGCCGCGCCTGGCGATTGGCATGTCGTTCACTGCCCGCGCAGCCACGCTTTTTTCCAGCATCGCTCTTTCCCATGGCGACAGCTCGAAGCGGCGGGCGTCACCATCAGTCTCGGCACGGACAGCCTGGCCAGCAACGATTCGCTGAGCCTCTTCGCCGAGTTGCAGGCGGTGCAAAAATCCATTCCTGAGTTGAGTTCCGAAACGTTGGTAAGAACCGTAACGACCCACCCGGCGCGGGCCTTGCGAAAAAGTGGCGAACTCGGGGTGCTCCTCCCCGGAGCCCACGCTGACTTGATCGCGCTGCCCTTCGACGGACCGCTTCCCGAGGTTTACGACGCAATTATTGCCAACCGGAGCCCGATCGAATGGATGATGTTGGATGGAAAAATCCTTTCCCCACCGCACTCGTCGTGGCGCTTGCCCTCTGCGGAGGGGCGCCGCCCGTAGAATCCAAACCGGCCGCCAAAACCGGCAAACCGCACGCGGTTTCAGCTCGACCCGAATCGGTCGCCCAACAGGGAATTCCACTCAACGGACTCCCCTCGCTTGCGGCAGAGGGAGCCATCGTGCTGGATGCGCTGACCGGGGAAACGCTTTATGAAAAGAATCCGCACGAACAGCTTTACCCGGCGAGCACGACCAAAATTTTGACGGCTCTGCTGGTCATTGAAGAGGGGGATCTCGACCGCGTCGTGGTCATCGAACCCCGAGACACGCAAGTGGAGCCCTGCGCCATCGGATTCAAGCCCGGCGACCGGTTCACCCGGCGCGAATTGCTGTATGCAATGATGCTCAAAAGCGCCAACGATGTGGCGCAGGCGCTCGCCCGGGACAATGCCGGGAGCGTCGAGGCGTTCGCCGAAAAAATGACCCGGCGCGCCGCCAGCCTGGGGGCGCTTGGAAGCCATTTTGCCAACCCCCACGGGCTGCCCAACCCGGACCATTATACAACGCCTTATGACCTGGCATTGATCGCGCGGGCGGCGATGCAGCAACCGACCTTCCGGCAAATTGTCGGCACCGTCTCGTATGCATGGACCACGCAACAGGGAGCCACCGTCCTGCTCAAAAACCACAACAAGCTTTTATGGTGCCCGCCGTGGAAATTCGAGGGGTGCACGGGCCTCAAGACCGGCTACACCAACAAGGCCCAGGGAGTGCTTGTCTCCTCCGCGCTGCGCAACCAGCGCGAGGTGATCTCGGTGGTCATGCGCGCGGACAAGGAAGGAAAATGGGTGGATAGCAAGGCGCTGCTGAGTTACGGGCTCTCGCACTTGCCTGAAAATCCGCGGTTCGATTAAAAAACGTTCGTTGCCGCGGGGAAGAGTTGACGCAGCAGTGAGAATGTAGCCCTTTTGTGTCTCTCTCCGGGAAACCCCGAGGGATGAACTAGCATTTTTGAGATAAACCCTTTCCTTGTTGCGCAATTTTGCGTAAAGTCTCGCTCAGAGTAAGCCCATGGCGCGTATTTTAGTTATCGACGACGAACCGGCGATGGTGGAAGTCATTTCCACCCTGTGCCGCGAACTTGGTCACGAGGTATTTCCGTTCAATTCCCCTGAGCGGGCCATCGAGGCTTTGACGGGTTGTATGCCGCAGGCGGTCATCGCGGATATCAAGATGGAGAGCGTAAGCGGCTTCGATGTCCTCAAAGCCTGCCACGAACTGAGCCCGATGCCGGCCGTCATCATGGTTACTGGGTATGCTTCAGTAGAAACTGCCGTGGAGGCGATGAAATTGGGGGCTTACGATTACGTCACCAAGCCGTTCAAAATCGACGAACTCCAAATGACCATTCAGCGGGCGCTGGATTTCCAATGTGCGGTGAGGGAGAACGTTTACCTCAAAAAGGAGCTCAAGGAGCGGTATAAGTTTGAGAATATCATCGGCTCCAGCCCGAAGATGCAGAAGGTTTACAACCTGATCGCAAAAGTGGCGGACACCGACAGCACGATCTTGATCCAGGGCGAGAGCGGCACCGGCAAGGAGTTGGTGGCCCGCGCGTTGCATTTCAACAGCCGCCGCCAGCACCACCCCTTTGTCGCCGTCAACTGCTCGGCCTTGCCGGAAAACCTTCTCGAAAGCGAACTCTTTGGGCACAAAAAAGGGGCATTCACAGGAGCGGTGCAGGACAAAATAGGGCTTTTTGAAGAGGCCCATAACGGCACCATTTTTCTGGACGAGATCAACTCCATGGCGCAGACGCTCCAGACCAAGCTTTTGCGCGTTTTGCAGGAACGGGTGATCCGGCGCGTGGGCGACACCAAGAGCATCCCCATCAGCGTGCGCGTCCTGGCAGCCACCAACGAATCGCTGCACGAAAAGATTCTCACCGGCGGTTTCCGCGAAGATCTTTATTACCGGTTGGCGGTCATTCCCATCGAGATTCCTCCGCTGCGCGAACGGCTCGAAGATATTCCGCTGCTGGCGTATCATTTCATCCAAAAAATCGCCCTTCAAAACAATACCCCGGTGGCCAAAATCCAATCCGAGGCGCTCGAAGCCTTGGCGGGTTACCCGTGGCCCGGCAATGTGCGGGAATTGGAAAATGCGGTGGAACGGGCTTGCGCGCTTTGCGACGAGTCGCTCATCAAAGTCAGCGATCTTCCCACACAGGTGATGCACCGGAGGGCAACCCCCCCGGAGGAGACCCCGGCGCAGTTGCCGATTGGGGAGTCGCTGGATGCGTTTGTGAAAGAGTTGGAACGACGGTTCATTGAAGAGACGATCCGCTTCAACGAGGGATCGCGGGATCGCGCGGCCAAGATGCTCAATATCAGCATGGCCACGCTCTACCGCAAGCTGGCGTAATCAATAGCCGCAAAGAGGCGCAAGAGGCGCAAAAGCGGATTTACGGAATGTGCGGCGCACCGCAGGGTGGATCGGCCGCTCCGCGGACGATTCCGGGAAAGCGCGTCAAAACCGATCTTCTCTTTTGCGCCTTTTTGCGGCTAACTCCGGATTTATTCCACGATCGTTTTTCCCTGCTCGATCCGGCGCTTGTAGGCGCTTTCCTTGCGGTTCAAAGCCGCCTCGTAGGAAGAGTCCAGCTTGCGCATTTTGGCAAAAAGGGCGCTCAAATATTCGTGGGCGGCCGCTTTGTAGGCATCGCCTCCTTCGGGCTGTGCATTCATTTTCTGAAGCAGCGAGGCGACATGCCCATCTTTCAATGTCTGCTCTTTGAGCTTGAGATATCTGGTGTCGCCTGCAAGAGCGGGAAACGCCTCGGTTACAGCCGTTTTGGTGGGGGCAACAGTCGGAATCGGCTTGGCTGTGGGCTTCGGCGTGGCGGTGGGTTTTGGCGTGGCCGTGGGAGTTGGCGTGGCCATGGGAGTTGGCGTGGCTGTGGGTTTCGGAGTGGCGGTGGGCTTCGGCGTGGCTGTGGGTTTCGGAGTGGCGGTGGGCTTCGGCGTGGCCGTGGGCTTCGGCGTGGCCGTGGGCTTCGGCGTGGCCGTGGGCTTCGGCGTAGCTGTGGGTTTCGGCGTGGCCGTGGGAGTTGGCGTGGCCGTGGGAGTTGGCGTGGCCGTGGGAGTTGGCGTGGCCGTGGGCTTCGGCGTAGCTGTGGGTTTCGGCGTAGCTGTGGGTTTCGGCGTAGCCGTGGATTTTGGCGTAACCGTGGGTTTTGGCGTGGCCGTGGGTTTTGGCGTGGCGGTGGGTTTTGGCGTGGCGGTGGGTTTCGCCTTTGGCGTGGGCTTTGGCGCGACGGCGCTTTTTTCAGAAGTTCCGATGCCAAAGAGGCGTCGGAAAAACCCGAAAAAACCGCCCCTGCGTTTGGGGGTCGGGCTGGGGGCCGGAGTGGCTTCCTTTTCCACGCGCTCAGCCCGGTGAACCGGCACGGCGTCGCTTTTGGGGGTGATTGCCTCCTGCCGTGGGGTGGGGGAGGAAGCGGGATCGCCAGGGGTCACCGTAATCTGAGCCAAGGCGGGAGCGGCACACAAAACCAAGACGAGGGGAAATCTTTTCATGGGGTTGGGAAGAACAGACCCATAGCAGAGCTTCGCTCCGGGGGCAAGTGGGAGCGCTCACGCTCCAGAACTTCACTTCCTGCTCGCAGTGAATCTTCCGCTTCCGTCTTGCTTGGTGCGAATATTGGCAGATATTCTTTTTCGATGTCCGCGTTACTCTCTGAACCGTTTCGCCGCTGTTGGGCGGAGGTGGATTTGAACGCCCTGCGCCACAACGTGGCTGCGATCCGGGAACATGTGGGGGCGAACGTCGGGATTATGGCCGTCGTAAAGGCCAACGCGTATGGACACGGCGTCGTGGAAATCGCGCGGGAGTTGCGTTATCTGGTGGAGATGTTCGGGGTGGCCAGTGTGACCGAGGCCTTGCAACTGCGCCGGGCCGCTCCCGGGACGGGGATTGTGGTCCTCGGTCCGGCACTGCCGGAGGAACGCGAGGTGCTCCTGCGCAGCGGGTTCATCCCGGTGCTTTCCTCATTGGAGGAGGCTCAAGCCTATGCGAAGTTGGCGGCAGGCTTCCCGAAACCGTTTTCCGTGCATCTGAAAATCGACACCGGGATGGGACGCATTGGCGTCTGGCATGAAGAGGCGGTGAAAGTCGCCCGAAAAATCGCAACTTTGCCCGGGCTCCAGCTTTCCGGCGTGGCGACCCACCTTCCCGTCGCGGATGAAGATGCGGAGGCCACACGCGCTCAGCTTGCCCTCTGGGCAACGTGCGTTTCGGAGCTGCGCAAAGCGGGCCTTTCGATTCCGGTTGTTCACGCGCTCAACAGCGCCGGGACGATCCTCTTTAATGCCGGGCACGCCTCCGGCGGTGACCTGATCCGGCCGGGCCTGATTCTGTACGGGAGTTCGCCCGTGCCGGAGTTCCAGTCGCGGCTGCGCCCGGTGCTGGCGTGGAAATCCCGGGTCACCCTTGTGCGCCAAGTTCCCGCAGGCCGGAGCGTGAGCTATGGCGGGACCTTTATCACCCCGGCTCCGATGCGGGTCGCCACGGTTTGCGCAGGGTATGCCGATGGCTATTCGCGGCACCTTTCCAATGTCGGCGCGGAAGTGCTCATCGGCGGCCGACGCTGCCCGCTGCTGGGGCGGGTGACGATGGATCAAATCCTGGTGGATGTGAGCGGGGTGCCGCAAGCTGCCGTGGGCGAGGAGGTGGTGCTTATCGGCAGACAAGGCGGCGAGGAGATCGCCGTCGCCGAATTGGCCGCGAAAGCCGGAACCATCCCGTGGGAGATTTTCACCACGATGAGCAGCCGGGTGGTTCGGTATTACATTTAAACAGCAATCTGGAACTCAGGAACTCAGGAGAAGGATTATTTGCACCGTCTCATTCCGGTTCTCGGTTGCTTTGCATCCGGAGGTCTCTTTTTTTCTGAGTCCTGAGTTCCTGAGTTCCAGATTTTCTTCGCCTTTCTGAATCAAGCTGGCAACGCGCGGCATTCCCGGTTATCAATAAAGCGCCATGTTCCAGATCGTCTTCAACGAAATCAGCGCCGCGGAGATGTCCGCCCTTCCCACGGACCTCCAACTCGACCTTCTCGCGGAATTCCAGATTCTGCCCGAGGACCTCGACAACCTCGATCCGGAGCGGTTTGGGAAAATCGAGCGGGACGGCAAGGCGCTCTTCCGTTGCCGCGCAAAGGATTACCGGATTTATTTCGAGAAGGCCGCCGAAGGGATCACCATTCATCGGGTGTTACACAAGAACACCATCCGTGATTTCCTCTTCCGCACAAAGTTGCCGATGGTGGAGGAAGACCGCACGTTGGGAGAGAAAGCCGGTTTTTGGCGGCTCATCGATGAGGGGGCGCAATCCCGCAAACACTGAAGAGCGAAGAGCTTATCCGCAGATTTCGCCGATTTGCGCAGATTTACAGACAGAGAAAAGCGCGGAATATTACTGAATGTTGAATATCATTCATCTGCGGTAATCTGCGCAATCTGCGGATGCCTTCTCCTTTGATTTTGTTATGCACCACATTCTCCTCGCCACCCGTAACCGCCATAAGACTGGCGAACTTGCCGCCTTGCTTGGAGCGGATTTCCAAGTCGAAGACCTCACGGCGCACCCGGATTTTCCGGAAGTGGACGAGACCGGGGTGACTTTTCTGGAAAATGCCACCCTCAAGGCGCTCGCTGCTTCGCGCTATTTTGGAGGCGATCTTTTGGTTTTGGCAGACGATTCCGGACTGGAAGTGGATGCCCTGGGAGGCGCCCCCGGGGTCCGCTCGGCCCGCTTCGCCGGACCCGGCGCGCGCGATGGCGACAACACCGCGTTGCTCCTTGCCCGATTGGAAAATAGGACCGAGCGCGCCGCGCGCTTTCGGTGCGCCATTGCCATTGCCCAAGGCGGTGCATTGGCGGCAAGCTTCGAGGGAGCGTGCGAGGGGTGCATTTTGGATGCGCCCAAGGGGGGCGAGGGATTCGGCTACGACCCGGTTTTTGTGCCCGATGGCTATACTCAAACGTTCGCGGAATTGCCTGCGGAAGAGAAAAACCGCATCAGCCACAGAGCCCGGGCCACCCAGCAGGCGCTCGCCTGGCTGAGGGCGCTGCCTTAGCATCTTGTATCCCGGTTTTTTTCGGAAGAGGAGATTGCGCAGATGAACGCAGATTTATACTGAAATAATCGGCGGAAATCTGCGTAATCTGCGGATAACGCCCCTGTCTTAGTCCACGAATGAAAGGATGGGGAGCGCCATCCCAAATCGCGCTCGGAGAGCGCGATCCACCGGTGGATCGACCGCTCCGCGGGCGATCTGGGAGAGCGGTTGGATTCCAACGGTCCGGCCTATCCAACGCTCTCCGAATCGAGCGCCATCTGCGCCCACGCCTAATTGCTGCTTTGCTTAAAGGCTTCCTGAACTGTTTGCACGGCCCCGTCGGCGCGAATCATGAGGTTTTCTCCACGGTGCGCGCCTTGATCGATCAGCCAAGGCATCCCCGGCCATTTTCTGGGGGTCAGCGGGTTGTCGTCAAATTGGGTGGGGGTGTAGTTTAATTGGGAAGCATCCGAATCTGCGGCGCTGAATTCCTGCGTAGAGCGCCGGAAGCTCGGGCATCTCCAGACGCTTGCATCCGCGCCGTATTCCTTGAGTGCATCCAGCCAGAATTGATCCTCCTGCTGGGGAGAGAGATTGGCCTCCGCCCCGGTGCTATCCTTGGGAAACTGGGGCCACATTTCGTAGTCGTTGAGGTAGGCGCCGAAGGAAGCGTGGAGCGAGCGGAGATGGCCCATGCAGATCACCTTTTCCGCCTGTTCGCGCACGGTCGCGAGTTCCGGCGCGAAGAGGGTCGTCAGAATCCCGATGAGGGCGATAACGACGAGCAACTCAATTAAAGTAAACCCGCCTCGACAGGAAGCTCTCCCTCGAAATCGAGAGATAAAGATGGATCCAAAACGGGCCAAGAAATTGTTACTTAGAATGGCACGGAAATCGCCGGGCTTTGGCTGTTGGGAACCGAGAGGGAGGAAAGTTTGAAAACATTGGATGTCCTAACACCAGATACTTTGATGCTCACTGGAGTAGTGACGATATGGTTTGAGGGATCCGCTGTTGCCGACGTAGCGGCATCCGCATTAAAGCCAGCCAAATCAAATGCGGTGATCGACAAGGTTCCTGTCCCGCTGAAGCTGTTTTGTGCCAGATTTTTGCATAGCTTTGCGGTGAACTCGCCGCTGAAGGAAATATTATTCGTCACAGTCCAGTGATTCGGGCTGGCCTTGAGGGGGGCTGTTACCATCAGAATTGCAGCGCGGGTACTGGCGCCGTCTATGACGCCAGCAATCTGGCGTGCTCCTAAATCGATGGTCGCATCCACATTAGCCAAAGAAATACCGCCTCCATAAAATATCGATGCAGCGCCTGCACTGGTTCCTGGAGTATAAACTTCCGTTATGACCTGGTTCGTGCCTGTTCCCGTGACGGTGTAGGTCCAGAAGCCCGGCGTGGCAATTTGCGCTGATGTGGAGGTTCCAAAGCGGATGATTCCAGCCAGGTTTTGACCCTTGATAGTCCCTTGAAATGCCCCATCGGCATTACTGGGGTTGACCGGATTTGGGTTTCCCGGAACATTGGCGTCCCAAGGCCCACCTACGAGGGCGAAAGCGGGAGAGGCAAAAAACAGGGCGGTCAGGAGGGCGGAAAGAAGTCTCTTCATGGGAGTTGGAACTGGGGATTAGATTTCTTGGGATACTGGAACTCCTCTGGCTTAGACGAAACGCCTCGCCGTGTCAAAAGCATTTTGCACGCGCCCACTGTTTTGAGGCGTGCACTCGGGGAACGCAACCGGGACGGCTGCGTTCCCCGAAATTGGACGTTTCAATGGACGGGGCGGCTATTTCATCGCCGCATTCCACTGGGCAATGCGGTCGGCTTTGGCGGCGAAGAGCTCATCCACGGGGTCGAGAATGTCGATGCCGGTGATCTTGTCGCCCTGAGCCACCGCGTTCACCACGTCCTGGCCTTGGGTGACCGCCCCGAAGATGGTGTGCTTGCCGTCGAGCCACGGGGTGGGGACGTGGGTGATGAAGAATTGCGAGCCGTTGGTGCCGGGGCCGGCGTTGGCCATGGCGAGCAGACCCGGCTTGTCAAAGCGCAGGGTCGGCTTGCATTCGTCTTCAAATTTGTAACCGCGATCGCCGCGGCCGGTGCCGGTCGGGTCGCCGCCCTGGATCATGAAATTCGGGATCACGCGGTGGAATACGATTCCATCATACTTGCCTTGCTTGGCCAGGTTCAGGAAGCTGGCGCAGGTGACGGGGGCTTGCGCGGGGAACAACGTGAGTTCGATGTTGCCTTTGCCGGTTTTCATGACGATGCGGATGTCTTTCATTTGGGTGGTATCTGGTTTGTTGGGCGCCGCGTTTTCTTGAGCCATGCCGGAAAGCGGGATGGCCAGGCCGAGCAGCATTGCGGCGAAGGGAGCAAATTTTCGGAAAATCATACGAGCAGGAAAGATAATCGTTCGCCCCCGGTTGTCGAGTGCTCCGATGGCCCGAAATGCTATCCGCAGACGGAGGCGGGTGGATCGACCGCTCCGCGGGCGATTCCGGAGGGATGTGGCGTTGAAAATAGAGACATGGCAGGCGCACCCCCATCGCGCCCGAGGTCGCGATCCGCCGGAGCGGCGCTTGCACCTATATGGAATTATGCCCGCCCCACCCGCCACAATCGTTCAGCAGGCAAGCCAAAACCGCATTTTTTCTTTAAAAAAATTCCCGCTTTTTGCAGCAAAAAAGTTCTCCCCAGCGATTGGTTTTAAGCTATTTTGCGTTCCCGATGCCCACCGCTCCCTCCAAACTGAAACTCGCTCTCGTGCAAACGAGCTGTTCCAGCGTTGCGTCCGAGAATCTGGCGAAGGCCCTTGCCCGGATCGGCGTAGCGGCTCGCGGAGGGGCGAACATCGTTTGTTTGCAGGAGCTTTTCCGGTCTGTTTATTTTTGCCAGGTCGAAAACCACGACTATTTCAGCCTTGCGGAACCGATCCCCGGCCCCTCGACCGAGGCGTTGTGCGAGGCGGCCAAAACGCACGGCGTGGTGATTGTCGCCTCGCTTTTTGAAAAGCGCGCCCCGGGCCTTTACCACAATACGGCGGTGGTGATCGACGCCGACGGAACGCTCCTCGGCAGCTATCGCAAAATGCATATCCCGGATGATCCGCTGTATCTCGAAAAATTTTATTTCACGCCCGGTGACCTCGGTTTTCGGGCTTGGGAGACGCGGTTCGGAAAAATCGGGGTCTGTGTCTGCTGGGATCAATGGTATCCCGAGGCCGCGCGCCTCACGGCCTTGCACGGGGCGCAGATTTTATTTTACCCCACCGCGATCGGCTGGCACCCGGCGGAAAAAGCGGAATTCGGCGAGCGCCAGCACGATGCCTGGGAAACGATCCAGCGTTCGCATGCGATTGCCAACGGCTGCTATGTGGCGGCGGCAAACCGGGTCGGGCATGAGGCTCCCAACGGGGGGCCTGGCATCGAGTTTTGGGGCCAGAGTTTCGTGGCGGCCCCGGATGGCCGGGTCATTGCCAAGGCCAGCGCGGACCGGGAGGAGATTCTGTTTGCGGAATTGGATTTTGCAGCTATTGACCAGCAGCGCATCCATTGGCCCTTCCTGCGCGACCGCCGTGTGGACGCTTATTCCGGCATCACCCAACGCTTTCTCGACCAGTAGAACCCTTCTCGATTTGATATGACTTCTCCCGAAAACCAATCCCCTTCCACCGCACCCGATTCCGCTGTGCCGACCCCGGCCCAACTCGGGTACCGGATGCCCGCTGAATGGGAACCGCACGAGGCCACCTGGCTCTCCTGGCCCCGGCGCGACGGCAGCAGCTTTCCCGGCTCGTTCGACTCCATCCCGCCCGTGCTGGCGAAAATGGTGGATGCCCTTGCCGACTCCGAACGCGTCTGCATCAACGTCTCCGGCCCGGACCACGAACGCGAGGTGCGCGAGGCGTTGCGTCGCCACCGCGCGCGCACTCCGCATGTGCGCTTTTTCCACATCCCGACCAACGAGCCGTGGTGCCGCGATCACGGCCCGATTTTCCTGACGCGCCCGGGCGATTCCAAACCGGCGATTATCGATTGGGATTACAATGCGTGGGGCTGGAAATACCCGCCGTTTGATTTGGATGACGTGGTGCCGACCGAGATCGGCAAGGCGCTCGGGTTCGAGGTGTTCCATCCCGGCATGGTGTTGGAAGGCGGCTCCATCGACGTCAACGGCACCGGCTCGATTTTGACCACCAGTTCCTGCCTCCTTAACCCGAACCGCAACCCGGACCTGACCAAGGCGGAGATCGAGCAGAAATTGCGCGATTTTCTTGGGGTTACGAATTTCCTCTGGCTGGGGGACGGCATTGAAGGCGACGACACCGATGGGCATGTGGACGATCTCGCGCGGTTTGTGGGGCACAAATCCATCGTCACGTGCGTTGAGGACCAGGAGGACGATCCCAACTACGAACCGCTCCACGAAAACCTGGCCAAGCTGCGCGAAATGGACGCCGAAGACGGCTCGCCGCTGGAAGTCCATGTGCTGCCGATGCCGGGGAAAATCATTCGCGATGGCAAGCGGCTCCCGGCCAGCTACGCGAATTTTTATATCGCCAATAAAGTGGTGCTGTTGCCGACCTTTGGGGACAGCGCGGACGGCTGGGCGTTATCGGTTCTGCAAACGGTCTTCCCGACGCGCAAAGTGATCGGCATCGACTGCCGCGATCTCATCTGGGGTCTTGGCGCGTTCCATTGCCTCACCCAACAGCAGCCGCTCGCGGGAGCTTAAGACTCCTTCTCGTCTCGTGGGGGCGGCTCCGCACATCGCAGATCACTGACCGATTGCCGCAAGGGTGTTGCGCAGATTGGCTTCCAGTTCTAGGAGGCGCGGCCGGATTGTGTCCCGCCGCGCCGGGTCGCTCCAGGCTTTCATGGCGCGCGCGAGAGCGGCCGAATCCATCGGGTCTTCGAGAACTTCGCCCTCGATTCCTGGCTGAAGAATTTCCGAAAAACCGTTCGCGGCGGTGGTCATCACGGGGAGCCCGGCGGCGAGCGCTTCCAAACAGGCGTTGGAGAACGGATCGTAGAGCGTGGGCAGCACGAAGAGATCCGCGGCGGCATAACACGCGGCCATTTGCCGGACGGGTCCCAAGAACCGAACCCGTTCGCTGGGTTGATACCCGCTCCCTTTCCCGGCTACCAGCAGCAACGGGCGGCACGCGGCGTTGAGTTGCTGCACGGCTTGGATCGCGGTCGCCAACCCTTTGCGCTCCCAACCGCTCCCGGCAAAGAGCATCACGTAATCGGATGCGGCGAGCCCGAGTTGGGCGCGGGTTTGTGCGCGCAACTCCGCGCTGGGCGCGTTCGACACGGGGAGTCCGTTGTAGACCACGTGAATCCGCTCGGCGGGATAGCCGTATTCGCGCACGATTTCCTCTTTGACCATGCGACAGTTGGCGATGACGATCCCCGCCCCCTCGCTTGAAAAGAGGCGCGCTTCCAGAGCGAGCAATTGCCGGTGTTTGGGGTTGAGCCCGCGCGTCCAGCGTTTCCAGGACGGCTCCATGCGGTCCCGCCGCTTGAGCCAGGCCCGGTGGACCCCATCCCCGGCCCGGTAGGCGTCGCATGCCCAGAGGCGTTCAAGGGAAAAGAGGTAATCGCAAGGGGTGGCGGCCCGTGCTTTTTCCAAAGCGTTGGCGAAGGCCACGGGGTTCGAGCCGGGGACGGTGGCGATCCGTGTGCCGGGCCACTCTTTTGCAGGCCAGTCGGCGGAAGTGAAGAGGGTGCAATCCTGCCCGGAGGCGAGGAGCGCTTGCGCGAACCGTTTCAGATAAGCTTCCGCACCGCCCGTGGCCGAATATCCCCGCCTGACAAGCCCGATATTCATTTTCCGGGGTGCCACGCCGAATGAAAACGGGAGGCTTCTTGTTTTTCACACGAAGGCACGAAGCCACGAAGGCTCGAAGGGGAAGAAAGGCTCTGCCGGGAGAAACCCAATGCACCGTTCTTCTCCTGAGTTCCTGAGTTCCAGATTCTCTTTTGACTTTCATGCAGCGCGGGAGCATGGGGGAAAAACTGAGGAACGCTTGAAAACATGTGAGCCAGAAGATAAAGGTTAGCGTTTCCAAATAAAACAAGAAAGCATCACCCTTGCTTCCTATTGCAAGGGGGTTCCTGATGAAGATCCTCATCCTCAAGCTCAAACGCATCGGTGACCTGATCCTGACCACGCCCGCTTTGCTGGCGTTGCGGCAGGCGTTTCCCGATGCGCACCTGACCCTTTGTATCTTGGAAAATTGCGAGGGATTGGTCCCGGCGCTGCCTTGTGTGGATGAGACGCTGGTGTTTCGGTATAGGCGCCCGAATCTCCAACTCCTCGCCCGATTGGCCCGGGGCGGGTTTGATTTCTGCCTCGATTTCACCGGCAACGACCGTTCCGCTTTCTTCAGCCTGCTTTCGCGCGCCCCACGCCGGATTACCTGGGGGTGGGTCAAACGCTCCCGGCATCGCCAACTCGCTTTCAACGCATTTGTGGATTCGAGCGTGCGGGAGAACCACACCATCGACCATCATCTCGACCTGCTTGCGCCGTTGGGGATTGAGCGGCGCGACGTGCCGGTCACGCTGCATCTTCCCTCCGGCGCGGAAGAAAGCGCGGCGCGGATTCTCTCCGAGGCGGGCATCGAGGGGCGCTACGCCGTGGTGCACCCCGGAACGGCGCGCGCGGAAAAATACTGGCTGCCGGAACGGTGGGCCACCATTATAGACCATGTCCAGGGGGAACTCGGTTTGCCATGCTTGGTGACGGGCAGCAGCGCCGCATTTGAGCAGGCGCATCTCCAGGCCATTCGCGCAAAACTGCGCACTCCGTGGCGGGACGGCTCGGGAAAAGCGGACCTGCTTGGATTGGCAGTCCTCATCCGAGGGGCAACCCTTTTGATGAGCATGGATTCCGCCCCGGTGCATTTCGGAGCCGCCTTCGGCACCCCTCAGATTGCGCTTTTTGGCGAGACGAATCCTTTCGCCTGGCGGCCCCGGCATGATCGGGCTTTGGTTTTATATGCCGGGCAGGCGCAGCCGCTTACACAATTTGAACCGCGGGCAAAGCCGTGCCCGCTGAGCGATTTATCGACGGAGGCGGTGCTGGGTGCTATAAGCTCGCTCACGCAGCGCCTCCAAACGGCGCATTTTTCCCATTCATGAGCAAGAAATCCAAACAGATGCCCAAGATTCCGATGCGCGAACTGCTGCGCCGGATGTGGGTTCCGTACAAACAGCTCCTCCCGTATCTTGCGACCTACAAAGCGCGTTTTATCCTGGGCCTGGCCTGCGGTGTCGGCGCGGGCTTCAGTAATTCGATGGTGCCGTTGACGCTCAAACGGGTCGCGGATCACATCTTTCCCGATGGTTCCAAGCATGTCGGCAAGGAACTGCTCAACCACGGTCCTGCGGTGAACACGATGATCTGGATCTGTGCGTTGATTCCCACGGTCATGTTGATCCGGAGCGTTTTGGGCTACCTGAACACCTATTATATCTCCTGGGTCAGTCTGAAGCTGCTCAACGACATCCGCAACGATCTGTTCCGGAAAATCATGATTCAGCCGCTCTCGTTTTTTAACACGCGGCATTCGGGGGTGTTGATCGGCCATATCATGAATGACTCCCGGATGGCGCAGGCGGCGCTTTCGCAAGTCAGCGCGGATGTGGTCACCCAGCCGGTCACGGTGATTACCTCCATTGGCGTGCTCCTCTACCTGGATTGGCGCTTTACGATCATCAGCCTGATTCTCTTCCCCGTCTGCCTCATTCCCATTTCCGTCTTTGGAAGAAAAGTCCGCCGGGCTGGCGGCTCCGAAGAGGCCCAAGCTGGCATGATGATGGTGATCTTGCAGGAAGCGTTTGCGGGAGTGCGCGTGGTCAAAGCTCTCGCGCGCGAAAAGCACGCCATCGGGCAATTCGAGGAGGCGGGCAATCATCAATTTAAGGTCGCCATCAAGGTGCGCAGAGCCATTGAAATTGTCGGCCCGATTATTGAGGCGGTCTCGGCGGTGGGGGTGATGATGGCGCTCGTGTATGTGGGCGTGCGGGGGATTTCCGCCGGGACGTTCCTCGCGTTGGTCTCTGCGCTTTTCATGATGTATGACCCCGTGAAAAAGCTCAGCAAGATCCACCTCCAGCTTCAAAAAGCGCTGGTCTCCACGGAGCGGATTTTTGAACTGATGCAGATCAAGCCTGAGATTCAGGATGCTCCCGATGCCATCGAACTGGGCCGGGTGCGCGGCGATGTGGTGTTTGAGGACGTTTCCTTCAGTTACCGCGCCGACCTGCCCCCTGCGATTCAAGAGATCAATCTCAAGATCGAATCCGGCAAGACGTACGCCCTTGTGGGCCAGAGTGGCGCGGGCAAGAGCACCATACTGAGCCTGTTGCTGCGGTTCTATGATCCGCAGGCGGGCTCGATCCGCATGGACGGCCACGATCTGCGCGCGGTTTCCCAGGCCTCGTTGCGCAAAAACATCGCCATCGTCACGCAGGATACGTTTTTGTTTCATACCACCATTATGGAGAACATCCGCTATGGGAGGCTCGACGCGACCGACCAGGAGGTGTACGCCGCCGCCGAGCAGGCGTTTGCGCATGACTTCATTTGCGCTCAGCCCAATGGGTATGCAACCGTGGTCGGCGACAAAGGGTGCATGCTTTCCGGCGGCCAGCAGCAGCGGGTCGCCATCGCCCGCGCCCTGCTGAAAAACGCGCCGATTTTGCTGCTCGACGAAGCCACCAGCGCGTTGGATTCTGAATCCGAACAAAAAATCCAACTCGCCCTTGAACGTCTGGCCGCCGGGCGTACTGTGATTGCCATCGCCCACCGGCTCTCCACCATTTTAAAAGCCGACCAGATTGTCAGCATGGTGGACGGACGCATTGTGGAAAAGGGAACCCATGAGGAACTCTTCGAGCAGAGCGGGAATTACCGGCGGTTGTATGACTTACAATTTACTCAGCACGAAAACGGAGTGCCTGCCTAATTTATGAAACGCCTCGCTTTGATCCTGCTATTGGTTTGCGCCACCACCGGGTATTCCCAAGAGGGGGGTGCCCCCATTAAAGTCACCTCCACGCTCCATGGGGATGGAACGCGCACCGACACGCAGAAAGACATCGACAACCACACCTCGGAAACCAAGGCCTTCGATTCCTCCAAGAAACTGCTCCAACGTTGCGTCTATACGCTCGACGAGCAAGGGCGGGAAGTGGAAGGCGTGGTATACAACGCCAAAGATGTGATCGTTTCGCGGGTGGCGTTCAGCTACGATCCGCTCGGGCGCGTGAGCGAGCAGATCGAAAAAACCCCCAATGGTGTGCTGTTGCGCCGACTCGTTTTTACCCGCGACGCGAAGGGACGCACAACGGTTGTCGCCTACGATGCCCAGGGAAATGTGATAAAGGAAGACGGCAGCACCGCTCCTGCGTCCCGCAAAAAAGGCAGCCGCAGATAACCTACGCAATCCACCCGGCCACATGCCCCGCGACGGCAGCGAGGTCCGGCGCGGTAGTCGGCTTTTGCGCAGGCGAAGGGGGCGTCTGCATTTGGCGCATTTGGAATAACGTGCGGTCTTTCCAAACCCACGCTTCGGGTCGGCAGGGTCCGACCAGCGCGGGATCGCTCCAGGTGTGCAGGGAGAGAAGATGCGGCGTGAGCGCCGCGGCGATATGCATCGGGCCGCTATCGACACTCACCACAAAGCGCGCTTGCCGGATCAGCCAGATGAGCTCGGAAAGCGTCGTTCGGTTGAGCAGATCGACGTGTTTGCCGTTCATTTTGGGAACGGTGACGTTGGCGCGCCCGGCCAGCACGACCGGGCAGGGGAGCGCTTCGGCAAAAGCGACGGCTTCTTCGGCGGAAAGCGATTTGCCTTCGCCGCGCGCGAACGGGTGCAGCAACACAAACGGCTCTTCCAAATCGAACCCGGCGGGGCGGCTTCCGATGGGGAGATTCCAGGTGAGCGGGCCGGTGGTGTCGATGCCGAGCGCGGCCACGAGATGGAGATAGCGGTTCACCGCGTGCTCCCTGGCGACCGGGACCGTCCGGTCGTAAAAATAGCGGGCTCCCTCACGGGCATCGGAGAGGCCGAAGAACGCGCCGCCCCGACAAAAACGCCCGATAAGGGCGCTGCGCAGGAGTCCCTGGAAATCCAGCACGAGATCGCTCCGGTAGGCGGCTCCCGTGGCGCGCAGCCAGCGAAACTGTTTGAGAACCGAGCCGCTGAGTTCGCGTCGTGGAAAAAGCACGATTTCGTCCACGTCCGGGTTACCTTCGAGCAGGGGAGCCCATTCCGGGTTGACGATCCAACGCAGCCGGGCTTGAGGGTAAGCGCGCTTGAGGAGTGCGACTGCCGGAAGCGTGTGGACGACGTCGCCCAGCGAACTGGGTTTGACGACGAGAATCGAGCGGGGGGACATGGCTAATTGCCCAGCGCCAAGCGATCGGCGAGCCGTTGGGGCAACCCGGCTTCGACCACTTTATCTTGCGCCGTGTTGATGTCGTACTCGAGCCGGCGCAGTTCCACGAGATTTTTGTCGGCGTGGTAAATGCAGTAGGAGGCATGCCAATCCCCATCGCGCGGCTGGCCCACGCTGCCGACGTTGATGAAATATTTTTTGCCCGGCTCGATGTGCAGCATTTCGAGCGGAACCGGGCGCACGATCTCATCCCGAACGAAAGCGCGGGGGGCATGGGTGTGGCCGTAGAAACAGACGTTGGTGTACTGGTAATTGAAACTCGCGGCGGCGTCGAGCTGGTTGAAAACGTATCCCCACTGGTGGGGCATATCCAGCGTGGCGTGGACGATGGTGAAATCCCGCACCTGGCGTATGAGCCGCAGGCTTGCCAGCCAGCATTTATCGTCCTCGGTGAGTTGCTCGCGAGTCCAGCGAATCGCGGCATCGGCGAGCGGGTTGAAAATATCGCGCGAATCCGTGAGGTGCGCCTGTTCGTCATGGTTGCCTTTCACGACGGGGCAGCCCAGTTCGCGAATAATATTCAGGCATTCATGCGGATTCGCATTGTAGCCGACCACGTCGCCGATGCAGGCGTGATGCGTGCAGCCGCATTCCTTGGCGTCGGCCAAAACGGCTTGCAACGCTTCTAGATTCGCATGGATATCACCAAAAATTGCAAAACGCATGGGTGGCCGCTGATCTTGTATGTACGTGTATTATTGCGTCTTTGCGGCCGGTTTGTAAACCCTTTGCTCTGGAGGAATGTGCAGTTTTTCTTCCAACGCCTGGATTCGGCTCAGCAGCATCGGCGTGCGTTCTGATGGACCGCTCCAGTACAGCTTCAGCAGAAGCTTATACGCCTCGGATTCCCTGCCGGGGACCCGGCAGAGTTCGTAAAGGGCAAACCGCTTTTCGTACCCCATGCAGTCCGGGAACTCGGCGGCTTTGGCATACGCTTGGGAGGCGCCGAGGTGGTCATTCGTTTTTTCCATCAGCAGGAAACCGAGCCGGTTGTAGAGCACGGACCGGTCCGGATTGTTGCGAATGCCGCGTTCCAGAAACTCGCGTCCTTGTTGAATAAACGCACGCCGCGCTTTTTCGCGCAATGTTTGCCGGGGCTGTTTCGGGTCGTCGAGAGCAGCCTGTGCGGCATCAAACGCCATATACCACGCCCCCATTTCCCAGTTCAGGGTGCTGCGCGGCTGGAGCGTGGTGATTTGGTTGTATAAAAAGATCACCCGGCTCCATTGGGTGTTTTCCCATGCCGCAGCGGCTTGCAGGGAGAGGAAATCGGCGATCACTCCCCGAAACCCGCTCAACGCGGCCAGGAAAGCTCCCTGCCCGATTTGCTCCCGCAGGGTGAGGTTGAGGGTGGCGCTGTGAAAATAGGCGGCGCGGTGGGCATTGTGGAGGGACTGTTCCAAAGGGAGCTTTGCCGCTCCGAAAACGAGCAGGGCGACGAGGACGGCGGCGATCCGGTTCATACTCTTTCCCTCGGCGACAGGGGGTTTTCAGCGCGTGTCATCCCGGGCATAGCGCGTTCGGGATGACAAGCATTATGGGGGAGTCTGGACATCTTCGAGAACCGGTTCGCGATGGTTACAGCTCTTTTTTGGCGAACATCAAATAGGCCAGCCATGTGTAGACGGCGACATAGAGACACCCGAGCCCGACGGTTTGCAGGAAAAGCCCTGGGGCGATGGAATTGCCGGCCAGGATGTCGTCGGCCAGATTAAAAAGCTGCAAATCCGGGAAAATCCGGGCGATCACGGCGCAAAGATCCCGGGCAAACCAGGCGTTCCCTCCGCCTACTGCGTATTCCCGGGCAATCGGCACGAGATGGCCGATGAAGTAAACCGCAACGGAAACGACAATGGTGAAGATCCACGACGAAGCGAAAGTCGAGATCAACAGCGTGAGCGAGGCGAAGATCGCCGCTTTTAAATAAATGGCGATCACCCCCGGCACGAGCGACCAGGTGAAGGCCGAGGCTTTCACATTGCGCACGAGCTCCGCGATTTGTGCCGGGTCGGTCAACTGCGTTTCCCGGATGGACTCGACAATCATGAGCTGTTCTTTAAGGAAGAGGACCGCCGCGAACATCCCGCTCATCACCCCCATCGCAATCCCCAGCAGCAGCAGCACGCCCAAGAGTTTGCCGAGGAGATACTCGAAGCGGTGGACCGGTTTGGCGAGGATCGTGTAGAGCGTCCGGTCTTCGATGTCCTTGGGCAGCAACATCGCCGTGGCCAGCACTGCCAGCAGCCACGTGAAAACGGACATCGCCCCGAGCGACACATCTTTGAGAACCTGGAATTGCAATTCCGGCCGCAAAAAGCCCATGAAAAAGGAAGCGCCGATGAGCACCACGGCGAAGATCAGCAGGAAATAGAACACCTTTTGGCGCACCAGTTCCAGGAGCGTGTTGCCGACGATGGCGTTTACGCGGGCCGGAGAAAAAGCGGTGTGCCGGGGTTGCACGGGTTTCATTTCGTCACCTCCAGGAAAAACCGTTCGAGCGTGGTGTGAGGCTGGCTTTTTTCCACCAGCCGCGCTCCGCAGGCCGCGGCCTCAGCTTCGAAGCGGGCCAGCAGATCGGGTGAAGCATTTTCAAAAATAAGCTGCGTCTGGTTCTCAATGGAGATGAGGGACTCCAGCGGCCCCTCGCGGACGAGTCGTCCGTTGTGGAGGATGCCTACGCGATCGCATATCTCCTGCACCTGACCCAGCAGATGAGAGCAGAGCAGGATCGTGATGCCCCGGTTCTTGAATTCCAAAATGAGGTCGCGAATCTCGCGCGAGCCCGCCGGGTCCACTCCCGCCGTGGGTTCGTCGAGCACCAGCAAACGCGGTTCCTGCACGAGCGCCTGCGCCAAGCCGATCCGCTGGAGCATCCCTTTGGAATAACCGCCGATCCGACGGTCCGCCGCGTTCTCAAGCCCCACAAGTTTCAACAAATCGCGCGCCCGGTCGCGCAGGACCGCCCCGCGCAAACCGCAGAGTTTGCCATAGAACCGGAGCGTTTCTTCGCCGGTGAGGTATTTGTAAAAATACGGATTCTCGGGCAGGTAACCGACTTCCTCATGACTTGCGACGAGCGCGGAATCGCGTCCAAAAATTTGCGTGCTGCCCGAAGAGGCGGGCACCAGCCCGAGCAGGATCTTCATTGTCGTGCTCTTGCCGGAGCCGTTGGGCCCGAGCAACCCATAGACCTGGCCCGGCTCCACCGAGAGGGTCAAATCATGAACGGCCGTGACCCGCTCCCGCTTGAACGGGATGGGATACACTTTCGTCAAGTTGCGGATCGAAATGGCGGGTGCGGGCATGGATGGAAAAACCGGGGCCAATTTGCCGTGGATCAAAGGGAAATGCAAATCTGGAACTCAGGGAGCAGAAATCGCGTGGAATGGGTATTTATTAAGAAGAAGAGGATCAGGAAGTCAGGAAATCAGGAAAAGGAGAGATGCTTGTAAGCTTGTTCCCCTCCTGAGTTCCTGAGTTCCTGATTTTTCCCTCCTCTTTTATGGGTGTGGCGCGAGCTTGAATCCGTGGTCGGGCAGGAGGATCGGGATGCCTCCCTGCACCGGATAGCCGACTTGGCCGTCTTCGCGGACCAATACGGCTTCCAAAGGCCCGCCGGAGTTCCATTGCGGCTGCGGGGCATCAACAACAAGCGTCCCCGCGCAGCGTTTGGCTTCGAGTTGTTCGAGCAGATGGAGCGGGGCAAGCACCAGGCGCTGGCCGGTTTTGGGGCAGCGCAGCAGGTCGAGAAGCTCGGGCGGGATGGACATGATGGAGCCGTTTATACCACATGCCGCACAATGCAACCTAAAAACCGGAATCGCCCGCGGAGCGGTCGATCCACCTTTGGATTCCCCTTTGCGATTCGCTGGTGGATCGCGACCTCCGGGCGCGATGGGACGGGAGCGCTCCCGCTCGCCCCTTTTTGCGCCTCTTGCGCTTTTTTGGGCTAAATTCTTTTCCTGTTCCCTCGAAACTGCTCTATTCGGCGCGCCATGAATCGTCTGCAAACCATCCTCGACCAGAAACGCACGGAGATCGCCCGGCTGCTCCCGCGCGTGGAGCATCTGCGCGCGGCGGCTTTGCTGCGCAACGATTACCGGGGATTCGCCGCTGCCATCGACCAAGGCCCGGAGGCTTTGGGGTTGATCGCCGAAGTCAAAAAGGCGTCGCCCTCGGTGGGGACGATCGTCGAGAACTTCGATCCTGTGGCGATCGCGCAAGCCTACGAAGCGGCTGGGGCGCATGCGGTTTCGGTGCTCACAGACGAGAAGTTTTTCCAGGGCAATCTCCGTTACCTGACCCAGGTTCGCAATGCCATCGCGCTCCCCGCGTTGCGCAAGGATTTCATCCTGCACGAGGCGCAAATCTTCGAGGCGGCGGTGGCCGGGGCCGACGCGATTCTTCTCATTGTGGCCGCGCTGGACCAACCGGATTTGGAGCGGCTCCATGAAACGGCCATCACGTTGGGATTGGACGTGCTGGTGGAAGTCCACACCTTGCCGGAGCTGGATCGCGCCTTGGAATGTGGCGCGCGCCTGATCGGGATCAACAACCGGAATTTGACCACGTTTGAGGTCGATCTGCGCGCCACGGAGATCATCAGCGAAGAGGTGCCCGAGGAGGTGATCCTGGTGAGCGAAAGCGGCATCAAGACTCAGGCCGACGCAAGGCGTGTGTTTGGGGCGGGAGTCAACGCGCTGCTTGTGGGAGAAGCGTTGATGCGGACCGGCGACGTGGCGGGACAAGTCGCGGCGCTGCTGGACGTGGAGTAGGAGTGCCTACAACTGCGCCGGGTCGCCCAGCAGTTCCACCACGCGGCCCAGCAACCGGCCGGCGGCGCCGCCGTCGAGCACGCGATGGTCGAAGCTGAGGGTCAGTTGTGCTTCGGTGGCTGGCTCGAAGAGTTGCTTCGCCTCGTTCCATTGCGGGACAACACGGCCTGCGCCCAAGCCGAGCACGAGCGTCTGTTCCGGGAGCGGAATGGGGGTCGCCCAGGTGAGCCCGAAGGTGCCGAAATTTGTGACGGTGGCGACGGAACCGCCGGAAGCCGCCGGGGGGAGGCGACGTTGCCGGGCGAGTTCGACCAACTCGTTGTAGCGCGGCACAAGATCGGACAGCCGCGTGGTATCCACGCTGCGCAATACAGGAACGAGCACGCCGTCCTCCACTTCCACCGCAAACCCGATGTCGATGGCGGGCGGGTGCGCGATCCGGTCGCCCACGAGTCGGCCCGCAGGGGCGCTGTTTTCCGATAGAGCGATCCCGAGCGCGCGGAGGGCGTACAATGCCGGACCGGGTTTTGGGTTCGCCTGTTTGCGATGAGCGAGCACGGCATCGAGAATCAGCGGGACGCCCGCCGTCGCGATCGGGCGCGTGGCGCTGCGCCGCATGGCATCGGCCACGGCCACGCGCATGGGAGAGGCGGGGGTGATGGTTAGATTTTCCAGTTGGGTGAGGAAATGCTCGAAATCCTCAATGGTCACGCGCCCCGCCGCCCCGCTGCCCGCAATCCCGGCGAGGTCGGCGGCATGGAGGCCGAGTTCGTTCATGCGCGCCTTCATCCGGGGGGACATGTAGCTGGCTCCCGCAGCGTGGGCCGGCACGGGGAGGCCGCGCACGGTCGGTTGGACGGCGGCGGGCTGGGTGGTCGCGGGGCAGGCATCGGGTTGCCCTCCATCAGCCCCGGCGATTTCAGCAACCGCTTCGGCGGGGGCGGGCACATCGAGCCCGTGGCGGATGGCGTCTTCTTCGGTGGCTTCCAGGTAGCCGAGGATGGCCCCGACGGTATAACTCTGTCCGGCTTCGACGAGGATGCAACCGACGCGGCCCGGGCAGGGCGTGGTGACGCTCATGACGGCTTTGTTGGTTTCCACTTCGATCACGTCCTGGTCGGCCTCGACCTGGTCGCCCACTTGCACGGCGATGTGGACGATGGTGGCCTCGGCGATGGACTCGCCGAGCTGGGGCATGATGATGGGTATCTGCGGCATCGGAATGGAAAGAGTTCAGGATGAATCAGGAAGCCAGGACCGCCTTACCGCGATAGCGGTTTCGTGTAGACGAAGCGCAGCGGAGTCTTGTTGCGGAGCCCCGAGCTTTGCGAGGGGATAACCCAGGAAAGGAAAGGAGCAAAGCGTCTCCTGTCTCGGTAGAGGAGCCATTCTCTTCTTTTCTTGGTTTCATGGTTTCCTGATTTTGTTTTTTCTGTGCGGGTAATGGGCCTGCGTCAAAGTCTGAGCAGTTCGCGCAGGGCGCGGGCGACGGTTTGGGCTGTCGGGCGGTGGGTTCCCCAGAGGTTGGGGTGATAAGGAACGGGCGTGTTTTTGGCGTTGAGCCGGCGGGGGGGCACATCCAAAAGCCCAAACCCTTCGCTGGCAACGCGGGCGAGGATTTCCGCCGTGACGCCGCCCCACGGCCAGGCTTCGCCGACGGCCAGGAGCCGACCGGTCCGGGCGACGCTGGCGAGCACGGTGTCGGTGTCGAGCGGTTTGATGGAACGCAAATCGACCACCTCCACTTCGTATCCCTCGGCCACGAGGTCTTCCGCCGCCGCGAGGCATTCATGGACCATCGCGCTGTAAGTGACCACGGTGATGTCGCGGCCCTGGCGGGCGATCCGCGCCTTGCCCACGGGGAGGGCTTCGGTGGGTAACCCTTCCGCCTTCAAATGGTAGTAGAGGTATTTGTGCTCGCAAAAGATCACCGGGTCGTCGATGGCCACCGCTTCGAGCAGCATCGAGTAGGCATCTTCCACCGTTGCGGGGGTCATCACCACCAGGCCGGGATAATGGGCATAGAGTCCCTCCATGCTCTGGCTGTGGAACGGCCCGGAACCCGCCGTCCCGCCGGACGGGAGCCGGATGGTGATGGGGCATGAAACCTCGGTGCGCCAAAAGAGGGTCGCCGCGTGGTTGACGATCTGGTTGAAGCCGGGCGTGGAGAAATCCGCATACTGGATTTCGATGATCGGGCGCATTCCCTCAATCGCCGCGCCGATGGCAGAGCCGACCATCGCGTCTTCGCTGATCGGCGCGTCGAGCACGCGGCCGGGGAATTCTTTGGCCAAGTTTTTGGTGGCCTTGAACGCGCCGCCAAACGAGCCCACATCCTGCCCATAGATATAGACGCGGGGATCGTCCGCCAGGGCCTTGGCCTGGGCTTCGCGAATGGCTTCGAGGTAGGTGATCATTGCAGCGCGGGCAAACTAATGTCCAAAAGTGTCGTCCAGGTGAGGGGTGGAAAGGGCACACCAGTTTTCGGCGTTCGGGTCCGGTGCGGGTTCGCGTTGAACGGTTGCAACCGCCTCCTCGATCTGCCGCAACGCCTCCTCGCGCCACGCATCCAGCTCGGCAGCCGAAGCCCATTGGCGCTCCAGCAGGGCGCATTCGGCTTCGCGCAGGCAATCGCGCCCGAGTGCGGATTCCTTGAGTTCCGCTTCGATGTAACTCGCGTCGTCGTGTTCGCCATGCCCGGCCAGCCGGAGCAGGGTGGCGACAATCAGTTGAGGTCCGTGCCCGGTGCGGGCGCGTTCCACGGCCCGGCCCACAACGTCCAGGCAGGCGTCCAATTCGGTGGCATCCACCTTGTGGCCGTCGATGCCGTATCCGGCAGCCCGGTCCACGAGATCGTTGCAGGCAAACTGTTTGGAATTGGGCGTGGAATAGGCAAATTGGTTGTTGGCGACGACCAATACCAGTGGAAGCTTTTCCACCGCCGCGAGGTTCAGCGCCTCATGGAAGGAGCCCGTGGAAGTGCCGCCATCGCCAATGCAGGTCGCGCCCACCACGCCGGTTTCCCCTTTGAAACGCCGGGCCATCAATCCGCCGCAAACCACCGAGATCATCGCGCCAAGGTGGCTGATCATCGGATAGCATCCTTCCCGAGGGCGGCCCCGGTGGACGTTCCCCTCGCGGCCCCGCATGGGACCCAGCTTCGAGCCGAGGTAGGTGCGCACGGCATCCAGAATGTCTTCCCCAAAGGCGAACCGACCGGCTTGATCGCGGATCAAGGGGGCAAAAATATCCCCCTTGCGCAGCGCCATCCCCAAAGAGGCGCTCAACGCTTCCTGGCCTTTGCCCAGGAAAACGCCGCCATGGATTTTCCCGCCCCGATACAGGCTCGCCAGCTTCTCTTCGAGCAGCCGGGCCAAAAGCATCCACCGGTACGCTTGGGCGAACGGCTCGCGCGCCGAAAGAGGCGCGGAAACTCGGGGGTCGGTATCAAGCATGGCCGGGATTCTAGCGAGGAGAGGGAGCGGCAGGCAACCGTTCTTTCTTGGGAGAAATTGATAATCAATGGGTAGGGGTTTGCCCGATGTGTGGAGCCGACCCCTTTTGGAGCGATTGGCGAAAACTTGTTGTTCGCACTGCGTGATTTCCCTAAGGTTTGCGCCCTCATGAGCAGCGACCGACGCAAACCGTATCCCTTCGACGTTTTCGAGCCCAAATGGCAGGCGTATTGGGAGGAGCACAACACTTTTCGCGTGGCCAACCCCGGCGAACCCGGCTTTGACGCCTCGCGCCCGAAGTATTACGTGCTCGATATGTTCCCGTACCCGAGCGGTGCGGGGCTGCACGTCGGCCACCCGGAAGGGTACACCGCCACGGATATCATCGGGCGGTTCAAGCGGATGAACGGCTACAACGTCCTGCATCCGATGGGTTGGGATTCGTTTGGGCTTCCGGCGGAGCAATATGCGATCAAAACCGGCCAGCACCCGGCGGTGACGACCGCGCAAAATGTCGCCCGTTTTAAAGAGCAGCTCAAAAAAATCGGGTTCGGTTACGATTGGTCGCGCGAGATTGCCACGAGTAACCCGGATTACTACAAGTGGACCCAGTGGATTTTCCTCAAGCTGTACAACGCCTGGTTTAACCCGGCGACCAACAAAGCCGAGCCGATCGAGACCTATACCGGCCCGGAACCCGACCGCGTCCGGCTGGCCTACGTCTCCGAAGCGCCCGTGAACTGGTGTCCCGAGTTGGGCACGGTATTGGCGAACGAGGAGGTCATCGACGGCAAGAGTGAGGTGGGCGGCTTCCCTGTGGAGCGCCGCCCGATGCGCCAATGGATGCTGCGTATCACGTCATTTGCGCAACGGCTCATCGACGAACTCCAGGGGCTCGACTGGCCGCAGTCGATCAAGCTGCTCCAACAGAATTGGATCGGCCGCAGCGAAGGGGCGGAGGTGCATTTCAAGCTGGAAGGCGGCGAACGCAGCCTCACCGTTTTCACCACCCGGCCCGACACGCTTTTTGGCGCGACCTACATGGTGCTCGCCCCGGAACACCGCGTGGTGGACGAGATCACCACCGAAGAACAGTGGCCCGAGGTGCGCGAATACCGCGAAAAGACCGCCCGCAAGAGC
>JAPLTE010000102.1 GCA_026398235.1 Verrucomicrobiota bacterium
GCTTGTGCCGTCTCGGCAGCCGCCGTGGTCACTTCATTTTCTTGCGACGCATCGGCAACCGGCTCTTCCTCTACAGTTACTTCGCCGATCTCCTCGTTTTCGGCCATGCGTTCGAGAAGCTCCGATTTCTCGCGTTCCTTCTCATTTCCCGCACCCGCGACAGGTGCGGCTTGCATTGATTCGACGGCCTCCTGGGCCAGTTCGGGTTCCATTCACGCCACCATTCGCAACCGCCCGTGTAATCCGCAAGCACTGGCTGCGTCGCCTGCGTCAAATTACAGAATCAAAGATTGGGAAAGAAAAGATAAAGGCAGAGATAAAGGCATCCGCAGATTGCGCAGATTTACACAGATTTTTGGAAAAGTGGAACGCTTTAACCCGAAGGGTTTACAGCGAATAGCCGGGGGTTGAGCGAAGCGACACCCCCGGATTACCCCCCCACGAACGTCACACCCCAACGGGGTGGCAGATCAATAGAGTGTCCCTACTTCACCCGAAATTTTACCTGCCGCGAAAGCAGCCAGCGCACACCGAACATATCCACCGTTGCCTTGATGGCCCGGTTTCCCAACCCATACTTGCTCACACCCGCCGTCCGTGGCCGATGGTTCACCGGAATTTCCATAATGCGGTACCCAGCCCCCTTCACCAACGCCGGGATAAACCGGTGCATCCCGTAAAACAGCACCAGCGCGTTGCGACATTCGCGGCGCATCGCCTTGAGTGTGCAACCGGTGTCGCGCACGCCGTCTTTGGTGAACCGGCTTCGCACAAAATTCGCCACGCGGCTTGTGATTTGTTTCACAACGGTATCCTTGCGCTTGGCCCGATACCCGCACACCAGATCCGCCCCCTTCTCGATCTCCGCGAGTAGCATCTTGATATCCGCCGGATCGTTTTGCAAATCACCGTCGAGCAGTGCAATCACCTCGCCCCTTGCCGCGTGAATCCCCGCGTACATCGCCGCGCTTTGCCCCGCGTTTTTTTCAAACACCAGCAAGCGCACCTCGGGCCGGGCCTCCACCCGGGCAACCGTCTCGTCCTTTGAGCCGTCGTCCACAAAAACAATCTCGTAATTCAGCCCGTTCAACGCGGAGTGCAACTGGCATTGGAGGGTTTCCATATTGTCCTGCTCATTAAAAAGCGGGATCACTACCGATACGGTGGGCGTGGTTGGAGTCATAGAGGTAAGCTGTGGTAATTATGGCAGGCGAAGACCCAAATCAAGCGCAATGGCATCCCGCGGCGTTCTTCCTGCAACGTCGCGACCAACTCCACCTTCTCAAATCCCTTCTGGATCGCCGACGGGGCGCGCTCGGATCGATCCGTAACAAACAGCGCATCCCTCCCTTGAAAAAGGCTGATTCCCCAGTCTTCACTTGAATATTCCTCCATCGGCAGCGTGGGATCGATCGCCAGCATGGCACGGATCAACCCGCGCCGTCGTTCTGCCAGCTTCTCCTGATCCTGTTTTGAGGGAATTGGGGCGTCGAAATCCTTAAGCGCTGTCGTGAGTGCCTCGCGTTTGGCCGGATCCTCCACCTTGGGCAGCATAGCGCGGGCAATTTCCGGCGGCTCCGTCAACTCATCGTACCTACCCCAAAAGGAGTATTGATTCTCAATCGCCTGCGACTCCGGAATATAAACCGGCGGATGCCCCGGCCCGTCCACCCGCTTCTCGGGGAGATAGAACGAGAGACTCGAAGCGGTTTGATATTTGTTGGCGATCAAGAACAGCGGCTTGCCCGTTTCCTGTTCCATCTTGTGCCGCAAATCGTTCATCGCGATCGCCACCGTCTCCCAACCGCGCAAGCGACCGCTTGGATCATATTTGTAAGGCCAGTGAATCCCCAGCCGCCGCACCGAGTCGGTATCCACCAACAAAAGGCTCACAACCAGCCCCAAACCCAGTGCCGCCGCTGCAAATTTTCGCGCCTTCCCGCTTCGCTGCGCCCACTCGTGCCAGAACGCCACTGTCAAAATCCCCAAGCTCACAAATGCCGGAGCCGTCCAATTTGCTTCCCCGCATTTTTTGAGCGAGAGCACGCAATACATCACGAGCAGCGGTAGGGCAAACAGGGCGAGAAACTTGCATCGAAAATCACTCCACCCCTCCCGGCACCCCCGCCAAAGCGCCCACAGCATGCCTGCAAAAATCAGGGGAGAATACACCCCGAAGTGCAGCCCGATAAAACCGAGCAACTCCGTGGGATGAAATTGCGGCCCGCTATTGAGTCCGCCCCGGCTGCGCAAATGTTCCACCGTGATCCAGTCATGATTCGCATTCCAAAGAACCGGCGGAATCACCGCCAGCGCAAAGACGCCAAGCATCACCCAAAAACCGGGTCGCGCAAATTCCCGCCGATATTGGGCCGTCAATCCCAACACCAAAGCCACCGAAAACAACTCCAGGGCGTTCGTGTATTTCGCCAAAAAACCGAGCCCCATGAAAAACCCAGCCAACGGCCAGTATCCTGAAAATTTGGGCGCCCGTTCCAGCGCCAGCCAAATGGCCCACAGTGCAGCCGCCCAAAAGAAAATCGAGAGCGCGTCGATGGTCATGACAATCGCGCCCGCGTTGAAAATCGGCGTGGCATTCATGAGCAAGACAGCCCAGATCGCGACCGATTCTCCATAAATCCGTCGCGCCAAACCGAAAATCCACAGACTGGTTCCCAGCGCGAGAAAAGGACTCAAAAACCGCACCCCCATTTCGGTCGGCCCCAACAGCGCCGTCCCGGCCCGGATCGCCAGCGCCACTCCGGGGCCCTTCGAGTAATACGCCCAGTCCAGCCGCTGCGACCACTGGTAATAATACGTCTCATCCGGCGAAAGCTCCATCCGGCCTCCCAGAAAAAGGCGCAATCCCGTTAAAGCCAACAAAAAAACAAGCAACCAACGGTTCATAATCTGACCCCCTCTGTTTGCAACGCGCAGTTCTCAAGTAAACTCGGGTGGCGCCGGTACAACTCCGGGGCGATATCCCCGCCCCAACGCCTCCAAGCCCCTTCCGCAACAGCAACTCCCAGCACCCCAAGCCCCGTTCCAAGAAATACCGAAGCCAGCACATCGCTCGGCCAGTGCGACCCCGTATAGATCCGCGAATATCCCACCGCCACGGCTACCAAAAAATAGAGCCAGCCAGCCCTCCTGTAAAACAAAGCCAACACCGCCGCCGCCGCAAAATTATCCGCCGTATGTCCCGAAGGAAACGAACGCCCCGTGATCACACCCAGCTCCGGCTGCGAAATCCGCACCACCGGCGGCTGCAAAACCGCCAGAAAACGGGGCTTCATCTTCTTTAAATCCACCACGCGCGCGGGTTCCACCTGATTGGGGCGGGGCCGGTTTGCCCAATGCTTCAGCCCGTTCACCACCACCCCGTCGGTCCATCCCACCACCAACAGCAACACCAGCACCATGGCACGCGATTTGAAGCAACCAGCCACAGCGATTCCCACGATAGCCAGAAGCAACAGCGGCATCCAGAAATCGAAACTGGACAAGGCCGCCATCCACCGATCGAGCCCCGGGCTCGTCCACGCGTGATTTACTAATGAAAAAAGGGTTTGATCCATGCCCGGCAAAGAGGAAACTGGGAACATTATGGCCTCTCCAAAACAAGTAAAGTCGCGAATCGTCGCTTTCGTCTCGATCCTGCTTTCCCTGGCCATCGTCAGCCCCGCTTCCGAACCCCCTCCCAGCGCCCGCGAACTCCTCGCCCTGGTGCGCGCCAACCAGGCCTCGCAAGAGCGCGACCTCAACGGCAAATTGCGCATGTCCACCAGCGAGGAAAAAATAGCAATCCCGTTTCGCCTCTTCCTGCGAGGCAATGCCATCACCTACCAATTCACAGATAAACCCGAAGCGCTCATCTTGCATCTCGGCGAAAAAACCTCCCGACTGGAACGCGTAACCGGCAGCGGCAAAACCGAAAAAATCACCGGAGCCAAACTCGACGACCCGGTGCGCGGCACGGACATCAGCTATGAAGACCTCGCCTTGAAGTTTCTCTACTGGAACAACGCCGCCGTCGAAAAAGAGAAACAAATCCTCATGACTCGCTCCTGCTGGATTGTTCGTGCATTCCCTTCCGGCAAAGGGGAATCCCAATATGACATGGCACGCCTCTGGATCGAATCAACCGGTGGCCTGCTCCAGGCAGAATGCTATAGCGGCGGCAAACTCGTCCGGCGCTTCTCCGTGCGCAACGTCCAGAGCGCCCATGGCACCGGCGGCTATATCCTTAAGTCCATGAGCATCCAACGCATGGATGAGAAAGACAAAGACCATTACCCGACCTACCTCGAAGTGCAGCAGCAGTAAAGCCCATGGGCCTCACTGCTCTAAGAAGCTGTCTAAAAATTCGGCGAGGGTGCGCAAGAGGAGAAAACGGGGTATGACAAGGCACGATCGAGGAGCCTATCTGTGGATAGGCGACGAGGGAGTAACACAGTCAGAGCCCGTTTATACCCTCTTGCCCTTTGGTTGCGCATCTTTTGGCGCTGGCCTGCGTTGCTCGTCGGTCGCGTATCGTAAAGATATGCTCCCTCCTCACCGCCTTGGCCAACCCCAAAACCTGCTGCAACGCACCCCGCTCCCAATTTTTAGACAGCTTCTAAGGAACCGTAACAGGATTCAGCTTCAAGATCTTTTCCTCTTCGGGAAGCAGTATGGCCTCACGCGCAAGCTCCCGGTATTCCTGCGCTTCCTTTGTTAAGCCGTTCGCGGTAAGAATCGCGCTGTAGTAGGCTGCGATGGAAGGATCCCTCAATTCCGCAGGCTTCAAAGCTTGCATTACCTTCAGCGCCTCGGACTTGGCATCCGTGCAATAGAGCGCAAGCGCATAAGTCGAGGCGAAGACGGGGCTTGCAGGATCTTTTTCATGAATCTCTCGGGCTACATTCAAAGCGTGTGGTGTATCCTTGCCCAAGAGGAGAGAAAAAATCACAAAATTATTGAGAGCGCCCAAATCATTCGGGTTGCGGTCAATCAAAAGAGCATAAGCGCGGAAGAGACCCGCAGTGTCGCGCTTTGAAAAATAAAGCGCACACAACGCATTGAGCGCTTCACTGGAGCGGTCCGATTTGGAAACGGCGCGCCATAACACATCCGAGGTCTCCTCGGTCCACCCCCATTGGTTTGCCATGCCGGCAAGCTTCAGCAGCGAATCGCCGTTACCCGCCGTCGCGGTGATCGCCTCCGCCCATGCGGCTTTGAAATTGGTGTCCCGCTTTTCCACTTCTCGATTGCACCGGGCGAGAAAAGCAAACCGAATGTAATCCAATTGGCCCCATTTCTCATCGGCCAGGAAAAAGCGCAGCCTTCTCCAATCCCCAAAAGTGAGATAGGAGCGCGCGATCTCGATCCGGACACCCACCGATGCGGTGATTTCCTTCGGGAGACTGAGCGCCCAATCCTTGGCAAGGAGCGCCATGTTGTTATTATTCATCCAATACAGCAAAGGAAGAATTTCATCGGGAACCTGCGCTGCGGCTTCCTGAGTCTTTGTCAAGAGTTCCTGAAATTCGGGAGCCTTCATCAGGTGCAACACTTCCAGATACATCAACCGATCGCTAAAAATACGATCCGGCGAGTCGTTCAACTCTTTAGCCAGCGTAAGCGCGCGTTGGGTTTGCATATTGCGCACGGCATCCACAACCAGCGTGCGCAATACCGCAACTCTTAATTTTTTGTCGTCCGAAAATTTGACAACCTCGTTGCGCGCCTCCTCGCGAACCGCCGGATCCTTTGAGGTCAACCGGGCAATGGCAAGATTAAGCTGATACGATTTGTTGTTCGGATCGAGCCTGACCGCCTCGGCATAATGCGATTCCCCCTCCGCGAGTTGGCCTGCACCCTCCGCAATACGTCCCGCGAGAAACTGAAAATCCGCCCGTCCCCGAGCTTTCGACTCGATCAACCGGATCACTTTGGCGGCCTCTTGCGCTTGCCCGAAACGCCAGGCAGCCTCCGCCAGGGCGATTTGGTCTTCGACGCTCTCGGGAGCTAATTCCACCGCTCGCCGAAGCCACGGCAAGGCTTTCGCGCTATTCTCCTTCAGCAGCGTCTGGGCTGAAATGCGAAACGCATCAAGATTGCTCGGATTGAGTTCAAGCACACGGTTTAACGCCGCTTGAACCTCCGCTTTCTTGCCTTGGTCCAAATAAAAGCGCGCGGCCCGGACGAGTCTCCTCTCGGATCGGGCGAGATAATAATGGCGTCCCAGCCCCACCATCACCAGTGCCAGGAACGTAAGCCCAAGGACAAGAACCCACCGTGGCACGCGCCGCTTCGCGACGGGTGCGGCGGCAGTTGACTCTGGTTTTTGGTCTTTAATATTTTTCATATTTATCCCTTCGGAGCGCAATATAGCCGGATTGCCCTTCAAATCGACGTTTCTTTTAGAAGCTGTCTAAAAATTGGGAGCGGGGTGCGTTGCAGCAGGTTTTGGGGTTGGCCAAGGCGGTGAGAAGGGAGCATATCTTTACGATCTGCGACCGACGAACAACGCAGGCCAGCGCCAAAAGATGTGCAACCCAAAGGGCAAGAGCCAGCGTGACGCTGGACCCCTTTCGCGCTGCCGCGCGCGCGGCGGCTGACGTGTGCCGCTTTGATCGGCTGCAACCTTTCAGGCAAGAGGTGTAAACGGAATTTGAATAAAGGCAGGCTACTCTCAGAAACCCTGGAACAAGAATTATTTGAGGCGTTACTCCCTCGTCGCCTA
>JAPLTE010000144.1 GCA_026398235.1 Verrucomicrobiota bacterium
AAACCGCGAGGTGGAGGAAATCACCAAAACTGGGCCCAATTCGGATTGTAGGCTGCAACTCGCCTACATGAAGCCGGAATCGCTAGTAATGGCGCATCAGCTACGGCGCCGTGAATACGTTCCCGGGCCTTGTACACACCGCCCGTCACATCATGGGAGTCACTTGTACCCGAAGTCAGTGAGCCAACCGCAAGGGGGCAGCTGCCTAAGGTATGAGCGGTAACTGGGATGAAGTCGTAACAAGGTAGCCGTAGGGGAACCTGCGGCTGGATCACCTCCTTTCTAAGGAGTAGCCGCAAACCTTCGGGTTTGTCGGCAGGTCGACAGCTAAATCGGGGCTTCGGTCCCAAAGACAGCGGCGTTAAAACCACTGTCCAGTGACATGCTGTGAAGCCCTTCGTAACGAAAGAAACGGAGGCTCAGATAGTTTGAAACGTCAGCGCACAATTCAGTTTTTGCTTGTCCCGGAAACAACGTAAGGCATTGGCTTTTAAAAAGGTTTTCGAATCCAGGGGGCATAGCTCAGTTGGTAGAGCGGTAGCTTTGCAAGCTATAGGTCTGGGGTTCGAATCCCCATGCCTCCAGTTTTAGTTGAGAGTTACTAGTTGAGAGTTGAGAGAGTCATCTCTCAGCTACAAACACTCAACTCTCAACCAACAAAATGGGCCTGTAGCTCAGTTGGTTAGAGCATGCGCTTGATAAGCGCAGGGTCACTGGTTCGAGTCCAGTCAGGCCCACTTGTTTCATTCCGGGAAAAACGAACGCGACTCGCGTTCCAGACACAGGCAAAACCAACCGTTTTCGAGTGCGACTTTTCGAGGGAAACCTTGGGAGCCGGACAGATGGCTTTGAGTGAATCTCAAGCCGGTTCTTTGACATCTACATACAGGGTAAATAATACAACTTCAAGATTGAAGAAAGTGAATATGAAGGCTCAGATCCAAGGGTAAGACCTTGGAAACGAGAATTCAGTTATCAAAATTTGCATGTAGTCGAGAGACTGCAAGCAGTGGATTGATCAAGCTACTAAGAGCACACAATGGATGCCTTGGTGCCAATAGGCGAAGAAGGACGTGATAAGCTGCGATAAGCTACGGTGAGAGGCAAATACTCAGTGACCCGTAGATTTCCGAATGGGGTAACCTGACCGAGGTAATACTCGGTCGAATCAGACTGAATTCATAGGTCTGATATCGCGAAACCGGGCGAAGTGAAACATCTCAGTAACCCGAGGAAAAGAAAGCGAAAGCGATTCCGTAAGTAGTGGCGAGCGAAAGCGGAACAGCCCAAACCCATAGTTTACTATGGGGGTTGTAGGAGCCCAACGTGGCAGTGCAAAAGTTAGGTGAAGCGAATGGAAAATCGCTCCATAGAGGGTGAGAGACCCGTAACCGAAAACCGGAGCACGCCTAGGGATTTCCTGAGTAATACGATGCACGTGAAACTTCGTATGAATCTGTGCCGACCACGGCATAAGGCTAAATACTAATTGGCGACCGATAGTGAACAAGTACCGCGAGGGAAAGGTGAAAAGAACCGCTGCGAGCGGAGTGAAATAGAACCTGAAATTCTGTGCTTACAAGGTGTCAGAGCCCTTTTTAGGGTGATGGCGTGCCTTTTGCTTAATGAGTCTGCGAGTTATTGTCAGTGGCAAGCCTAAGTCCTTCTGGGATGGAGGCGAAGCGAAAGCGAGTCCGAAATGGGCGATTTAGTTGCTGGCAGTAGACCCGAAGCGGAGGTGATCTACCCATGACCAGGTTGAAGCGACAGTAACATGTCGTGAAGGACCGAACCCGTGAACATTGAAAAGTTTTGGGATGAGTTGTGGGTAGGAGCGAAAGACTAATCAAACCCCGTGATAGCTGGTTCTCCCCGAAATAGCTTGAGGGCTAGCCTCGTGTGCTGACCTGCGGAGGTAGAGCACTGGATCGACTAGGGGGCATACCAGTCAGTGGAAAGGAGGTGAGGTTACTTAGACAGTGAGGATGTTGGCTTAGAGGCAGCCACCATTTAAACAGTGCGTAATAGCTGACTCATCGAGTGATCTCGCGCCGAAAATGATTGGCGATAAGCAGTATACCGAAGCTCTGGATTTAATCCGGATTCGTCCAGGTTAAGTGGTAGGGGAGCGTTGTTAACGCGTCGAAGCAGGAGGGTAACCAACTGTGGAGTATTAACAAGTGAGAATGCAGACATGAGTAGCGATAAGAGGGGTTAAATCCCCCTCCGCCGTAAACCCAAGGTTTCCTGGGGAAGGTTCGTCCTCCCAGGGTTAGTCGGGACCTAAGTCGAGGCCGATGGGCGTAGACGATGGACAGCAGGTTTAATATTCCTGCACCCGCAATGGTTAAGCCTAAGAGTTACGCTTGAGTAGAGAACAGTCGCCGATTGAAAGTGGCGGTCCCGCAAGGGGACGGGGAGGCTTCGGCCGAACCGGATTGTTTGACACTTGAGCCAAGAAACCCTCTTAGGTGTTCCCATGGCGGCCCGTACCGTAAACCGACACAGGTGGGTGAGTAGAATATACTAAGGCGCGTGAGTGAAACCTCGTTAAGGAACTCGGCAATCTAGCCCCGTAACTTCGGAAGAAGGGGTGCCCAGAAATGGGTCGCAGTGAAATGGGTCAACCGACTGTTTAACAAAAACACAGCACTCTGCCAAGTCGTTAAGACGCAGTATAGGGTGTGACACGTGACCAATGCGGAAAGATTACGGTAAGAGGTTAGCCGCAAGGCGAAGCTTTGAGCCCAAGTCCCCGTGAATGTCGGCCGTAACTATAACGGTCCTAAGGTAGCGAAATTCCTTGTCGGGTAAGTTCCGACCTGCACGAATCGTGTAACGAGTTGACCGCTGTCTCAACGAGGAGCTCAGCGAAGTTGTAGTGGCGGTGAAGATGCCAAAGACCCTATGCACCTTTACTGTACGCTGTTACTGTTGTTTCGGTTTTAATGCTTAGCGTAAGTGGTAGACTGTGAAACGCTTCTTTCGGGGAGCGCAGAGTCGTCAATGAAACACCACCCTTTGAAATTGGAATAACTAACCCCTGCCCATGAACTGGGAGGGGGACACTGGCAGCCGGTCAGTTTTACTGGGGCGGTATCCTCCCAAAGAGTAACGGAGGAGTACGAAGGTTGGCTCAACCTGGTTGGCAATCAGGTGACGAGTATATGGATATAAGCCAGCCTAACTGTGAGACACACACGTCGAGCAGGTGCGAAAGCAGGTCCAAGTGATCCGGTGGTTGAATGTGGAATTGCCATCGCTCAACGGACAAAAGGTACGCTAGGGATAACAGGCTGATCGAGTCCAAGAGCTCATATCGACGACTCGGTTTGGCACCTCGATGTCGGCTCATCACATCCTGGGGCTGGAGAAGGTCCCAAGGGTCCGGCTGTTCGCCGGTTAAAGTGGTACGCGAGCTGGGTTCAGAACGTCGCGAGACAGTTCGGTCCTTATCCGCTGTGGGCGCAGGAGATTTGAGGGGTTCATACCTTAGTACGAGAGGACCGGGTATGACGAACCACTGGTGTTCCAGTTGTCGTGTCAACGGCATTGCTGGGTAGCTATGTTCGGAAAGGATAAGCGCTGAAAGCATCTAAGCGCCAAGCCTCTCCCAAGATGAGATCTCCCTGAAGGGTCGTGGTAGACCACCACGTTGATAGGTTACTGGTGAAAGCATGGTAACATGTTCAGCTAAGTAATACTAATATCCCGTTCGGCTTGATCATTTACTTTTCTAACACACCGTCGCGCAGCTTTTAAGCACTGCGCGACGGCAGCTAGAGATTATTTATCACTTGAAAATTTTGAAAAATTGTATTGAAACCTGTATGTAGATGTCAGAGAATCAAAGAAGTTCTTTGTAATTCCTGGCAATAAAAAGACGAATGTCGCTAGAAATCTGGCGGATTTGAGTGCGGTTTGACCCCCCCAGTTGGCGTTAAAACCCTCCCCCCAATCAAATCTGAGTTCAAGTCCGCTAGATTTCTGGTGACCTTAGCGCAGTGGCCCCACCCGTTCCCATTCCGAACACGGAAGTGAAACGCTGCAGCCCCGATGGTAGTGCATCTATAGGTTGTGCGAGAGTAGGACGTTGCCAGTTTTATGACCCTCGGTCGTTGAAAAACGACCGGGGGTCTTTTTTTGTGCTGCCATAGCCCGCACTGCCTAAAGAAGAACAAATTTTTTTCTCGTTCCCAAGCTTGGGAATGGCGCTGTCCGCTGTTCCTGCGCATATAGTGTTTCTCAAAAGGGATCTTCAAAAAACAGGTGGATCGTGCGCTCCGCGCGCGACTCCGGGGGTGGGTGTCACAAACAAAATCGGCTCGCTGCGCTCGATCTGTTTTGGAAAAATCGCCCGCGGAGCGGCCGATCCACCACGCAAGGCGCTGGTGATTCGGAAATTCTTTTTGAGAGATGCTATAATCAAAGGCATCTTTGACATCCAGGGCGGAGCTGAATATAACGGCTGCATGACCCCGGCCGACCGGTATGAGGCATGGCTGCCGCGCCCGATTTCCTCCGTTCGGGAATCGGCTCCATCTATTGCCCCCGCTTCGATTTCCGAAATCGAGCTTCAGGCGCGGTGGTTTTCCGGGGAGTTTGGGCGCTCGTTTACTACTCTTTCGGGCGATGCCGTTGAAATCGTGCAGTTCGGCGAATGGAACCGGGAGGCCGGGCCGGATTTTCGGGGTGCAGCGGTTTCCATCAATGGCGGGTGGCCTGTGCGAGGCTGCATTGAGCTCGACCCGGACGTGCGCGATTGGGAGCGCCACGGGCATGCGGTCAATCCGGCCTACGAAAAAGTGATCCTGCATCTCTTTTTGAGCGTTGGTCCAAAGGTGCTTTTCACACAAACATTGTCCGGGCGCGCGGTCCCGCAAGTGAAGCTCCAAATCCCAAACAGTGACCAGGCTCCGCTCAATCCTGTCCTTCATGCAAAATGCGGCCGCTGTTCGGGAGCGCTGGCGGCCATGCAAACCGGCCAGGTCGGCGATTTGCTTGCTGCGGCCGCGCATTTTCGCATGCGAAGAAAGGCACAACGGATCGGTGAGGTAGCGGAAATTCACGGCGAATTCGCAGCTCCCTATCCATTTCTGGCCGAAACGCTCGGTTATAAATCCAACAAACTGCCATTTTTGCTGCTCGCGCAACGTCTTCCCGTCAGTGAACTGCGCAAAATGCGCGGCGATCTCGAATCGGTATTATTCGGTAGCGGGGGATTTTTGACTGCGACGGATTTCTCGGAAATTCCAAACGACACAAAAGGGTATCTGCGGCGGCTTTGGGAGAGCTGGTGGCCGCACCGCACAAAATTTGCGAATCTCGCGCTTTCCCAGCGACTCTGGAAATGCAGCGGTGTGCGTCCGATGAATCATCCGCAGCGCAGGATCGGCGCACTGGCAGAAATCGCACGTCGGTGGCCCAAGGTGCGTGATGTGCTTCGTTCGGCCAATCCCACCGCTATTCACCGCTATTTCGCGAGTCTGCGCCATGATTATTGGGATTTTCATTACACGCTCACCTCACAACCGTCGCCGCGGCGGATGGCATTGATCGGCCCCGAGCGGGTGAATGGAATGATCATGAATGTCGCCCTGCCGATGGCTCTGCGTGAGCACCCGGCAGAGTTCGTGAAATTGCAAATGCTGGCGGCACCGGACTTCAATTTGAAAATCAGAACCGCTGCCCTCCGGCTTTTCGGAGTAGATGCCAAGCGGGTTACGCTGTTGAAATCGGCGATGCACCAGCAGGGGTTGCTTCAAATCTACAATGATTTTTGCTGCCAGGATTTATCAGACTGCCATCAGTGCGTTTTCCCCGAGCAACTCGCGCAATGGCGGTGAGCGCCCGGAATTAAATATGCCGAGCAATTATTCGCGAACCCTTCGGGTTAAAACAACAGCGTGAGTGGGGGCCGTGAGTGCGGCTGACGAAGCCAGCAGCCCCCGAAAAACCAGACAGCGTGAGTGGGGGCCGTGAGTGCGGCCGGCTTCCTACTTCCGGGAGAGTCGGTAGAACATCCACGCGCCAAGGCTGATGAATAGGACGTTGGGCACCCACATCAACAATTCCGGGTGGGCGTGGGCGTTGTTGCGCAAGCTGTCGGCGATCACGATGAAAAAGAAAAAGACAAAGGCCACCATCAGGGAAAAAAGAAACCCGATGGAGGTCTCTTTGCGGTGCGCGGTGATGGCCAGCGGAACGCCGACCAGCGCAAATGCGAGCGAGGCGAGCGAGAGGGAAAAGCGCTTATTGACCTCGGTGCGACTGGCCGAGATTTTTTCCTTGTCCTTGCCCTTGAGCAACTCTTCCAAAGTCATTTGTCCCACGCCCCGGCGGCCCTTGTTTTTTTCGTAGAGCGATTGCAGCGAAATCGGGAAGGTCGCTTCGCGCATGGTGATCCCCTGGCGAATGCGGGTGAGGTCGCGCGGGGATTCCTGGTCGCGCTGTTCAAATTGCGCGCCCACCAGTTCCATGAGGACTTGCTGGTTTTCCAAGTCGGTCTTCAAGACGGCCCGCTGCGCCTGCACCACGCGCGTTGGCTCATCGTGATCGCCCAGCACATACACCAAAATGTTGTAGAGATTGGTGCCTTCCTTGCGTTCCACGTAGATTTTCTTGCCGGGAAATTCATCGATCACCTGGTCGCTGCCAAACATGGAAAGAGGATTGCTCGTGGCGATCTCGAAGATGGCGTTTTTCATTTTTGCCTGCGCCGCCGGGGCCACGGAGACGTTGATCCAGAGGCAGAGCAGGCAGGCGACGACGGTGAGGGCGGCCAGCGGAAAGCAGATGCGCGGGATGCTGACGCCGTTGGATTTAAGGGCGATCAGTTCGTTTTCCGCGGAGAGTTTTCCAAATACGAGCAGCACCGCCGTGAGGAATCCCCACGGGATCGTGAACGAGAGCGAGAACGGGAGGATGAACCCGATGAAGCTGAGGATCAAGGCGAGTGGGGCGTCTTGGTTGACGAGCAGATCCAGCAACTGTTTGAAGACATTGCCCAGGACGAGAACAAGGCTCAGGACCGCTACGGCAAAAAGCGTCGTGACAAGAATTTCTTTGCCGATGTAGCGGTCGATGATTTTCATGGGCACCGCATTCTTCAAGTGCGGGCGCTGGAATGCAAGCCGTTTGGCACGCGCGACCCCGCTTCGCATTATGATAAAAACTTAAAGAGGATCAGGAACTCAGGAAATCAGGAAAAACAAAACAAAGAGGCAAGCCCAGTTTGCCTGTCATCCCGAACGCAGCGAAGGACGCGCAAGCTCCGGGTGACGTGTTGGGAGGCCGGCCCCCTCCCGCTTCCCTGCTTGGCGCAACCCTGCCCGTGTGCTAGAAGGTTTCTATGTTGCTGCACTTTACCAAGATGAACGGCGCGGGGAACGATTTCGTGCTCGTGGACAATCGCCAGGGTGAACTCGCCCTCAGCCGCGAAACCATCGCCCGCCTGTGCGACCGCCATCGCGGCGTGGGTGCCGATGGCCTGCTCGCGGTGGAACCGGCCCGCAACGGTGCCGACTTCCGGATGCGTTATTACAATGCCGACGGAGGCGAAGCCGAAATGTGCGGCAACGGCGCGCGCTGCTTCGCCCGGTTTGCCTCGCGGGTTGCAGGCCTCCCCGGCACGCTCCGTTTTGAAACCGAGGCCGGAGTGATCTCTGCCGAGTGCGTCGGCGAACACGTCCGCCTTGCGATGAGCGAGCCCCAATCCATGCGGCTGCACGAAAATGTGGCGTTGGAGAACGGCGCGAGGCTCACCGTGCACTCCGTCAACACCGGCGTGCCGCATGCCGTGGTTGTGGTCGAGGATTTGGAGGCCGTTCCCGTGCAGGAATACGGCGCGGGCATCCGGTACCACGCCCATTTCGCCCCGCGCGGCACCAATACCAATTTCATCGTGCCCGTGAACGCCACCACGATTGCCATCCGCACTTACGAGCGCGGCGTGGAAGGGGAGACGCTCGCGTGCGGCACCGGCGTGGTCGCCAGCGCGCTGGTTTTCCACGAGTTGACCGGCGCAAAAAGCCCGGTGGCGGTGCAAGTGCGCGGCGGGGATACCCTGAGCGTCGGTTTCACTGGAAGCCGGGGCGCTTACCAAGCCGTCACGCTCACCGGCCCGGCGGATTTCGTATTCGATGGGGAGATTGCGCTATAAAACAGGGGGGGATCCGCAGATTTCGCAGATTGACGCAGATAGATCTCCATCCGCGAAAATCGGCGTAATCTGCGGACAACTCCTCTCCCCGCAACAAAAGCGTGCCATCCGCCGAGAACCTGTTTAAAAAGAACGCACCATGTTTGAAGGAGCCCACACGGCGTTGGTCACGCCTTTCCGCAACAACCGCCTCGACGAAGCCGCGTTTACGGCTTTGATCGAGAATCAGATCGCCAACGGGATCACCGGGATTGTGCCAGTTGGCACCACCGGCGAATCCCCCACGCTCGACCACGCCGAACACCATCGCGTGGTTGAACTGGCGGTAAAGGTGGCCGCGGGGCGCTGTAAAGTGATCGCCGGGACCGGCTCCAACTCCACCAGCGAGGCGATTTCCCTGACGGTTGAAGCCGAAAAAGCCGGGGCCGATGCCGCGCTGCTCGTCGCGCCTTACTATAACAAGCCGTCGCAGGAAGGGCTGTTTCGCCATTTCAAGGCCATCGCCGAAGCCACCAAGCTGCCGCTGGTGCTTTACAGCATCCCCGGTCGCTCGGGGATCGAGATCGGCGTGGAAACCGTGCGCCGCCTGGCCACGGCGTGCCCGAACATCGTCGCCATCAAGGAAGCCGGCGGCAACGTGGACCGCGTGAGCCAGCTTCGGCAGGTGCTCCCGGCCCCGTTTGAAATTCTCTCGGGCGACGATGCTCTGACCCTGCCGTTCATCGCGGCGGGAGCGGTCGGCGTCATCAGTGTGGCCTCAAATATCATTCCGCGAGAAGTCAGCGACCTTGTCAAAGCCGCTCTCGGCGGCATGCCCACCCAGGCGCTCGCGTTGCATGAACGTTGGTATCCGCTTTTCCGCGATCTGTTCGTCGAGACCAACCCGGTCCCGATCAAGACCGCGCTGGCCCTCAAAGGCGTCATCGCGCTCGAAGTGCGCCTGCCGCTCTGCGAAATGAGCGAGGAAAACACCCAAAAACTCCGGGCCACTCTGGCCAGCCTGAAGCTGGTATAAGAATGGTTCGCTTAAGAATTTAGACAGGATTAACAAGATTTTTAGGATTATCAGGATTACGCCCGTGCCAGCGAACGCCTGTGAGCGTTTGAGACTCTCGATCCGAAAAAATCCTGTAAATCATGTCAATCCTGTTAATCCTGTCTAAAAAGTGAAGCTCCGCTGCTCACAAAACTACGAATTCAGACAGAGCCAAAAAACCTTCTGTCCATCCTGTCTTTAAAAATGAAACCACTCCGTCTCCTCATCAACGGCTCCAAAGGGCGCATGGGCCAAGCCATCCTCGCCACGGTTAAAGACGACCCGGCTGTGACCGTCGCCGCGGAGATCGATACCGGCGATGACTTCCTCGCCGCCCTGCCCGGCTGCGATGCGGTCATTGACTTTAGCCACCATACCCTCACCGAAGGGCTCGCCCGCGCGTGCGCTGAAGCGGGAAAAATTCTCGTCATCGGCACCACCGGCCACACCGATGCCCAGGTGGCCGCCATTCGCGAAGCTGCGAAGACCATTCCGGTCGTTTTCGCGCCCAATTTTAGCGTCGGCGTGAACACCCTTTTTTGGTTGACGCGCAAAGCGGCGGAAATCCTCGGGCCGGACTTCGACCTCGAGGTGGTGGAAATGCACCACCGGCTTAAAAAAGACGCTCCCAGCGGCACTGCCAAACGGCTGGCCGAAATTTTGGCCCAAGTGCGCGACCTCGAATACAACCGCGACGTGCGGCATGGGCGCGAGGGGATCGTCGGCGAACGCACCCGGACGGAGATCGGCATGCACGCCGTGCGCGGCGGCGATGTCGTGGGCGATCACACCGTCATTTACGCCAACATCGGTGAACGGGTCGAACTCACGCACAAAGCCTCCAGCCGCGACACCTTCGCACGCGGCTCTGTCCGGGCCGCCAAGTGGGCCGCCAAGTGGGCCGCCACACAGCCCGCCGGACTCTACGACATGCAGGACGTGCTCGGGCTGAGGTAGAAGACGCGGAGACGCGGAGAAGGGGAGACGCGGAGAAAACCATGGCCAACATTCGCTCCTATCGAGAATTAAAAGTCTGGCAACGCGCTATGGACACGGCCATGGAGGTTTACGCGCACACCAAGCACTTCCCGGCAAGTGAACTGTATTCTTTGACAGATCAGATCAGGAGGTCATCTCGATCGGTTGCAGCCAATATTGCGGAAGCTTGGAGAAAACGAAGATACCCTGCCGCATTTGTTTGCAAACTCAACGATGCGGAGGGAGAGGCTTCCGAAACACAAACACACATCGAATTTGCCCTCCGATGCGGATATATTAGCGAAACACCGGCCAAGGAACTGGACGCTCATTACGAAGAAATTCTTTCCATGCTTGTTACCATGATCAATTCTCCTGAAAAATGGACGCCGACCCCCTCTCCGCGTCCCCGCGTCTCCCCTTCTCCGCGTCTTTCTTAAGTATGC
>JAPLTE010000061.1 GCA_026398235.1 Verrucomicrobiota bacterium
TGGCCATCCTCGACAGCAACAGCCGCAAGATCGTTTCCAGCCCCGCCCAAATAGGCGACCCGCTTGCCGATGCCGTGGAGGGAACCCCCATCGCGAAAACCTGGATGGCTGCCCTCAGTGATTTAACCACCTTTGCACAAACCGGCGGCATTCCCAAGGCCGCCGCCGGGCAGATCCGCATCTACCAGCGCTGCTTTTATCTGAACTCAAAGTAATTTCCCGTTTTATGCAGTCACACCCTACTCTTTTTTCGCGAACCGCCCCCCCTCCGCACCGCTTCCAAAGAGGCGTCGCCCTGGTCATCGTCCTCGCTTTCGTGGTGCTTATGACGGGGTTGGTAGTGGCCTTCTTTTCCCGGGCGGAAAGTAATCGGCAAGTTGCCCACAGCAGCGCCAACGAGACGCGGGGCGAGCTGTTTGCCCAAGGGGCACTGGACACCATTATCGGCGACCTCAAACAGGAAATCGTGGACGGCTCCGACTCGCCTGTGGCAGGCGTATACATTCCCAAAACCGCCGCCGATGCCGTTCCTGCTTTGGTTGGCAGCAGCGGCGCTGGGGGATTGGAAAACCTCCTCAAGCGCAGCGCCAGCGGCCTGGCATTCTCCCCCGCGTCAACACTCAAGCGTGCATCCAGCGCATCCACCACGGGCACCTCGCTCGACGGGCGCTCGATTTCCAAGATCCGTTGGAACAAATCGCTGCTGTTGGCCAAAGCCAATCCCACCACGACCGATCTGACTCCTGTGCCCGGATTCACGGCCCCTGACTGGGTGCTCGTCGCGCGGGATGGTTCCAACCCCACGGCGTGGAATGCGAACATGGTCACATCCGGGTCGAACCCGACCACTGTCCTGGGCCGCTATGCCTATGCGATCTACGATGAAGGCGGGCTCCTGGACATGAATGTGGCGGGCTACCCTTCCGTCATGACGTCAGCACAGCTCAGCGCAAAAAACGCGCTCGCCTATGCCGATCTCACCCAGCTCAAAGGCTCCGACGGAAATGCGTTGCTCACGTCCGGGCCCGGTGGCCAGATCGACGCCTTGGTGGGCTGGCGTAACTATGCAACCACACAGGCTTCGGGAACCTTTCCCAGCTTGGGTTTCAGCATCGTTTCCGGCAGCAACTACGCGAATCTGGTCTTGAACAATACCCAAGGTTTCCTGACCACGGGTGGAACCGCAGTTTACAACAACCAGACCGACCGCATGTTCACCTCGCGGCAGCAGTTAATCAGTTTGCTGACCCAGGGCATCGCCACCAACACCACTCTCGCCAGCGTGCAAAGTGCGCTTCAATACATGGGCACGTTCAGCCGGGACCTGAACCAGCCCTCGTATGCCCCGGACTCCACCCGGCCAAAGATCGTGAGCGGGGATGGCGGCAACGATGCCTATCAGGGAGATGATCTGATCAACCCTTCCTTTTTAACCGTCAAAGTTGCAACCCCCTTTACGCGCAATGATGGCTCGGAAACTGTAGTCGGCGAGCCGTTGGTAAAAAAGCGCTTCGCTTTGAACCGGCTGGCCTGGCTGACCTACAAAGGCCCCAGCCATGACCGCGGCCAGAACGATCCCGACATTCAGGCATTGATCAATAAAGGCATTCCCTGGACCTATCTCCAGAAAGGAACGGCTGCTAATATTCAGGCCTATTTCGGCCTGAGTTGGGATAATGTAAACAATCGGTGGCGTTACAATGTCCATAATTGGAATACAACCGCAGCAATGGCATCAGGATCGAGCGGTGCAATTGCCACCCTGAGCCGGGTGAGGGATACAAACCGCGAGCCCGATTTTATCGAACTGCTCAAGGCCTCAATCAACGTCGGCTGCCTTGCAAAAGGGGCGACTCGGCACGATGCGATTCCCTCCCTCTCGATTCCAGCCATAACGGGGGCTGTATCCTGGGAACATTACCAATTTAAGAACGACATTAGCACCAACTACGCAATTTTTCAGATTGCCGCAAATATCATCGACCAATTCGACACCGACGGCTACCCGACATACATCAGTGTTGACATGGACGATGGGTTGGGTGATCAGGAATTTACCGGAGTGGAAAACCTTCCCTATTTTTACCGAACGCGCGTGGGGACCCTGATGTTGAAAAATCCGAATCCCTATCCTTTCACCAGCGGGACGAATCCTGCATTGACGGGTGCAACCTCCAACAGCGGGACAAACACTTTGGTATCCACCGGTTTTGGGGTGTCTTTTTTGCAGCCCGAAATTTGGAATCCGCACGATGCGAATTCCACACTAGGGACTCCTCGCCCCGGGGGAGGCGGGAATACCGATTTTCGAATGATTGTAGAAAGTGCATTACCCAATCATACCAACCAGATTACAATTGGTGAGAGGTCCGCGACCAGAGTAGGTCCTGGCAGTCCATTTGTTACTAACCAACGATACTATTCCGACGGTGCGGAAGTAGATCCTGCCACTCTTTACAGCCCTGAGGTCATCGCTCTGAGTGATTCCAATACCGCCCTCAACTTTTCAGATGCTAATGGGACTCTTTTTCGGGAGCCAACGCTGCTCATCCGGCCTGGCCTCCCTTCTGGCAGTCAATTGTCAATCGATGCCAGCAATGCGCTCAGCCAAGCTCCGCTGGTTCAACCGTACTTGACCTTGGATCCTTTAGGCAATTCTCAATCTGTTAAGTGTCTGCAACCCAAGGCAACGTCTTCGGTTCCCAACCGAAATTACATCGGAATTTACCTTGGCGGGGCTCCGATTCGGTGGGTGGCAAACGACCCAGCATCTGGCCAAAAATATGTTTTGTCTGCAATCGAAATTGATTGTCCTGTGATATCCGCCGGGCTGACCGTCGGGGATTATCCAGCTACCTATAGATTGCAATATAAAGACGGCACAAATTGGCGAACCTACGACCAAAAAGTCACAGATATTTTAGGGGGAGGCAACTCCTTTCATTATAACACCGAAGATGACGGCTATGGCGTAATCGGCCCGGTGACGTATGCGGTTTGTATTGATCCAAGAACAAGCCGCTTCGGAATGCCCGGGGGCTTCTATATGATTTATTCCGGGGGAACAGAGATACCCCCCTACACCGTTGGTTCGACAGGGAACCAAGATCCCACAAATTATTTAGACAAGCAGAATACGGTAATAACGAGCCAACGCCTGGATTCCTGCGCGGGATCCGGCTTGGCCGCTCGTGCTGTGCCAGCGAATCAAATTTCCGGACGTCGCGTTTTAGGGTTGCCTTACGTGGCAGGTTGGTATCCCGGAAACTGGAATACTACAAAAAATGTGTTTCGATTCGGACTTTTCTCTCAAAACGATCCCAATTTCAACAATAATGGACTCGCCTATACGGGCGAGACAGATTCCTTGGGCAGTCGAGCGGGTACATTGGACCCATCTGTTCAACAGCAGTATTATACTGATCCCGATGGAGTCGTGCGCAGGGCAATGGGGGCGTATCCCAGTTCTGTTACGGGACTGCCGATGGCGACCGCCACAAGTTTCACAGGAATTCCTGCGCCTGCCGTAACACAAAGCCAA
>JAPLTE010000002.1 GCA_026398235.1 Verrucomicrobiota bacterium
GGTGTGCCACGTTTGCCGCCGTGCAGTTCGGCCAATTTGTGCACCTCTTCCTTGGTGCGAATCGGCTGGCCGATCTTGAGGCCGATCAATTTACGGATCACCCAATTGCCAAAAATCAGGCAGATCAGGAACGAGGTCATTGCGGCGCCGATCGCCCGGAAAGAGATGTAACGGAACACGTTGGTTCCGTCGATCCGTTCGCTCAAAAGGTGGAGGTAGTAAAGCACGGGTGTGGATTAGGAAACGGCGGTGGATGGGTGAAAGGCGGGGTGTTCGAGCACGCGCTCCATGCGGGCGGAGCGGCTGGCTTTGAGGAGCACGAGATCGCCGGGACGAGCCCGTTCGGCCAGCAGCGCGGCAGCGGCTTCGGGGTCAGCCACATGCTGGACCTCCTTCAAGCCGCCTTGTCGGGCGGCTTCGGCCATGAGGCCCGCTTCGTCGTTCCCCACTGTAATCAAGAGATCGATTCCGGCATCGGCGGCGTCCCGCCCCACCGCTTGGTGGCCCCGTTCGGATTCCGCGCCGAGTTCCCCCATGCGCCCGAGCACGGCAATGCGCGCGCCCTTCACCGGCAACGTCGCCATCGTGCGCAAGGCGGCTCGCATGGAATCCGGGTTGGCGTTGTAGCTGTCGTCGAGAATGTGAATGCCCCGGATGATTTTTTGTTCCAACCGACCTTGGGTGAGGCGGCATGCGGCGAGGCCCTCGGCGGCGCGGGCCAGCGGAATCCCAAAAGCGCGTCCGCAGGCCAGGGCCAGGAGCGCATTCTCAATCATGTGCACGCCCGGCACCGGCAAATAGACCTCGGTTTCTTCCTCCCCGGCGCGCACGAGAAAACGGCTTCCTTCAAAGCCGGATTCCAAAAGGGTGGCGCTGACTTCGCCTTGCCCGATCCCTGTCGTGATGGCCCTGGCCTGGCTGCGGCGGGCAATGGATTCGCTGAATGGATCCGCGGCATTCAGAACGAGGAATCCTTTGGCGGGAAGCGCTTCGGCGAGCATCCCTTTTTCCTGTGCGATGGCCTCGCGGCTGCCCATGAATTCGATATGGGCGACGCCAATATTCGTGATGACTCCCGCTTCCGGTGCGGCCATCGCGGCGAGCGGCGCGATTTCGCCGGGATGGTTCATCCCCAACTCAAACACCCCGATCTCATCGGTGGCGCTTGCGCGCAGCATTGTGAGCGGCAGACCGATGTGGTTGTTGAAATTCCCCTGCGTTTTCACCACGCGGAATTTTTGCGCCAACACCGCCGCCAGGAAATCTTTCGTGCTCGTTTTGCCGCTGCTGCCCGTCAACGCCACGACTCGTAGCGGAAGCGATGCGCGATATTTTGTGGCGATGGCTTGCAGCGCGGCAAGGGTATCGGCGACGCGCAGCAGCGCAAATCCCGCCGGGCATTCTCCCGTGAAAGCCGTGTCCACCACAGCGGCGGCGGCTCCTGCGGCGGCGGCTTGGGCGACGAACTGGTGGCCGTCAAACTGTTCTCCGCGCAAGGCGACAAACAGCGCACCGGCGTCCAGCTTGCGCGAGTCGGTGGAGACCTGCGTCACGCTGCGGTCGGGATTTCCGCCCGTCAGCGTGCCGTTTGCCCATTGCGCAATGTGTTGGAGTGAGGTGGCGTCCATCGAAACGGTTTTGGCTAGTGCAAATTAATAGGGTTCGATCTCCACGGGTTTGGCTTCCACGGCGGTCTGCGCAATGGCGAGGTCGTCGAACGGGATGGTTTGGTCCGCAAATTCCTGAGTGCTTTCGTGCCCCTTCCCTGCAATGAGCACGATGTCGCCGGGTTGCGCAAGGGCAATGGCGCGCGCAATCGCCTCGCGCCGGTCGGGAACGATTTCGTGCTGCCTGCCGCGAAACCCGGTGGTGATTTCTTCAATGATGGTGTCGGGATTTTCTTTGCGCGGATTATCCGAAGTGACAATCGCCCAATCCGCCATCTGCTCCACGGCGGCAGCCATCAGCGGGCGCTTGGCTTTGTCGCGATTGCCACCGCAGCCGAACACGACGAGGAGCCGTTGCGGATTCAGATCGCGCAACGTTTTCATCACATTCATGAGCGCGTCGTCGGTGTGGGCGTAATCCACAAAAACGCGGTATTTCCGTTTCACCGGCACCGGTTGGAGCCGTCCCGGCACGCTGGGCGCATCGGCGAGCGCGCGAACCGCCGTGCGCAGATCGACCCCGAGCGAAGCCGCCCCGGCCAGCGCGGCCAGGGAGTTGTAGACATTGAAGGCGCCAATGAGCGGCAGCCGCACCAGGTACGTTTTGCCCTGCGCGTCGAGCTGGTATTGCGTCCCGCTCACATCGGTGCGGACGGCACTGGCGCGGAAATCCGCCCGCGCACCCATGCCAAACGTCGTCACCGGAAGATTCGGCGCGTCTTTGGCCAGGCGGGCGAGAAGCTGCTGGCCCCAACGGTCATCGAGGTTCACGACGCATTTCCCCTTTTTGTGTTCCTGCGCGGCGAGCCCGGTGAAGAGTTGAACCTTCGCCTCAAAGTAAGCGTCCATCGTGCGATGGTAGTCGAGGTGGTCCTGCGTCAGATTGGTGAAAATCGCGGTATCGAATTCTACATTGCGCGCGCGGCCTTGTTCCAGAGCGTGCGAGGAGACTTCCATTGCGACGGCCCGGCATCCCGCGGAGCGGATCTGGAAAAGCAACTCCTGCAAATCGAGCGACTCGGGGGTGGTGCGGGCTGCGGGGAGAATCCGGTCGCCGATCTCATACCGGATCGTACCAATCAACCCCGCGCGCATCTGCACGCTTTCGCAAAGGTGCTTGAGCAAAAACGCCGTCGTCGTTTTGCCGTTCGTGCCGGTGATCCCCGCGACTTTGAGCCCGAGCGAAGGCCGCCCGTAGAACTCCGCCGCGAGATCGGCCAGCGCCTCGCGCGCATTGGCAACGACGGCGAGCGTGGCGCGCATCTGCGCTTGCTCCTGTTCGGTTACAACGGCGACGGCCCCGCGTTCAATGGCGGTCTCGATGTATTTGTTGCCGTCTTCCTTCTCGCCGCGCAGGGCGACAAAAAGGGCGTTCTTCTGGACCCGGCGCGAGTCGTAGCAAATGCTGGCGATTTCCCGGTCCACGGGGCCAATCGTCTGCACGGGGTGAATTTTGGAAAGGAGCGGTTTGAGTTGCATTCGAAGTTTTTAGCGGTCCGACTTGGTCAGTTTGGCAATCGCTTGCGGCGCCGGTTGCGGGTCGGTTGGGGCATCAGGTGGGAGATTGAGGTAATGGGCGGCTTGTTCGCCGATCCGGGAGAAAGCGGGTCCGGCGATGAGTCCGCCGTAGTTCAGGTTTTCGGCGGCCTTGGCGTCGTCCACCATCACCAGGCAGACGATTTGCGGGTCATTCGCGGGAAAAAAGCCGACAAACGAAGTGACAAACCGGTTGTCGTAATAGCCGCCGCCGCCCGGTTTGGCGATCTGCGCGGTGCCGGTCTTGCCGCCCGCCGTGTAGCCGGGGATGGTCGCCGCAAAGGCGGTCCCTTTTTTGCTGACGACTTCCTTCAACGCGCTGCGCAACTCGGCGGTGGCCCGGGGCCCCACGACCTGCCGCAGCGGCACGGGATCGAAGTGGACAATCGACGCCCCGTCCTTATCCACCACGGAATCGACAATTTGGGGCATCATGAGTTTGCCGCCATTGGCGATGACGCTCATGGCGGTGACCATCTGGATCGGCGTGACGCAAACCCCCTGGCCCATCGGCATCCGGGCGATGGTGAGCTTGTTCCAGCCGGAGCTTTTGGGCGAATGGACGATCCCCGCTACTTCGCCCGGCAGATTGATCCCGGTGCGTTCCCCAAACCCGAAATTGCGCACGTACTCGTAAAAGCGTTGCTCGCCCAGCCGCATCGCCAATTTGGCGGAGCCAATGTTGCTGGAATGGACGATCACATCAAACACACTCAGGTCCGGGTGATCGCCGCCGCCGTGGTCCTTGAGGATTTTGCCGCCGTAGTTCCAGTGTCCGCCTTCGCAGCCGATCATCGTATCCAGGGTGACGAGCTTGTCGTTGAGGGCCGCCGAGACCGGGACGATTTTGAAGACCGAGCCTGGTTCCACGATGTTGATCACGGCGCAATTCTTCATCTTCTGGGGGGGGATCTCCACGGATTTGCCCTCCTTGTTTTTGCCCCGGCTCAAATCGTTGGGATCGAAACAGGGCCGGTTTGCCATGGCCAGAATGCGCCCGGTTCTTGGGTCCATCATAATGGCGGTGGTGAATTCCGGACGGTATTTCTTATAGAGCTCCTCGAGTTCGGTCTCGACGATATGCTGTAATCGCATGTCGATCGTAAGCCGGACGTCGTAGCCGTCGCGCGCGCTCCGTTCCTGCCCGCGGTAGGGGACGATCTCTTTGCCGGTGCGGTCGCGTTCGATGTAGCGGAAGCCGTCATAGCCGCGCAGCCATTTGTCCATCGAGCGCTCAATGCCTTCCACCCCCATCCGCTCGGGTTCGTCCGCGCCTTCGGGTTGCTTTTGCCCCATGAACCCCAGCACATGGCAGAGCACCTCGTTGTTGGGATAAACGCGCCGGGTGTCCGGTTCAAAAAAGATCCCCCGGACCGGCTTTTTGGTGCGGGCCTGGAACTCCTCAAACCGCTTGGTGATCGCGGCGGTCTCGGCCTCGGGCACGGATCTTTTCAGCACCACGTATTTGCGCTGGGTGTCGATCTTCGAGGTCAGTTCCGACTTGGGGATTTTCAGGAGATCGGCAAGCAGGGCGGCAATCTCCTCGGGCTCGGCTTTTCCGGCGGCAATGACACTGCCGTCGGCCACCACGGTGCTGAGCGGTTCGTTGGTGGCGAGCAGTTCGCCATTCACATCCCGAATCTCACCGCGCCCGGCAAAGATCGGCTGTTTTTTGACGTGTTTTTCCGCCGCCAACCGCTCGAATTTCTCGTGTTGATCCACCTGCAAGTAGGCCAAACGGGCCGAAAACCCCGTAAAACAGCACACCAAGCCAAAGCAGGCAATGATTGCACGTACTTTGGCGCTCCATTTCATCGACGGGCTCCCATATTAGAGACGACTCGCAGTTCGTTGCCTTCCACGCGGCGCGGGAAATCGACATGCACAATGCTGGCGGGGATGATCTTGATCATCTTGATCGTCCCGTCGTTGCAGCACTTCTGCAGCGCCGAGTAGGTGGAAAGCTGCGCGATTCTTCCGCGCACCGCCTCGTTTTTGCGGCTCAAGGTGGCCAATTCCTCTTCCATCGCGCGGATGTTCTGGCCCCGCGTGAAGAGTTGGTTTTTGAAGTACACCCAGGTCATGCCGCCCATCAGGGCCACGACGGCAATCAAGAGCCAAGGGGAGAAGGCTCCCACGGGAACATTGTTTTCGAGACGACGACGACGGTTATTGGCCATAGGATTTTTCGACGACGCGAAGTTTGGCGCTCCGGGAGCGCGGGTTGCGGGATTGCTCCTCTTCCGAGGCGATTGCAGGCTTGGGGGTGAGGAGGCGGAACTGAAATTCGGGGTTGCGGCGCGGCGCGGGCCACTCGGGGCGGTCGAGCCATTCGACGCTGCGGGCTTTGAAGAACGTCTTTACGATCCGGTCTTCCAACGAATGAAAGGTGATTACCCCAAACCGGCCGCCGGGATTGAGCCGGGCCGCGAAGGCGGCGAGGGCGGCGTTGAGCACCTCAAGTTCCCGGTTCACGGCGATCCGCAACGCTTGGAAAACTTTGGTCGCCGGGTGGGTGCGCCCCCGGCGCGGATGCACCTTTTCCACGCTGTGAACCAAGTCGTAGGTCGTTTCCAGGGGCCGGATTTCCCGGTCATGGACGATTTGCTGGGCGATCCGGCGCGCTGCCGTCTCTTCGCCGTATTCGCGGAAGATGCGGATGAGTTCCCCTTCGGGGGCGGTGTTCACCAGATCCGCCGCGCTCAACGGCGCGTCCGGGTTCATCCGCATATCGAGCGGCCCGTTTTCCTGAAAGCTGAAGCCCCGCTCCGGCGTGTCGAGTTGCCAGGAGGAAACGCCGATGTCGAGCAGCGCCCCGTCGATTCCGGCGATCCCGAGGTCGTCGAGCACGCGGGCGACCTCTTCGAAATTGGCGCGCACGGGCACAAACTGCTCTCCGAATGCAGCCAGGCGTTCTCCCGCGAACGCGAGCGCCTGCGGGTCCTGGTCAATGCCGATCACCTGCGCCCCGGCCTGCAAAAAAGCTTCGGTATGGCCGCCGCCCCCGAGGGTTCCGTCCACGAAGAGCTTCCCGGGCGCGGGCGCAAGAAGCGCGAGCGTCTGCGCGAGCAGAACGGGCTCGTGGTAGGGAGTGAAGTGGGAGCGTTCGGGTTTCAAAAGGGTCCTCCGCCGCAACCCGAAGGCTGCGACTTCCATAACCTGGGCTGTGGGAAAGATCATAGACCAAGCTCGGTTGCCAGATCTTGGTTGTTTGCCGCTTGGGCGGTCTGCTGGGCAGTCCACCGTTCGGTATTCCAAATTTCAAACTGGCCCATGACACCGGCCAGCGTCACCTCGCCTTGCAATCCCGCCTTGGCGCAAAACTCGGGCGGCAAAACCATGCGCCCCTGTTTGTCCACGCAACAACGATGCGACCCGGCGGCAAAGGCCCGCACGAGCTCCTGCCGTTTGCCGGGGGTGATGTCGGCGCGCCCTTCGATGAGGGCGACGATCTTGTCGAGCTGCGCCGGGGACATCACCACGACGTGGGAGCCCAACGAGTGGAGCCGGACGTACACAATCCCTTCCTCCCCGGAGCGCCAATCCGACGGAATGGTGATCCGATTTTTCGCATCGACCCCGTGCCGGAACGACCCGGTGAAGGTGATGGAATTGTACGCGTGGGAGGACATTTCGGTGGATTTGCGTGGGATTTTAAACCACTCCGCCCCAATTTCAACCACCAAATTGCACTATTTCATTCTTTTTTCTGAGTAAATGAGGGGCCAAATCAGCAAAGAAAATGCGACCTGTGTCCCGAAATTTTGGCAAAACTGTGTTCCGGCGGCCAAATGCGTTTAGGAGGGCATGAGAACGCGTTGCGATTGGTTCCGGAGAACCCGGAGGGTTCGCAAGCGAATAGCCGGGGGTTGAGCGAAGCGACACCCCCGGTTTGGAACGCCCTAACGCGCTCACCCCAACGGGGTGGCAGAGGACGGGGTTCTGCCACCCCGTTGGGGTGAAGCAGGGCGGGAATGGTTCCGGTGGTGTCGGCGCGCTGCCGCGCCTCAACCACCGGCTATGGTCTGTAAACCCTTCGGGTTACAGTGCACTCCATGCGTCCAATAGGCCGTATAGGTCGTATATTCCATACTGTTTGGGAGGTTTTGGACGAGGATGGAAGCGGGGTATTTGTGGATTGCCAAGACGCCCCCCTGGGTTGAAAAAGGAACCCGCCCGAATGCCTCTGCGCAATGGGGTCAATTTTATGAACTTTCTCGACCACTGCAAAGTGTTGATCACGGGTGCCTCCTCCGGTCTGGGGATGGAATTCGCCCGGCAGCTTGCTCCCCGCGCCTCCACGCTGGTTTTGGTGGCGCGCCGGGTGGAGCGGTTGGAGGCGCTCCGACGGGATCTCGAACGCCCCGGCCTTACGATCCACTGTCGCCAGACCGACCTCTCGGATCGGGCCGACGTTGCGGAGTTGGTTGCGTGGCTGGCGAGCACCGGGGCGGAGATCAATTTCCTGGTCAACAACGCCGGACTGGGGGATCGCGGGCGGTTTGAAAACAGCGATTGGGAGCGGGTGCGTCAGATGCTCGATGTGAACATCAGCGCGCTCACGCAATTGACGCACGCCTTGTTGCCGATGCTCAAAGCCCAGGCGGGCGCGGCGATTTTGAACGTCTCCTCGGTGGCGAGTTTCCTTCCGATCCCCAAGCTGGCCGTCTATGCGGCCACAAAGGCGTATGTGAGCAGCTTTTCCGAAGCGCTCCGGGCGGAATTGCGCGGAACCGGCGTCCGCGTCACCACCTTGTGCCCCGGACCGGTGGACACCGAGTTTGGGGAGGCGGCGTCGCGTCCCACCAGTCCGGACTTGGTCAGCCCGCCGGAGGGATTGCGAGTTCCGGCGCAGAAAGTGGTCGCCGATGCGTTGTGTGCTGTGGAGAAAGATCGCGCCCGGATCATCCCCGGCTGGCGCGTGGCGCTGATGATGGGGGTGGTGGCCATGTTGCCGATGGCCTTGTTGCGCTGTGGGTTGAACCGGCGGGCGCGGTAGAGGCAATTATGAATGATGAATGATGAATTATGAAACGCTTCGCCAATAGAACAATCGGCTAGAAAAAGGCGGCTCGTTTCTGCGCCAGCAATTCATCATTCATAATTCCTAATTCATAATTTCTCCCTGCGCTTTTCTTGCCATGCGCGCCGGTCTGGGCGAAGGTAGCTGGTCCTACCTTTTTAGCCGCAGTGAAGAACCGTACCGAACATTCCATCCAAATCCGTGGCGCGCGGCAGAATAACCTCAAAGGGATCGACCTCGACATTCCCATCGGGAAACTGACGGTCGTCTCGGGGCCCAGTGGCAGCGGCAAATCGAGTTTCGCTTTCGACACCCTCTACGCCGAGGGCCAGAGGCGCTATGTGGAGACGTTCAGCCCCTATACGCGGCAATTCCTGGAGCGGATGGACAAGCCGAAGGTGGATGAAATTCGCGGCATCCCCCCAGCCATCGCCATCGAGCAGGCGAACCCGGTGAAGACCACCCGTTCGACGGTCGGGACGATGACGGAGATCAACGATTATTTGAAGCTGCTCTTTCCGCGCATCGCCGGGGCGGTGTGCCCGTCTTGCCAGCGGCCGATTCGCCCCGAGACGGCGGCGTCCATTGTGGCGCAAGGTTTTGCCGAAGCGGACGGGGAGACCGCGCTCGTGACCTTTGGTGTCCCTGCGCCTGCCGGGACGAAGGCGGCAGATTTTTTCGCGTTTCTCCAAAGCCAGGGGTATCTGCGCGTCTGGATCGATGGCGCGATTCTTCGCACAGACGAACCGGCTCGCGCCCCCAAGCGCCTGCCTGCCGTGGTGCGCGTCATTCAAGATCGCATTGCCGTGACGGAAGAAAACCGTCCGCGGCTTTTCGAGGCGGTGGAAACCGCGCTGCGATTCGGCAAAGGGCAGATCGCGTTTATTGCCGGACTCGAGAAAGCCCCGCGTATTTTGCCGCATTCGAGCGGCTGGCATTGCGCGCATTGCGATGTGGAGATCACGCCGCCGAGCCCCGGCTTGTTCAGCTTCAACAGCCCGCTGGGAGCCTGCCCGACGTGCCGTGGGTTTGGGCGCGTGATCGGGATTGACCTGGAGCGGGCCATTCCCGACCGCAGCCTGAGTCTCAAAGACGGCGCGGTGAAACCGTTCCAAACCGAGAACGGCAAGGAGTGTCAGCGCGATTTGTTGCGCGGTTGCGCGGCGAGGGAGGTGGATGTGCGCCGCCCGTTCGCGGAACTGCCGAAGGCGGACCAGGATTTTGTGCTCTACGGCGAAGAACCGGGCGAGAGCGCAGAGGAGCTTTGGAAGAACGGCCGTTGGTATGGAGTGCGCGGTTTTTTTAACTGGCTGGAGTCGAAGGCTTACAAGATGCACGTGCGCGTGCTGTTGAGCCGCTACCGCAGTTACACGACGTGCCCGGATTGCCGGGGCGGCCGTTTCCAGCCGGAGGCGCTGAATTTCCAGGTCGCGGGAAAAACGCTGCCGCAATTGGCGGCGCTGCCGGTGGATGAATTGTGGGTGTTATTCAAAAATCAAGGCGACGGCGCATCGGATTCCACGACGGAGATGCTTCGCGGCGAGGTCTGTTCGCGGCTGCGCTATTTGGTCGAGGTGGGCCTCGGATATTTGAGCCTCGACCGCCCCACGCGGACGTTGAGCGGCGGCGAGGTGGAACGGGTGAACTTGACCACTTGCCTTGGCGCGTCGCTGGTCAACACGCTTTTCGTCATGGACGAGCCGACGGTGGGGCTGCATCCGCGCGACGTGGGCCGCCTGATCGGCGTGATGCATGATCTGCGCGACCGCGGCAATACGCTGGTCGTGGTGGAACACGAGGAAGCGGTGTTGCGCGCGGCGGACAACATCGTCGAGATCGGGCCGGGTCGGGGCGAGGCGGGCGGCGAACTCGTTTACAGCGGGCCGCTGGCGAAGATGCGCCAGACGCTTACCTCGGATTACCTCTCGGGCCGCAAAACCATCCCCATTCCCGCGCAACGCCGTGCGCCGCAAGGCTGGCTGCGCGTGCACGGGGCGGCGCAAAACAATCTGCGCGGCATCGGGGTCGATTTTCCGCTCGGCGTTTTCACCTGCATCACCGGTGTTTCCGGTTCCGGCAAAAGCACGCTGGTGCACGAGGTGCTTTACCGCAACCTGCTCAAGCTGTGGGGTGGCCTTGCCGGCGAGGAAGAAGAGGCGGGCACGTGCCGGGAAATCTTGGGCGCGGAGGCCGTGGGCAATGTGGTGATGGTGGATCAGTCGTCGCTTTCGCGCACCCCGCGTTCGAGCCCCATCGTTTACCTCGACCATTTTGACGCGATCCGCGAACGGTTCGCCATGTTGCCGGAAGCGATGGCGGCGGGGTTCACCGCCAGTTCGTTTTCGTTCAACTCCGGCACGGGCCGTTGCGACCGCTGCTCGGGCATGGGATTTGAAAAGATCGAGATGCAGTTTTTGAGCGATCTGTTTGTCCGCTGCCCGGAATGCGACGGCAAACGGTATCAACCCCACGTATTGCGCGTGCGGCTGCGCGGAAAATCGATCGCCGACGTGCTGGAGATGACCGTCACCGAAGCGAGCACGTTTTTTGAAGCGGATGCGAACGAGCCGTCCGGCGGCTTCCATTCCGTGCGCTCGCTTTTGGCAACGCTGCGGCTGCTTTCCGAGGTGGGGCTCGGCTATCTGCGGCTCGGCCAACCGCTCAACGTCTTGAGCGGCGGCGAATCGCAACGGCTCAAGCTCGTGAGCCATCTGGCGGGTCAAACCGGCGGCAACGGAACCAAAGGTGCACTGCTGATTTTGGACGAGCCGACCACCGGCCTGCACTTCGATGACGTGGCGATGTTATTGCGGGTGTTTGACCGCTTGGTGGAGCAGGGGAACACACTCCTCGTGATCGAGCACAACCTGGAAGTCATCAAGTGCGCGGATCATCTCATTGACCTCGGGCCGGAAGCCGGAGCAGGCGGCGGACTGGTCGTCGCCACCGGCACGCCGGAGGAACTGGTGCAATCCAGCGGCTCGCATACGGGCGCGGCTTTGGGCGCGGTGCTTGGAAAAAAGAATAAATTAGGAAGCCAGGAAACCAGGAATGGAAAAAAGGACAAGGAAGCCTCTTCCTCTTCTCCTGAGTTCCTGAGTTGCCCCTCGGCAAACCTCGGGGCTCCGCAAAGTGGCTTCGCTGACGCTTCGCATCCCATGCGCTGCGACGCAGCAGGGCGGTCCAGATTGCATTCCAAAACCATCCAGATTCACGGCGCGCGCGAGCACAACCTCAAAAATATCTCGCTCGCGATTCCGCGCGACCAATTGGTGGTCGTCACGGGCCTGAGCGGTTCGGGCAAAAGCACGCTCGCCTTCGACATCCTTTTTGCCGAGGGCCAGCGCCGGTTCCTCGACAGCATGTCCGTCTATGCGCGGCAATTTGTGGAGCAGTTGGAAAAGCCGGATGTCGATCTCGTCACCGGGCTGCCTCCTTCGGTTGCCATCGAACAGCGCGTCACGCGCGGCGGCGGCAAATCGACCGTGGCCACCGTCACCGAAGTCTATCATTTCCTGCGGCTCCTCTTTGCCAAACTCGGCACGCAGTATTGCCCGGCGTGCCAGTTGCCGGTGGAGAAGCAAAGCTTCGCGGCCATTCTGAAAAAAGCGGAGTCGGCGGTCCGCAAACGCGGCGGCGTGCGCGTGCTGGCACCGTTGGTCAAGGCGCGCAAAGGATTTCACAGCGAGGTCGCCCGTTGGGCAACGCGCGAAGGGTATGAAGAGCTTCTGGTGGATGGACGGCTTATCCGCGTGGCCGATTTCAAACGTCTCGAACGATTCCGCGAACACACGATCGACGTCGTGGTGGGCGAGCGGCGTTCGTCCGGTCGGTTGGAGCAGATCCTCCGGCGCGCGCTGGAGATCGGCAAAGGCACGGCGCGGCTGCGGGACGCTCATGGGAAACTCACGGTGCTGAGCACGGAAATGAGCTGCCCCGGCTGCGGCGAGTCGTTCGAGGAACTTGATCCGCGCCTGTTCTCCTTCAACTCTCCGCACGGTTGGTGCGATCTGTGCCACGGCTTTGGCGAAATCTGGGAGGGGCCCGCGACGGAAGCCGATACGCCGCTGGAGGCCGAGATGGACGAGGAGCGCCGCCACGAATGGCTCGAGGAAGGCGAAGCGCAATGCTGCCCCGAATGCCACGGAACGCGCCTGAACGAGATCGCCCGCAATGTCCGGCTCCAAAATCGGACGCTCGGTGCATTCGTGCATCTTCCGGTGAGCGAGGCGCTCGCGGAACTCGGCAAAATTAAATTCAGCGCGCGGCAGAAACTCATCAGCGCCGACATTTTGCCGGAGATCCGGCAGCGGCTGGAATTCATGGGACGTGTGGGGCTGGACTACCTCGGGCTCGACCGCTCGGCCAAGACGTTGAGCGGCGGCGAGAGCCAGCGCATCCGGCTCGCGGCGCAGCTTGGCTCCAATCTGCGCGGCGTGCTGTACGTGCTCGACGAGCCGACCATCGGCCTGCACCCGCGCGATAACGAGCAGTTGCTGTGCACGCTCGAGGCGTTGCGCGCCAAGGGGAACTCGCTCGTGGTCGTGGAACACGATGAGGAGACGATGCGCCGCGCGGACACCATCATCGACCTCGGCCCCGGCGCGGGCTCCCACGGCGGCGAAGTGGTATGCATTGGTAATATCGAGGAAATCCGCAAACATCCCACCTCGGAAACGGGCCGCTGCCTGCGCGAGCCGATGCGCCACCCGATCAAGGGCGGGCGGCGTTCGCTGGAGACCGTGCCCGGCTGGATCGAACTGCGCGGCGCGCGCGCCAACAATTTGCAAAATATCGATGTCCGCTTTCCTGTGGGACGGCTCACCGTGCTCACCGGGATTTCCGGCTCCGGCAAAAGCTCGCTCATGCGCGGCGTGCTGCGGCCCGCGCTGGAACGCGGAAAGAAGAAGGAATCAGGAAGCCAGGAAGCCAGGAAAGGAGAACGAGCGGGGCGCGCTTTTGATGCTTTGTCGGGCGCGGAATTCGTGGAGACGGTTTATGAGGTGGATCAGTCGCCCATTGGGAAGACTTCGCGCTCCACCCCGGCGACCTACATCAAGGTGTTCGACGAAATCCGCAAACAATTCGCCACCCTGCCGCTGGCCCGCATGCGCGGCTACACGGCCTCGCGCTTTTCCTTCAACACCTCCGGCGGCCGCTGCGAAACATGCGCGGGGCAGGGGGTTATTAAAATCGAGATGAATTTCCTCCCGGCGAGCTACATCCCGTGCGGCGATTGCCACGGCAAACGCTACAACGCCGCCACGCTCGAAGTGCTCTATAACGACCGCAGCATCGGCGACGTGATGGAGATGACGCTTGAAACGGCGGCAGATTTCTTCGGCGCGAACCCAAAGATCGCCCGGCCGCTCCGGCTGTTGTGCGAGACCGGGCTTGGCTATCTGAAACTCGGCCAGCCCAGCCCGACCTTGAGCGGCGGCGAAGCGCAGCGGCTTAAGCTCGTGAGCGAATTGACCCGGGGCGTCACCCGCGCCGCCAACGACCGCATCCGGCGGCAGCGCACACCCAAATCGACCGTTTATCTGCTGGAGGAGCCGACCATCGGCTTGCATATGGCCGACGTGGAACGGCTCCTGGATGTGCTGCACCGGCTGGTCGATGATGGGCAGACCGTCATTGTCATCGAGCACAACACCTCTTTAATCGCCGAAGCCGACTACGTGGTGGACATCGGACCCGAGGCCGGGCCGGACGGCGGAAAGGTGGTCGCCCACGGCACCCCAGAGCAAGTCGCCCACAGCAAAGAGAGCCGCACCGCGCCGTTTTTGAAGGCGGCGTTGGGGATAAAGTAGGGCTTTTTAATAAACGTTGTCGCGATTTCTGCGCGCTGAAATCACAGAGGAAACCAGCCCAGGATTTTGCGGCGCTTCAGGAAAAC
>JAPLTE010000037.1 GCA_026398235.1 Verrucomicrobiota bacterium
CGCCAACGGAGCGGGAACAATCGGGGTTACAAAGGTCAACAACTTCGGGACAGTCACCAACTCCGGCGCGGGCACGGGCTCGGTGACTATCAGCGGGACTATCGGTGGGAATGTCACTGGGGTCACTCAGAACAGCGCCAGCAGCACCCTCCTCCTGAACGCCACCAATACCTATACCGGAAAAACAGTGGTTCAAAGCGGCACGCTTTCTTTCACTGTCGGAAACGCAAGCGCAACGGCCGATCAGGTTCTGGGCAAAAATACCGACCTCGACCTCGGCGTGGCGGGCACCAGCTCGGGTGTCCTCAACTACACCGGGGCCGCTGGCACGTTGGCCAAAAACATCAACGCGCTCGGCAACGGCACCGATACCATCAAGAATAGTGGCACCGGTCTGTTGACCCTCTCCGGCACTCTCACCAAGGATGGCACGGTGCTCACCCTTCAAGGTGGCAGCAAAGGCATTACCGTCAGTGGCGTGATTGGCGGTTCGAGTGCGAATTCAGACCTGGTCATCGACGGGGGAACAACGACCCTTACGAACACGAACACCTACAATGGCCCCACTTACATCCGCAACGGAGCCACACTCAATGCGAATGTAGTGGACGCGCTTCCGACCGCGAATGGACGCACGGCGGTGGTGATGGACGACAGCGGTTCGGGGAGCTCGAAACTGATGCTTGGCGCGAACCAATCCGCCGCCTCGCTTGCCGGTGCGGCAAGTTCCACGATCAATCTCAACAACAAAACCCTCACCGTTGGCGGTGCGAGCGGATCCACGAACTTCGCGGGCGTGATCAGCGGAGCAGGAAACCTCACAAAAGACGGCAATTCGACCCAAATTTTGAGCGGAAGTAATAGCTACACTGCCGCGACCAATATTAATGCGGGCAAGTTGGTTGTCAATGGCTCCATCTCCGCGAGCAGTCTCACAACGGTAAAGAACACAGCCACACTATCGGGGAGCGGAACAGTGGGAGCTTTGAAGATTCAAACCGGCGGCACAGTGGAGGCTGGCAACAGCGCCACTCACCGCGGGTATTCTGACTCTTGAAAATAGCGTTACCTTTGCGCTGGCCATAACCCACAATGCCACCGGCGTAGCAGGGACCGACTATGCCAAACTTTCCGTTGGTAATCTCAATCTTGTGGGCATTACAGGAATTACTGTGGCACTACAAAATGTGACTGGCGATGGAACCATCTTTGATCCAGCGGCGAGTTACCGCTGGAGCAACATCATCGTGACCACCGGGCTTACGAACTTCAATCCAGCCAATTTCAACTTTGACGTGAGTAATTTTGCAGGCGGGCTTCTCAATCCGAGCCAGTTTAGTGTCTTGCAAACTGCCAACAACATTGATCTGCAATACCTGGGCGTGCCCGAGCCATCGACGTGGGTGATGGTGGTGGGTGGGTTTGGAATGCTCATGGGTCTTCAAAGGTTTCGCAGAAATCGGGTGAACTAATTTCAACCCTGCGCACTGCCAAGATCTTTCGCGGAGATGCTGGGATGCTTGTACCGGCGACGGAGGTTTGGTCAAAATATTTCCAATAAATAATAATAATAAAATGATCACTTCAACCCAGAGTGTTCCCGCCAAAAAAAGCATGTTCGTCACAGGTGACGGCCAGAACTTGTTCGTAACCTTCCTGCTCATCAGTTCGCTGTTCCTATTGTGGGGATTTTGCAACGGGATGATCGACGTGATGGACAAGCATTTCCAGGAGGAATTGCACCTTAGCCTCTCCCAATCCGCCTGGGTGCAGTTTGCGCATTACCTTGGCTATTTCCTGATGGCACTACCTGCCGGATGGCTGGCCACGAAGCTCGGGTATAAAGGAGGTATTATCACTGGTTTGATCATGGTTGCGGTTGGCGGCTTTTGGTTTATTCCCGCATCGCACATTGCCCAATTTTGGGCGTTCTTGCTCGGTGTTTGCATTATCGCGGCAGGCCTGACGTTCCTTGAAACAATCGCCAACCCGTACACCACGGTGCTTGGCAATCCGCAATATGCGGCCACCCGCATCAACCTCGCCCAGTCCTGCAATGGCATCGGCTGGATCTTCGGGCCCATTGCCGGAGGGATGTTCTTTTACTCGAAGGATGCTGCGGGTAACAGTACCGGGAGTCAGACGCTCTGGATTCCTTACGCCATTGTTGCGGTTGTCGTTCTTATTCTAGCCGTCATCTTTGCCTTTGCGAATGTGCCTGACATCAAGCCCGAGGACGATTACCATCTCGATCATCCGGCCCCGAATGATTCCCGTTCCATCTGGTCGCATCCGCATTTCGTGTTGGCCGTCCTGGCTCAGTTTCTCTATGTCGCGGCGCAGGCTGGCATCTTTAGTTTTTTCATTAATTACATCACCACCCAGGTGCCGGCCATCCCTGCGGCATGGAACACGCCAATAATGCAGGGTTGGTTCGAGACCGGCAAAGACGGCCTCCTCCATATCAGCAACAAAGGCGCATCCAACCTCGCCTCGCTGGGCTTTTGCTTCTTCCTGGCCGGTCGCTTTAGCGGTGCGGGGATCCTCAGGAAAATCGAAGCCCACAAGGTGCTTGGACTTTATGGCCTCTTGAATGTGATCCTCAGCTTTTTGGTTTTTTGCAAGCTCGGCTGGGTTTCGGTGGCGAGCGTTTTCCTGAGCTACTTTTTTATGTCCATCATGTTCCCAACCATCTTTGCCCTCGGAATTTTCGGGCTCGGGTCGCGAGCGAAGCAAGCCTCCTCCTACATTGTCATGGCGATCATGGGCGGAGCGATTTTGCCGAAGCTGATGGGAGCCGTGGGGGATCACTACGATATGTCCCGCAGCTTTATCGTGCCAATGGTCTGTTTCGCCTACGTTGCGTTCTATGGGTTTAAGTGGCCGCGATTCAGCGGGTTCAAAGGGATGGTTTCTGTCTCCGGCAGCGGGCATTAAGCCGTGAATGCAAAAGAGGCTCACAAACTGTTGTCTGTGAGCCTCTTAAAGTGGTTGCGGGGGCGGGATTTGAACCCGCGGCCTTCAGGTTATGAGCCTGACGAGCTACCAGGCTGCTCCACCCCGCGATCTGGTCTGTCCAATTTGCCTGAGGACGCAGTTTTTGCAAGGGGAATCTGATTTTTCATGCAAAAAAACCTGTTTTCAGAGTAACTCATTGCCTCTTTTGAAGGGGGCTGACTCAAAAAGGCTTTTCTTCTGAGCCGTTCGTTTTAGCCTGAACATTGTTCCCCTGAATCTAACAATTATTATGTTCCAACGCATCAGCAATCTCATCCGCGGTTTCATCAGCCTCGTGCTCGGTAAAGCAGAGCGGCAGAATCCCGAAGCGCTGCTGGAAATCGAAAAAGAAAATCTGCGCAAACAGATCGCCAATTACAACCAGGGACTCGCCGCCCATGCCGGGCTCTGCGAGCGGTTGATCAATCAACTTCGCAATTTGGAAGGGGAGGAGAGCGATCTGCGCACGAAGGCCGCGGCGCATCTCCGCGCAGGGAACCGGGAGGCTGCGGGACAGTACGCCCTGCGGTTGCAAACCGTTACGCGCGAAATCGAGGAGAACCGTAAGCAGCTCGAGCAATCCGAGACGGCCTACAACGAATTGGTTCGTGCGCGCGATGTGGCGGTAAAGGCGGCGAAGGATAAGATCGAAGCGATGAGCTTTGCTGTGGACGATCTGAAGGTCAAGCGCGCCACGGCGGAGTTGTCGGAAATGGCGGGGGGAATGATCAGCTCCATTGGCGGTTCGGGAGACAATCTCGACCGGCTCAAGGGGATGCTTGAAGAGGAGCGCGCGAAGGCTTCCGGCCGCGCACGGGTGGCCCGCGACACGCTGAGCACCGAAGGGGTGGATCTCAAGGAGACCGAACAAAAAGCGTTGGCGGATCAGGCCTTGGAAGATTTCGCGGCAAAGGAGGGAATTCTCATGGAACCCAAAGTGCTGCCGCCCGCTCCGGCTCCCAAGACGCTTGGTTCTGGGGCGCAGTAGCATTCATCCACCCACGGCGCGGCGGTTTGCCGCGTCGAGGCGGGAGGCAAAGGTGGAGAGGGAGCCTGCCCGGAAGAGTTGCGGCAGGGCTGCCAGCGAGGCGTCGGCGAGCGGTCCCTCTTGATGCCCGAGCCCGCTCTGGAGGTAGATCGCCAGACGCAGCAGCTCTTCGTTGTCTTTGAATGTTAGTGCTTTGCGCTCTGCCTCGGTGCCTTGGAAATCCCGCTCGGCGCTTTCGAAGTCGATCAGAAAAACGCGCACCGGCGCGGTGCAGACGATGAGATTGTGCAGTTCGAGATCGCGGTGAAAGAAATGCTTCGCGTGGAGTTTTTGCACCTGCGCGTAGGCTTCCTCGGCGAGTTTCCAGAGGCCGATGAGCGCGGCGGGATCAGCCTGCTGCGCAATGCCCAGGCAGCTTTCCTGCGGCTCCACGTTGGTAAAGGGCGAGAGGCGGCTCAACGGTTTGCCCGGCAGAAAGCAGGAGCGCAGGGTGTTGGCATCGCAGCCGATCGGCTCGGGTGCGCCGAGAATCGCGGTGGCGGCGCGATGATTCTCAAACTCCACCTGCGGGTCGCCATGAAAACTCCATGGGTGATACGATTTGAGGAAGTGGATCGGGTAGCGATCGGCCAACGGAAATGCCTCGCGGGTTTGGCGTCCGGCGATCACAAGCTGCATCTGGACGAGTTCCCGTCCGTCCGGCCCTTCTTTGCGGGAAATGGATCGGAGGGAAAAATCTTTCTCGCGCGGCCGCGACAGCAGATGCTGAAACCCCTCGGCCACTTCAATGCTGTGAAAGGGGGAGAGCGGGACCAGCGTGTTCTCGGGCATCATAGGGCAATTCTGGCTCTTCGTGTCTTCGTGCCTTCGTGTGAGGTTCTTCCGGCATCTCCATGAATCAAACCCGGCTTGCGGTGCATTGCAAGCCGCGAAAAAGGGCCGTCTCTTGCGAGACGGCCCTCAATTCTATACTTCGTCTTAAGTAAACGCGGGGCGCTTACTTGATGAAGAGCATTTCCTGATAGGTCGGCAGCGGCCAGAGGTCGTCGGCGACAATCCCTTCGAGCGCGTCGGCGGGTTCGCGCACTGCGAGCAGCGCAGGAACTACTTCATCCAAGTAATGCTTAGCGTGCGCATGAACGCCACCGCTGGTCTCGTGGGCGTGGACGCATTCGAGCTTGTTGAGGGCCGCGAGCAATTGCTTGCTAAGAGCGGTGACTTTGTTGAGCACTTCCACATCGGCTTCGACGCCTGCTGCTTTCATCTTTGCGGCAGTGTCGGCGAGTTCGCCCTGATACCGGATGGCGGCGGGATAGATGATCGTCCTGCCGATCTCGAGGACGAGGTTGGCTTCGACGTTCACGCTCTTGATGTACTGCTCAAAGGCGATCTCTTCGCGGCTCTCAAGCTCGCGCTTGGTGAGCACGCCGAATTTCTCGAAGGCGGCGATGGTGGTCTTCGCGGTGTAAGCCGGAAGGGCGTCCACGGTGGTCTTGTAGTTGGGCAGACCGCGCTTGGCGGCTTCGGCGTGCCATTCCTCGGAGTAGCCGTTGCCATTGAAGATGACGCGGCCGTGTTCGTTGATGATCTTCTCGAGCACGCTCTGGATTGCTTCGTTGAGCTTGCCGGGAGCGGCTTTCTCCAATTCACCCGCGACGTATTCGAGGGATTCGGCGATGATGACGTTGAGGGCCGTGATTGCTGCGCCGATGGATTGGTTGGAGCCGACTGCGCGGAACTCGAACTTGTTGCCGGTGAAGGCAAACGGGCTCGTGCGGTTGCGGTCGCCTGCGTCCTTGGGCAGGTGCGGCAGGACGTCCACGCCGATGTTGATCGTGGAAGCGGCTTTGCTGGTCTTGGCTCCGCCTTTGCGGATCTGCTCGAACACGTCGGCGAGTTGGTCGCCGAGGAAGATCGAGATGATGGCGGGAGGCGCTTCGTTGGCACCGAGGCGATGGTCGTTGCCAGCGCTGGCAACCACGGCGCGCAGGAAGCCTGCGTGGATGTCCACGGCGCGGATCATGGCTGCGCAGAAAACGAGGAACTGGGCGTTCGCATGCGGCGTATCCCCGGGTTCCAGCAGGTTGCCCTGCGTGGCGTTGCCGAGTGAGAAGTTCAGGTGCTTGCCGCTGCCGTTCACGCCCGAGTAGGGCTTCTCGGCGAGGAGCGCTTCCATGCCGTATTTCTGAGCCACGGAGCGGAGGGTCGTCATAACCAACTGCTGGTGGTCGGCGGCGAGGTTGCTGGTCTCATAGACCGGGGCGATCTCGTATTGCGAAGGAGCCACTTCGTTGTGGCGGGTCTTGATCGGGATGCCGAGCTTGAAGAGTTCGCGCTCACATTCCATCATGTAAGCGAGCACGCGCTCGGGGATCGCGCCGAAATATTGATCTTCGAATTCCTGGCCTTTCGGAGCCTTGGCGCCGAAAAGGGTGCGGCCTGCGTTGAGCAGGTCGGGACGGGCGAAGAAGAAATTGCGGTCGATGAGGAAATATTCCTGCTCGGCGCCTGCGGTGCTGGCGACGTGGGCGATCTTCTCATGGCCGAAGAGGCTCAGGATGCGCTTGGCCTGGGTGTTGAGGGCCTGCATCGCGCGAAGCAGCGGGGTCTTGTTGTCGAGCACATCGCCGGTCCAGGAAATGAACGCGGTCGGGATGCAGAGCGTGCTGCCTGCGGGGTTTTCGAGGATGTAAGCCGGGCTGGTGACATCCCAGATGGTATAACCCCGGGCTTCGAAAGTGGAACGGATGCCGCCGCTCGGGAAGCTGGAGGCGTCGGGTTCGCCCTGGATGAGCTGCTTGCCGGAGAACTCAGCGACCGTGCCGCCAATGCCGTCGGGCGAGAGGAAGGAGTCGTGCTTTTCGGCGGAGAGGCCGGTGAGCGGGTAAAAGACGTGCGCATAATGCGTCGCCCCTTTTTCGATGGCCCAGTTTTTCATCGCCGTCGCAACAGCGTCGGCCACGGCGGCGTCGAGTTTCGCCCCGCTTTCGATCGTTTGAACAAGGCTCTTATAAACAGCCTTCGGCAGACGGTCCTTCATTTCCGCCGGGCTGAACACGTTGGAGCCGTACAGATCAGCCGAAAACACATCGCGGAAATTCGTCGAGGTGGCCGGTTTGAAGTTGGTGACGGCGTTGATTGCTTGGAGTCTGGAGATGCTTGCGCTCATGGTTAGAAGTTGGAGCCCGCTTCTTAGCACCTTTAGTGCCAAATGCCAGCGTTAAGTTGCGTAAAATTCCCCACAGGAGGAGAAAGATTCATGCCCGAATCTTGCCGCAGCTTTGGAGGGGAAATTTGTGGCTGTATTTAGACAGAGGTGGCTAAAAAGAGACAGTTATAAGGGGATTTGATGTGCAGCAATTCCTTGCGGTTTGTCGGCCAGTTCCTTAGTTTAACTGGTTTACTCACTCGACCACTATACAGCCATTCATGAATCTCGAAAGCCTCTCCCGCGCCGCAAATGAAGCCCGCGGCCTCGCCATTGACGCCGTCCACCAATGTTCCTCCGGCCACCTCGGGTTGCCGCTGGGCTGCGCCGAAATCGGAGCCGCCCTTTTCGGACACGCGCTCCGGGTGAACCCCGACCAACCCAAATGGCTCAATCGCGACCGGTTTGTGCTTTCCGCCGGGCACGGCTCGATGTTCCTCTACTCCTGGCTGCACCTTGCGGGGTATGATCTCTCCATTGAAGAAATCGCGAAATTCCGCGTGCTCAAAAGCAAGACGCCGGGGCACCCCGAGTCGTTTGAAACCCCCGGAGTTGAAGCGACCACCGGGCCGCTGGGGCAGGGGATTGCCAATGGGGTCGGCTACGCTGTCTCCGCCAAGATGGCTGCGGCTCGCTTCAACACGCCCGAGCACCCGATTTTCGACCAGCACATCGTGGTTCTTGCCGGTGACGGCTGTATGCAGGAAGGGGTCGCGCAGGAAGCCAGCGCGTTCGCCGGGCACGCCAAGCTCGATAACCTGATCCTCATTTACGATTCCAACGATGTGACGCTCGATGCCATGGCTTACGCTTCGCAAAATGAGGACACCGCCAAGCGTTATGACGCGTTCGAGTGGGACGTGCAGACCGTGGATGGCCATGACATCCCCGCGTTCCTGGCCGCTTTTGAGCGCGCCAAAGCCGCCACCGGCAAACCGCAACTCATCATTGCCAAGACCCTTATCGGCAAAGGCATCCCGGAAGTCGCCGGAACCAGCAAAGGCCACGGCGAAGGCGGGGCGAAGTTCGCCGATGCCGCCCGCAAGGAACTCGGTTTGCCGGAAGAGCATTACTTTGTCTCGTGCGCTACCCGCTCCTACTTTGCGGAACTCAAGAAAGGGCGCATCGCAGATTACGAAGCCTGGAGCGCGCTCTATAAGGCATGGAGTGCCGCGAATCCCGACAAGGCCGCGCTGCTTGAGAGCGGCGTAAAGCAGGAAGTCCCCGCCGATCTCCTGGCTCGCATCCCTGCATTTCCCGCCGACGCGAAGCTCGCCACGCGCAAAGCCGGCAGCGACGTTTTGCAGCCGATCGCCGAAGCCCTTCCGCTCGCAGTCAGCGGTTCCGCCGATCTCTACGGCTCCACGCTTAATTACATCAATACGTCCAAAGATTGGTCGCACGAAAATTACGGCGCGCGCAACATCCGCTACGGCATCCGCGAGCACGCCATGGGCGGCATCATGAACGGCATCGCCTTTGACGGCATCTTCCGCGCTTCGGGAGCCACCTTCATGGTGTTTGCCGATTACCTGCGGCCTTCCATCCGGGTCGCCGCGCTCTCGAGCTTGCCCGTGGCTTACATCTTCACGCACGACTCGGTCGGCGTCGGCGAAGATGGGCCGACGCACCAACCGGTGGAAACCGTCAGCGGTCTGCGCGTCATCCCAAACTTGGACGTGATCCGTCCTGCCGATCCCGAGGAAACCGCCGCGGCGTTTGCCGCCGCCATGCAGCGCACCAACGGCCCGACCGTCCTCTCGCTCACGCGCCAGGTGGTGCCCAACTTAAGCTTTGCCCCGGTGGAGACCCGCCGTGAAGGGACACTCAAGGGAGCTTACATTTTGGTGAAAGAAACCGCGCCGCTGGAAACGATCCTCCTCGCCGCAGGCAGCGAAGTGCAGCACGCCGTCGCCGCCGCAAAGGAACTCGGCGCGGGAGTGCGGGTGGTTTCCATGCCATCCATGGAACGGTTCGAGCGCCAGAGCGCCGAATACCGCGAGCAAATTCTCCCCAACGGCTGCCGCCGCCGCGTGGCCATTGAAGCGGGCGTGAGCGATCCGTGGTACCGCTGGGTGGGGTTGGATGGCAAAGTGATCGGCATCGACCGGTTCGGAATCAGCGCCCCCGGCAACCAGGTCATGGAAATCTTCGGGATGACCGCTGCCAACGTGGTGGCCATCGTGCGTTCTTTAAAGTAATATTAAAGTAATATTTTAGAATAAGCGGATCAAAGCATAGTTGAAAGCGTCTCCCGACGCATCCGAATGCTCCCCTCCATTCAAACCTCCATTCCCGGCCCGCGCTCGCTTGCGGCGGCGGCGCAACTGCGCCGGCATGAGTCGCGCAATGTGACTTACATGGATGCCGAGTTCCCGGTGTTCTGGGCGCGGGCCGAGGGGGTGAATGTCTGGGATGTGGACGGCAACCGGTTTCTCGATTGGACCTCCGCCTTTGGCGTGGCGGGGCTCGGGCACACGAACCCGGCGGTGCGCGATGCGCTCATTGCCCAAGCGGGTGCGCTGTTGCACGCGATGGGGGATGTCCACCCAACGCCGCTCAAGGCTCAACTGTGCGAGCGATTGAGCGCGCTGACGTTTGAGCGCTGGGGGGCGGGCTCCGGCAAAGTGATTTTGGGCAACTCCGGGTTTGAGGCGGTGGAGGCGGCGCTCAAGACCGCCCTGCTGCACAGCGGCAAGCCGGGCGTGATTGCTTTTGAAGGGGCTTACCACGGGCTCGGATATGGGGCTCTCGAAGTGGCCGGAACGCCCTATTTTCGCGAGCCGTTCCGCGCACAACTCAAAGAATTCGCGGCCCTGCTCCCGTTCCCGAAGGGCGCATCTACCGATCTCGAAAAAGTGCGGGCGCAAATCGAGGAAACTCTTGCGACCCAGGAAATGGGCGCAATCCTGGTTGAACCGATCCAGGGCAGGGGAGGGGAGATCGTCCCGCCGACCGGCTTTTTGCGCATGTTGCGAACGGTCTGCGACGAACACAAAATGCTCCTCATCGCGGATGAAATTTACACCGGGTTCAACCGCACCGGGGCGCTCTTTGCATGCGAACATTCCGGGATCGTGCCGGATGTGATCTGCTTGGGAAAAGGGCTCACCTCCGGGTTTCCGCTTTCCGCCTGTGTCGGTCGCAGTGCGGTGATGGATGCGTGGCCCGAGTCCACCGGGGAGGCGCTGCATACCAGCACGTTTTTGGGGAATCCGCTCGGGTGCGCCATGGCGCTGGCCTCGCTGGAGCAACACGCGAAGCCTGAACTGGCGGCGCAGGTGCGCGAACGCGGCGAGCGGGTCCTGGCGGCGTTGCGCGCACTGCACGCGCCGCATGTGGTGGATCTTCGCGGTGAAGGGTTGCTGATCGGGCTTGAACTCGATTGCGACGGCGCGCGCACGAATGATCTCGTCAAACGCGCCTTGCGTGACGGCTTGATCCTGCTGCAAAGCGGCCCCAAGGGGAACGTGCTGGCATTCACTCCGCCCTTCGCCATCAGCGACGAAGAGATCGCCTTTACGGTGAAGCAGATCGGGGAATATCTCGCAAAAATGTAAGCGCCCACCTCCGCTCTGGCAATTTTCCGCATCGGCTGCGAAGATGGGTTGTCATGTTTGAAAACCCAGGTTCCACCGCATCTGAACTCTCCGGTTTGCGGTTGATTGTGCGGGCGTTTCGGCATCGCAATTTCCAGCTCTATTTCGGGGGGCAATGTATTTCGCTCGTGGGGACGTGGATTCAAGGCGTCGCTCTCGGCTGGACGGTGTACCAGATGACCCACTCGGCGTTTCTGCTGGGTTTGGTAGGGTTCGCCGGGCAATTCCCGCTTTTTCTTTTGACCTCCCTGGCGGGGGTTTTTATTGATCGTTCCAGCCGCCATCGCACGCTCGTGATCACGCAAACGTTGTCCATGCTCCAGGCGCTTCTCCTTGCCACGCTGACCTATACGCACCATCTGGACATCTGGGTCATTATCGCCCTCAACGCCCTTGCCGGGACGATTCTGGCGATCGATATGCCGAGCCGGCAGGCGTTCCTCGTTGATTTGGTGGGGCACGGCCCCGACCTGCCCAATGCCATCGCGCTGAATTCTTTCACGGTCCACAGTTCGCGGATCCTCGGACCTGCGATTGCCGGGCTCTTGCTGGTTACGGTCAGCCCCGCGCTTTGTTTTCTGCTCAATGGGTTGAGCTATATCGCGGTTATCGCGGCGCTGCTGGCAATGAGGCTTCCGCCAGCGGACCGGCAACCCTCCGGCGGACGGGCGCACCACGAGTTGTTGGAAGGGGTGCGCTACGCATGGAGATTCGGGCCGATCCGCGCCATCCTTTGTCTGGTGGCACTCGTGAGTTTGACAGGCGCTTCTTATGCGGTGTTGATGCCGATCTTTGCCGTCCAGATCTTTCATGGCGGCTCGCATGTGCTGGGGTATTTGATGGCCGTTCCGGGCGTGGGTGCAATGAGCGCCGGGCTTTATCTCGCCTCTCGCAAATCGGTGCTGGGCGCGGGCATCCGCATCGCCATCGGGGCCGTGGTGTTTGGGGTGAGTTTGCTGGTCTTTTCCCAATCCCGCTGGATGCCGCTCTCGTTACTCGCGCTGGCGCTTGCAGGCCTTGGGATCGTCACGCAAATGGCGCTTTCAAACACGGTCCTCCAGACGTTGGTGGACCAGGACAAGCGGGGGCGCGTGATGAGCCTCTTCACCATGGCCTTCATGGGGATGGCCCCTTTTGGAAGCATTCTGGCAGGCGCGTTGGCAAACCGGTTTGGCGCTCCGCTGGCGGTTGCCCTGGGCGGAACGGCGTGCATTGCAGGCGGCATCCTCTTTGCGCTGCAACTTCCCTCGTTGCGGCAGGCCGCACTTCCGATCTATCGCAAAAAAGGCATCCTCCCGGAAATCGCCTCCGGGCTGGGAGCCGCATCGGATTTATCCACCCCCACCCAAGAACCATGAACTGGTTTATTTTTGCCATTGGAAAACCGAAACTCGGGTTCGCCCGCCAGGGAGTCGAGGAATACGCCGGGCGGCTGCGCGGCTTTGCCCCAGTGAAGCTGGAATTTTTGAAAGCCTCCACGCGCGAAACCGAGAGCGCGCTGCTGCTTGCGCGCAGCGAAGGGATGTTCCGCATCGTTCTGGACGAGCGGGGCGAGGAGCCCGCCAGCCGCGTGGTTGCCGCGAAGATCGCCTCATGGGAACAGGAGAGCGTCAAGTCCATCGCACTCTTGGTGGGCGGAGCCGACGGGCATACCGATGCCCTGCGCCGTGCGGCCGGCTGGAGTTGGGCTTTGAGCAAGCTCACCTTACAGCATGAACTCGCCTTGGTGGTGCTCTACGAGCAACTGTACCGCGCCTATACGATTAAAGCAGGGCTTCCTTACCACCGGGACTAAACTAGTCCCGATGTTTTCTAGTCCCGATGTTTTTTGTGGTCTCCGGCATCGGGCGTGGCCGTCGGCTGGGCCTGCGCGGGTGCGGCTTGAGCAGGCTGAGGCGGAGCTTTACGACTGTGCCCCTCGTGCGCATGACCCTGGCCTTCGGCTCTACGTTGCTGCTCTGCTTGCATCTGAGCTTGTTGGGCGCGTTGGGCTTGCATCTGCTGATCGCGGGCTGCACGAGCTTCGGCTTCACCGGCCTTGCGCTGTTGTTCGGCTTGCACCTGAGCCTGTTGAGCACGTTGGGCTTGCATCTGCTGATCGCGGGCTGCACGGGCTTCGGCTTCGGCGGACTTGCGCTGCTGTTCGGCTTGCACCTGAGCTTGTTGGGCGCGTTGGGCTTGGATCTGCTGGTCGCGCGCTGCACGGGCTTCGGCTTCAGCGGTTCGGCGCTGCTGTTCGATGGCTTGGGGTTGCGGTGCCGTTTGCGTGGTTGAGGGTGGCGTCTGTTGCTGCTGCTGATCCGAGCGGCGATGGCCTTTGGAGCCGGCAGGCAGTTGCGGAATTTGGGTGGGCGTCTGTGCTGGTGTCGCTGCTTGCGGAGTCCTCATTTGCTGTGCCGGTGGCATCTGTTGAACCGGTGCGGTTTGTTGCATGGGCGCAGAGCGCTGCTCCTTGTGGTGTGACCGGTCCTTTTTCCCCGGAGGCGTTTGCTGAACCTGGACGGGTTGCGATTGGGGTAGCTGCGGAATTTGAGGCTGCGCTTGCTGCTGCTGAACCTGCATCGGCGCTGGTTGTTGGCGGCTGCGGACCTCGTTCATCATCGATTGCACCTGGGCTGCATCCACCGGCTTCGCGGGAGCGGTGGTCCGGGTTAATCCCCGCGTTTCGTCATGATAATGGGCTTGGATTTTCTCCCGCTGCGTGGGATCGGCCAAGCCAGTCCAGCCCCGGTCGATTTTTGGCGCCCGGATTTGCTGCGAAACTCTTGCAGGTGCGAATGGTTTGGTGGGCGGTTCCACCTCCGGGGCGTTGATCACGAGTTGATTGCCCATCCTGTGGGAGAGTTCCGGGCGGTGCTGTCGCGCCCAGTCGCCATCCGTTCGGCGTGTAAGCTGGAGCATTTCAATGCGATTTTGCGAACGCGCGGAAACCCGGCGGTAATCCAACCCGCCATTGAATACCACCCGATTCTGGTCGTGCCCCGTGGTAATCGTGATGTTGGTAATGTTCACGGTGTTATTGATGATGGCGTAGTTGCGGTGGCGCGGGAGGAGCACATTGCGCATGACAGGAGCGCCGAAGGAGCGGTATTCGCAGAAAGAATACGCCAGGGGCCCGATATCGTAATCGCGGTCCACCCAAACGCCGATGCCGATCTGCGGTTCGAAAGCCACATCGGGAGGCAGGGGCGCCCAGCCGATATATTCATCGCTCTGGCGCCAGGAAACCCATGCGGGACCCCATCGGTAATCCGGTTTCCAGACCCAGCCGTAATCCTCCAGGCGAATCCAACGCCCATAATGGTACGTAATGGGGCCAAAATCCTCATACGAAACCCAGGTCCAGCCCGCATCTGTGTAGGCCCAATAACCGTCGGTGTAAGGCCGCCAGTCGCGGTCCATTCCCCGGGGTTGCCAACAATAACCATAGGTGTCCACGTCCACCCATTCCCCGTACGGCTGAAGGCTGTCGTAGAAGTAGGAAAACGTGACGCGGGCCTCGGCTGGTCGCGGCAGGACCGCAATCAAGAAAACAGTCAGAATAAGCGTGAACAGTACGGTTTTGATTTTCATCGGAAATGCTCCTACTTGGACTCCGTTGTTTCGGATGCCACCAATCTCAGCGTGCTTGGGCAAAATGCAAGCCCAACCATTTTGACCTGGCGCAGAAGACTTCTTTTCAAGCCTCTGATTTTGTGTTTGTTTATCGGCTTTCCCGAATGATGCCGATGAAATCGTATTCCCTCCTTTTTGTTCTGGTCTGCGGGTTCTCCCTGGCCCGCGCCGAGGAGGTTGCGCCTGCAACTGCTGTTCCGGGTGCCCTGCTGGAAACCGGAACATCGCAGGTTTTGCAAACCCAGGATTTGCTGCTCGCGCCAGCGGCACCAGCAGCGGCGGAGTCCGCCCCGGCAGCCATGACTTCTCCAGCCCCCCAGGTTTCCTTGAAAAAAGGAACCGCTGAAGAACTTCGGCAGGCGATCCGGATTCGCGAACTCAAAACCGTCGTCGATGAAGACCCGGAAGTGAGGGCGCAAAAGGCCACGGCGGCAGCTACGAAGACCGAGGCTGCCCGTTGTGTGGCAATGCGCAACTACTACACGCTCCTTTATACAAAAATTGAAAAGCTCGACCCGTCGCTAAAACCTGTTTTGGAAAGGCAGCTACGCGGTTTGCTCGTTCGGTATGAGCAGCACAATGTGGCTCCTTCCGTGCTCATTGAGCCCATCACTGCGCTGCCCGGAAGCCATTCCGCAGACCATGGTGGGTTTGCGGAGGAAGAAGTGATTCCGCCGCCCCCACTGAAAAAGAAAGTGAAGCGGCATTGAGCCCGATCGGCTGGATTCGCCAAACTTCCCACTTTCCCGTTGCAAGGGGGTGCTTTGGCCGCTACTCTCCCCCTTCCCAAACGGCGCGTTCGTCTAGGGGTTAGGACACAGCCCTCTCAAGGCTGGTGCACGGGTTCGAATCCCGTACGCGCTGCCATCCGTAAATGGATGGATTTCCGGGGTCGAGAAGTCCCAACCGGAGCGACTTAAACCGACCTCCCCCAAGCGCTCCCGTTTCCGCGATTGACGCCTTGCAGCGGAGGCCGATCCGGCCTATAAACCTCGCATGATCGACTATATGCAGAAAGGCGGCCCGTTGATGTGGCTGCTGGTGCTGCTCAGCATTATTTCCACCGTGGTATTCACTGAACGGCTGATTTATTACCATCGGGTCACCATCCGCCTGGGTGAGTTTCTGCGCGGGCTCTCCAACTTGATCTCGCGCGGCAATTTTGCGGAAGCTCTCCACGAATGCGCCGGCACGGCGGGGCCCGTGGCGCGGGTGATCCACGCCGCCATCGTCCGGCATGAAGCGCCCCGCGCCGAACTCAAGGAAATTGTCCAGGAAGCCGGTCAACTCGAAGTGCCCAAGCTGGAACGTCGGCTGACGATGCTTGCCACGATCGCCTATGTGGCGCCGATGGTCGGGTTGCTGGGAACGGTGACCGGGCTGATTGACGCCTTTATCATTCTCTCCGGAAACGCCGGGGGGGTGGCCACCACGGGAGACATCGCAACGGGCGTTTATAAAAGCCTCTTAACCACGGCGGCGGGGCTCGTCGTCGCAATCCCCACTTCGCTTGCCTTCAGCTTTCTCTCTTCGCGCGTCAACACCCTCATGCACGACATGGAGCGGGCCGGGATCGAGATCGTCAACCTGATCACCCAAACGCCGCCCGCGGTGGAGCCGATCATCAAATTTGGCAATCGCGAACGGGTGGCCGGGATCGAGTAAGCTGCTTTTCTCGCGCTATGAAACTGCACCGAACGGCCAAATACAACCCGGAGTTGTTCAACCTGATCCCGTTGATCAATGTGCTCTTTCTTGCGCTGGCGTTCACGACCCTCGCAAACAGTTTTGTGGTGCAGCCGGGCCTCTCCATTGTCCTGCCGGTCTCCTCGTTTGCGCTGAGCCCGCAGCGGCACCCGCAAATCGTGAGCATCACTGCGGGAGCGTTGCCGACCCTCTATTTTCAGGATAAAAAAGTGGAACTCAGGGAGCTTGAGGAACGGCTCTCCCGCTCGGAAGTCAAAGACCGTTCGCTCATTATCCGGGCAGATCGGGCTGCCCCCTACGAACTCGTCTCCGCCGTGATGAACCTCGGCTTGCGGCGGGGGTATTCGGTCGCCGTGGCCGCTACCAGCCAGCCGCAATGAATGCCGAACTGCGTCGTTTGGCCGCGCTTGCCACCCAGATCGGACACTACGGCTTGGTGTTCCGCTGGCCGGAACGGACGGCTTCGCTGCTGATTCCGGCGCTGTTTGTTCTTTCGGTGGCGCTGCATGCGTTCGCGTTTTATGTTTTCCAAGTCGTTTACCCTCCCGCGCTTGCCAGCACTCCTTTGCCCGCGCAAGTGACCCTGCTCACGGCCGATACCGCCGAAGGAGCCGCCCTCCTGCGTTGGGTGCAGGCGCAGGACCCAGCCATCGTCGCTCGGCCGCAGGAAGTCACGCCCTCCGGGCTCGGGGAAATCGTTTATACCCCGTCGTATGCCGCCGTGCATACCCTTCCGTTGGAAGTGGAAGTGCCCGAAGAACCAGTCGGTTTCCCTGCGGCACACACCCTTCTGGAGTTTGCTTCTTCGAAACCCGTTCCGGATAAAGGGCCCTCCCGCGGCGTCTCCTCGACGCTTTCCTTTTCCCAGGCACTGGGGGCACGCGATGCCGCTCCTGGCCTTTCTCCTGCCGTGACTCCGAGAACCAGCTCCAACCTGCGCCCCACGGTTTTCCTGGTGGGGATCGGCGACCGGGGTGAGGTTCGCTACTGTTTCCTGCTTGATCCCCATGGAGGCGACCCCTCCAGCGGCGACCATGAGATGGATAAACAAGCCGAAACCGTATTGCGCACCCACCAGTTCACCCATTCCGAAGCGGCACTGGAATGGGGGTTTGCCACTTTCACCTGGGGGGCGGAAGCATATGCGCCCAAACCTCAACCGCCTGCGCTTCCCGGCACATGATCCGCGTCAGCCTCACCCTGCTCATTTTTATTTATCTCGCCCTGTTTCTGACGGTGGTGTTTGCCCTCTGGCTTTGGTTTGAATGGGGCCGCCAGCGTCGCGAACGACGCTGCGTGCGCCACCGCGTGCGCTGCTCCCTGTGCGCCTTCGAATTTGAAGATCCGAGCGAGGAGCCGCTCCCGCGGTGCCCCCGGTGCGGCAGCCTCAATGAGCGGGAGCGCTTCCGGACGTTATAAAAAAAAGCGGTCCGGTTGGGAACATTTGCGGGGTTTGCCTGATTGCCTTCGCCTTCCGGCTTGGTATTTTGCGCAACCGATGAACCCCAGCCTTCTTGTCCTCATTGCTTGCGTGTTGACGGGGGCGATTGCGCCCGCGCAGCAACCGGTTCGCCGCAAAGAGACGATCGCTTTGGCCGTGAAATATGCGCGTTTTCGCTGGACGCCTTCCGCCGCCAATGCGTTCCACGGTTGGGACCGGGACGGTGTCCGTGTGGACACCCCGGATGCCGCTTTTGCGAATCCCGAGGGCCGACCCGGCTGGTGGAAGCCGGGGTGCGTGAATGTGGGAGTTCCGTATATGTGGGGCGGGTTTAGCAGCTTGAGCGAGTTCCGGGAAGGCATTGCCCATGGGCGGTATGCAGGGGATGTTTACACGCGCGAAAAACGCCATTTGCTGGAGAACGCCGTGAGTCGGCATGCGGTGGGGATCGACTGCTCCGGGCTGATCTCGCGTTGCTGGAGGCTGGAACGCAGCTACTCCACGCGGGAGCTTCCGGCGTTGTGCGTGCCGCTTGGCAGATATGAGGAGCTCAAGCCGGGAGACATCCTCAATTCCCACAACAATCACGTGCTGCTTTTTGAGAAATTTGCCGATAAAAAACATGCGCGGATCATCGCCTACGAAGCCGGTTCCCCGCCCACATGGAAGGTGCTCCGTGACTCGATTTCGGTCCCGATGTTGCAAAGCTTTGGCTACAAACCGTGGCGCTACAAATACATCGTGGATTGATCCCGCCCCCGCAACGGCATGCTCCCCCGGGTTCCCGCCGGGGCAGGGGTTCCTTTTGGATTGCAGGCGAGGCGCGCGACTTGGTAGTTTCCCTGACCACACCACACTTTCATGAACCGATTCGAAAATCAGATCGCCATTGTTACCGGAGCCGGACGCGGCATCGGGGAGTCCATCGCCAAGTCGTTCGCCGCTGGAGGCGGCAAGGTTGCCTGCGTGAGCCGCTCGGACTCGGCCGCAAAGGTCGCCGAAGCGATCAACGCCACCCATCCCGGCGCAGCTCGCGCTTATTGTGTGGACGTGGCCAATAAGAAAGCCGTGGAAGAAGTGGGGGCGCAAATCTTCGCCGATTTCGGCAAGGTGGATATTTTGGTGAACAATGCCGGGATCACGCGGGATGGCCTCGCCATGCGGATGAGCGAGGAAGATTGGGATGCGGTGCTGGACACCAATCTCAAGGGGGCTTTCAATTTCATTCAAGCCGTGATGCGCCCGATGATCAAGCAGCGCAGTGGCCGGATCATCAATATTTCCAGCGTGGCCGGTTTGATGGGCAACGCGGGTCAGGCCAACTATGCCGCTAGCAAGGCGGGTCTCCTTGGCTTGACCAAAACGCTGGCCCGCGAACTTGCGGGACGCGGGATCACCGTGAACGCGGTCGCCCCCGGTTTCATCAAGACCGATATGACCGACGTGTTGCCCGAAGCGATTAAAACGGGAGTGCTGAGCCAGATTCCGATGGGGCGCTTTGGCGAACCCGAAGACATCGCCGCCGCCGTGACGTTCCTCGCGAGTGCGGCAGCCAAGTATGTCACCGGCCAAACCTTGACGGTCGATGGCGGCATGGTGATGGCGTAGGAGTTTCGCGATGCAACTGCTGCTTCTTCGTCACGCGGACGCGGTCCCCTCGGCCCGCACCGACGATCTGCGGTCGTTGAGCGACAAAGGCCGCTTGCAGGCCAAACGGGTGGCGCGCTTTTGCAAAGAGCGGGGAATCCAGCCGGACCTGATCCTCACCAGCCCGTTCCTGCGGGCGGAAGAGACCGCGCAGGTCGTGGCGCAGGAACTCAAAAGCGAAATTGTCCTGAGCGCCTTCCTCGCCTCGGGGATGATGCCTTTCGCCGCTATCGAGGAGTTGCGCGCCTATTTGCGTTTTGAATGCGTGCTGCTGGTGGGGCATGAACCGGACCTGAGCGCGCTTGCAGGCACCTTGCTGGGCGCTGGAAATACCGGGGCGATTCGGATGCGCAAAGCAACCTTGGCGGGCCTCACGGTGGAGAGCCTCGCGCCCGGCGGCGCGCAACTGGAGTTTTTGATTTCCGCGAAGTTAATGGAGAGGGAGTAATCTGCGGTTTTTTTTTGACACGTGTCATCCCGAGCGAAGCGAGGGATCTCACAAACCAAACCATTCCAAGCGTATCCCCTCGTTCCCAAGCTCCAGCTTGGGGACGCACTTGTCTTCGAAGCTCCAGCTTCGATCACGCTGATTTGCCTTTCAGGCGCGATCTGGTAGCGACGCTTTCGAGGCAGGAGCCTCGCAGACATTCCCGTTCCCAAGCTGGAGCTTGGGAACGAGGACAACGTCACAAGCCATGCAAAACAGCCCATTACAATGGATGACCGGGAATGGCTTGTGGGGCCCTCGCTGCGCTCCGGATGACAAGAAAGTTGGGGGAATCCGAACGGTTCTTACGGTTCCCTTGCGACCAGCTCAAACCGGTACCGGTCGTTATAGCGGCCCCGGTTGTATTCACGGCAGCATTTCAAGCACGCCACCGCACGCCGGAATGGGCGCACACGCCGGACCTCCGCCCGGCAATGGCGGCAACGATACACCACTTTGCGCGCCAGGTGACGGCGGGGAAGCGGCAGTTCGTGGCAACGCTTTTCCCCATCGAGCCCGAGATCCGCGCACGCCTGTCGCCATTCTGCCCCGTGCGGTTGGAGCCGTCGCCGGCCGGCCCGGTAGCGCGCCAGCAGATGCGCCAGTTCGTGCCGCAGCGTGCGGTCCACTTCTTCCATCCCAAAGGGAACCAGGCGGGGATTGAGCGAAACGGTGCAATGCTGGTAATTGGCCAGACCGGCGGTCGTCCGCAACCGGCGGTTCCAGCGGACGCGCACCTGCCGGGCCAATGCGCGGCAACCGACCGCCTCCAAAAGCTGGCACGCCGTTTTTTCCAGTGCCGTTTCGGTAAAATCGCCCTGCGGCAAGCCGGAAAGCACCGCGACCGCTTCTCCCTGGCGCGGATGGCCCCGCCGGGGATCTGCCTGACGGGCAAACAGCGGCCCAATCATCCCGTCCATCACGTTTTTGACTAAATGCACCAGTCGCACCATTGTTCTAGCCCGCCTTCCGGAATGCCAAAGTTGCCGGGGCACACCGTGGCGGCACCGCCGGGAACTGAGACGGGTTCACGCAATTTTTTGGGCACGATATTGAGCTGCGTCTCCTCGTAATACACGAGCGAGTTCGCAGGAACCGTGTGCTGTAGAAAAACATTGCCGCCGATGGTCGAGTTCTCACCAATGACCGTTTCGCCTCCCAACACCGTACTGTTCGGGTAAATCGTGACATTATTTTCAACATGAGGATGGCGCTGGCCTCCTTTGAGGATCCGCCCCTCCTCGTCCTTCTGAAAGCTCTTCGCCCCAAGCGTCACGCCGTGGTACAATTTCACGTGCGACCCGATCACGCAGGTCTCGCCGATTACCACCCCCGTGCCGTGGTCGATAAAAAAATGCGACCCGATCTTTGCTCCGGGATGGATGTCGATGCCGGTGCGCGAATGAGCCCACTCGGTCATCATGCGCGGGATGAGCGGCACTTTTTGCCGGTAAAGCGTGTGGGCGCACCGCTGGATGGCGATCGCCTCCAGGCACGGGTAGGCTAGGATGATTTCATCAAAGCTGATCGAGGCCGGGTCGCCTTCAAACGCGGCTTCCACGTCGGTCCAGAGCACCTCGCGGATGGCGGGGAAACTCTGGAGCATGGAAAGGACCACTTTCTCGGCCTTGGCCTCGGGGCAATCGGGCTGGCCCAGCCGCAGGCTCTTGGAGATTTCCCCTTGCAGGCGGTGGGAAAAGGAATCGACGCGGTTGCGGGTGGCTTCGTTGAGTGCATCCGAGTGGACCACCTCCTGGTCGTGGAAGCCGGGAAAAAGAATTTGGAGCAGATCTTCGCAGAGAACCGCGATGGCGCGTTTCGACGGGAGGTTGGACCCGTCGATGTGATTGATCCCGCCCACCTTGCGGTAGGAGGCGAGAAGTTCGCTGACGATGTGCGGCAATTGGGAGTCCATCACCCATCACTAAAGCACCCGGCGCGCCGGATTTCCAGATAAGAAGAGGTGTTGCGCAATGAAGAAATGCAATCTGGAACTCAGGAACTCAGGAATTCAGGAGAAGGGCGTGCGGGCGTTTTTGATGTCGCCAGGCTATGCTCTGCGTCTTCTGTATTGTTCTGGAGTTCCTCCAGTTCCAGATTTTCTTATCCGCCGCGATACGTGCAGCGGGCCCGGGGGGTTTCCTGGATGACGATTTCGCACAACCCGGGGCAGAGCGGCGCGAGGCGTTTCCAAATCCAGGCGCACAGGTTTTCCACGGTGGGGTTTTCCAGGCCGGGCAGGTCGTTCAAATATTGGTGGTCGAGCGCATCGGCGATCGGGTTCATCGCCTCGCTGATTTGGCTATGGTCGTAGAGCCAGCCCATCTCCGGGTCCACCTCTCCCTCGACGGCGATTTCCACGCGGTAGCTGTGCCCGTGCATCCGTTTGCACGGATGACCCTCGGCCACCTTGGGCAGGGTGTGGGCGGCTTCGAAAAAGAATTCTTTGGTGAGACGGCAGACCATGATCGCTTAAACTTCGCGGCCCGCCCCCACCTCTGTCAAGATTACGTTCAGGGTTTCCCTGTTTCCGAACCTCCCCGGTACGAATTTGCTCACGCAAAGCCGCAAAGGCGCCAAAGGGGAGACGAATTGCGATGCTTTAATCTGTCGCATTTCTTACGCGCAGCAAGCGCAGGGGAAATCAGCCCAGGGCAAGCGGAGCGCCGCCCTGGGTTCTCTGAAAAACAAGCAGGCGCGCCCTGCAAGGGGCGCTGGTAAGGAGAGCTTGAAGCGGGCGTTTCCAGTGCCCTTTCAGGGCACGACGCTCTCTCGCGTAAACCCAGGGCGTTGCCCTGGGCTAGTTTGCTTCGCCCTTCCAGGGCGAGGGAGAGCAGGGCGACAAAAAAGACCGAAAACTCCCTATTTTTTATTTTGCGCCTTTGCGGCTTTGCGTGAGAATAAAAATCAGCAGCTCTTATTTGGCCCGAAACGCCAGGCAGTCGTACACCATCCGGTCGGGCTGGTAGGTGGAGTGGGAGCGCGTGAGCACGTGGAAGCCGAGGTGTTCGGCCCGCCCGTGCTGGGCGAGATTGGCCCCGAGTTGGTCCAGGGACTCCAGCGCGGTGACAAGATCGCCGTCCTGGCAGAGCACAATGGGGCGGGCTCCCGGGATCACCACGACCGTGAGCGCGGTGAGGCTGTGGGCGACTTCCGCGGGCAGTTCCGCGACCATCTCGCGGACCTCGGCGTGCTTGGCTTCGAGCTGGATCATCCGCGCCTTGGCTTCCGGCGCGGTCGATTCGAGGGCGATGCTGATGGCATCCAGAAGAGCGTGACGGACTTCGCCTAGGTCGGTCAGCGATTTGAGATCCTGCAAGGCCGACTGGGTCTGGATCGCTTTGGCGAGCGAAGAGATTTCTTTGAGATACGCGTTCTTCTGCGTCTCCGGCACGAAGTACATCACCATGAGGTGGACCGGTTGGCCGTCGGGTGCCCCGTAGTCGATTCCTTGCGGGCTCCAACCGACCGCGCAGACCACTTCGCCGTCATGCCGCGTGCGGGCATGCGGACAAGCCCAGCCCAGGCCGATCCCGGTGTTGTGGGCCGCTTCGCGCGCAAGCACGTTTTCGGTGATCCCTTGTTCGACGCCGATGTCGGGGATCGCCTCGATCAACGCGGCCAAATATTCAAGCGCCCGGTTCTTATGGTTATCGGGCAGTTCGATCAACCGGCCTTCCTGGAGTGCGTCGAGAAGTGTTTTCATGGTTAATCAATTCCGTATTTTCCGTGGAACCAGACTTTGACGTAATGCGTCAGCACAGAATAGGTGAGGAGGAATCCCGCGAGAACCCAAAATAACTCGCAAAAGGGGAGTAGGGCAAGGCCGCACCCGCCGCCATCACCAGCAAGGTCGTCACCAAAAGGAACGGGCTGGCGATGCTTTGGAAGAACGGAATGCGCTTGGTGCGGATGATGTGGACGATGAGCGTCTGGGTGAGCAGCGATTCCACAAACCAGCCGGTGTGGAAGAGTTGCTCGTAATAAACCTTCATCTCGGGCGAGGTGCCCACTGCCGTAAAGAGGCGGCAGTTGAAGACGTAGAGCATCAAAAAGAAGGTCGCGTAGTCGAAAAGTGAACTCATCGGCCCGATGAACATCATGAAGCGGCGGATGTTGTCGATGTTCCACTTCCGGGGGGTGCGCATGTATTCCTCATCCACGGAATCGGACGGGATGCCGACCTGCGAGGCATCGTATAAAAGATTATTCACCAACACTTGAATGGGAGCCATCGGCAGGAACGGCAGGAAATAGCTGCCTCCCACGACGCTGAACATGTTCCCGAAGTTGGAACTCGCCCCCATACGGATGTATTTGATAATATTACCAAAGACTTTGCGTCCTTCGAGAATGCCGTCTTCAAGCACCAGCAGGCTCTTTTCCAGCAGGATGATGTCGGCCGATTCCTTGGCGACATCCACTGCGGTATCAACCGAGATGCCCACGTCGGCCACGCGCATGCTCGGGGCGTCGTTGATGCCGTCGCCCATGTAGCCGACCACGTGCCCGCGCTTTTGCAGGGCGATGATGACGCTTTCTTTCTGCGATGGGGATAGGCGGGCGAAGACGGTGGTCTTTTCCGCCAGATCGCCCAATGCCTCTTCGCTCAAGCCGAGGAGACGGTCGCCGGTAATGATCTCTCCGCAATCCAGATCGACGTCTTTGCAAATCTTGCGCGTTACGAGCGCGTTGTCGCCCGTGAGAATCTTGGTGGAGACGCCCACCTCTTTCAGATGCGCGATCGCCTTGGAAGCGGAGCCTTTGGGCGGATCGAGGAACGCAATGTAACCGAGCAAAATGAGATCGCTTTCATCGGCCACGGAGAAAACCGTCTTCGTCTGCGGGAACTCCCGGTAGGCGATGCCCAGCACGCGGTAGCCGTCGCGGCTGAGTTCCTCGTATTCCTCCAGCAGATCGTTCTTGATGAGGTCGATCATCAAATGCACCTCGTCGTCCACTTGATACTGGGTGCAACATTTATAGATATCCTCGACCGCACCTTTGCAGATCAGCACGTGGTCGCCCTCGTAATCGACCACCACCGACATGCGCTTGCGCTGGAAGTCGAACGGGATTTCGTCCACCTTGCGGCAGTTGCGTTCCACGTCCAGGTCCGAGTGCGAAAGCACCGAGCGATCCAGCAGGTTGCGCAGCCCGGTCTGGTAATAGCTGTTCATGTACGCGTAGCGCAGGACGTCCTCGCTGTCGCGGTTGGTGACGTCCACCGACTTTTCCAAAATGACGCGGTCTTGCGTGAGCGTCCCCGTTTTGTCGGTGCAGAGAATGTCGATCGCGCCGAAGTTCTGGATGGCATTGAGCCTCTTCACAATGACCTTTTTGCGCGACATGGCCATCGCCCCTTTGGAGAGGTTGACCGTGACGATCATCGGCAGCATTTCCGGCGTGAGCCCTACGGCCACCGAGAGGCTGAAGAGGAGCGCTTCGGCCCAGTCGTGTTTGTGAATGCCGACGATCAGGAACACGATCGCGACCATCACCACCATGAACCGGATCATGAGCCAGGTGAACCCGGCGATCCCCCGATCAAAGCTGGTCTGCACCCGCTCGCCGGAGAGTTTTTCGGCGATGGCTCCGAAATGCGTTTTGCTGCCGGTGTTCACCACCAGCCCGCGTGCGGTTCCGCTCAAGACGTTGCTGCCTTGGAAGCAGGCGTTCTGCAATTCAATGAGCCCCCGGCCCGCAACGTCCGCAGGCTCCGCGCTTTTTTCCACCGGCATCGATTCGCCAGTGAGCGAGGATTGGCTGACAAAGAAATCCTTGGCGCTCAGCAGGCGCAAATCCGCCGGGATAATCGCCCCGGCATTGAGCACCACGATGTCCCCCGGAACGATGTCGCCGATGGAGAGATCGATTTCCACGCCGTCGCGCACCACGCTGGAACGGTGTTCCTGCACATAGGCGAGCACGACGCTCAGGAAAATCATTGCGCCGACCACGATGGCCGAACGGTAATCCCCCATGAGGAACGCCACGATGCAGATGACGAGCAACTGGATGACGAGCGGGTTTTTGCACCGATGCAAAAGCTCCATGATCAAGCCCAACTCTTTTCTGTGGCTGAGCAGGTTGGGGCCGTATTTTCTGTGCGCCTCTTCCACTTCGCCTTGCGAAAGGCCGCTCTCGGTTACGCCGAGATTGCGCAACGCCTCCTCCGGCGTGCATCGGCACAGATCCACCAATCGGCTTTCGTCCTCGGAAACCGAGGTTTCAGCCGCTTTGGCCGCCTTTAAAAAGACGGTGGGATGGATTTTGCCTAGAAGAGTACGGAACATAAAGGAGGCGCGCGCAAACGCCCTCGGTTTCGATCTCCGAGATACGCTCGATTGTCAAGAATCGAACGCTGTCACGGCGAAATTAAGGCAATTTTTTGTTCCCTGCTTGCACCTTGGCGTCGGTGCGGTTTGATTGAGACCCGATGCGAGGTCTCGTTGTACGATTTTGTTTCTTTGCAGCGCTCCTTTTGCCGATTGCGGCCGAGGCGCTTGATTCCGGCGTGCGCCAGTTGATCGTCAGCATCGCTCCCGACTGGAATGCTTCCACCGGCAAACTGCTGGCGCTGGAGCGCACGGCGGACGGCGGTTGGAAACCGGCCTTGGGACCGCTCCCGGTTTTGTATGGCAAAAACGGCCTCGCTTGGGGACGGGGCGTGCTCGGAACCGATGAACCGGGACGCCACAAAGTCGAACGGGACGCGCGCGCACCCGCCGGGGTGTTTCGTTTGGGAACGATTTACACGTACGACCGCGCCTTGCCCAAGGGCGCGGATTACCCGTTTCACACCGTCACCACCGCCGATGCGTGGGTGGATGATCCGAAGCTGTCGCAATACAACCGGTTCGTTGCCGTGGACCCGAAAAACCCGCCGCCGTGGTTCGAGAAACAGAAGATGCGCCACAACGACGACGCGTACCGCTGGCTCGTGGAGATCCGGCACAACGCCGATCCGCCGGTGCCCGGCATGGGGAGCGCCATTTTCTTCCATATCCGGCGCGGCGAAGCGCGGACCACGTGGGGCTGCACCACCATGGCGAAGGAAAACCTCGTCGAACTGATCCGATGGCTGCGGGCCGACGCGCACCCGCATTACGCCCTGCTGCCATGGGCCGAATACCAGCGGAAATGGAAGCCGTGGGGACTGCCCGCCCCGGAAGCGCTGCGGGCCATCGCGCCCAAGTGAGCCGGGCAGCCGAGGAGGAATTTTTCGCGCAAAGAACGCCAAGGACGCAAAGGAGAGATAAATCAGGTTTCTTTGCGCGACACCCTCTCTGTTCGCTGTGGGTAAAAATTGCACTCACCGGTGTTTCCGTATAAACCTTTCCCTGTGAACCAACGCCTCATTAACGAGATCGGCAAAAGCCAGCGGCTGCGCGTGGTGAACCGGCTCAAGCGCACCCAGGGGTTGAGTGTTGGCGAACTCGCCACGGCCCTCGGGATGAGCTACATGGGCGTCAAACAGCATTGCGTGGAACTGGAGCGGCTCGGGTATCTCGACACCTGGCGCCGCCCGAAGGCCGCCGCCCAGACGGGCCGCCCCGAACTGGCTTATCGACTCACACGCAAAGCCCACGAACTTTTCCCCGTTGCCAGCAACGAGATGACTCTGGCTTTGCTCGACTCCGCCCAAGCCATGTACGGGCCGGTCGCGCCCGAAAAACTCCTCTTCATGGTGTTCCAGCGCAAAATTGAGGGGTATCTGGCGCGGGTCAAAGGCGAAACGGTGCAAGCACGCGCCGAAGCATTCGCCGCGATCCGGGACGCCGAGGGGTGCATGGCCGAACTGGAGCAGGACGAGGCCGGAATGCGGATTGTGGAATACCACACCCCGCAGGTAGACCTCCTCGCGGCTTACCCGGCGCTCCTCGCCCGGCTCGAACAGGAGATGTACACCCGGGTGCTGCGCGTGACGGTCAAACGGGAGCAAACCGGGGTCTCGGGGATGTATTCGTGCGTTTTTCGGGTGGGTTAGGGAAGCACAGGAGGACGAGCTGGACCTAGCATTGAGCATTCCAGAGTTCCCGGTTGCATTGCATTCGGAGGGGATGCTATTTTAACCGCTTGCCCATCCTCCCGGTATGCTTTTAAAGACTGAAAAAGAACTCTCCGACAATTCCCGAAATAACTGGAACCGAGCCGTCAGCGCCGCCGAAATCCGCAATTTCGGCTATGCGGTCACTCTGCTGCAAGCGGTCCTGAAAGAAGCCCCGGAATTCCTGGAAGCCCGCAAGCTGTTGCGGCGCTCAGAGATTAACCTCACCAAAGGCAAAAAGAACTTTTTTGGCGGGCTCTCCACGCTGGCTCTCAAAGGGCCGCAGCTTCTCAAGAAGGGCGAACCGATGGCCGCGCTGGAGCTTGCGGAAAAGAGCTTGGAAAGCGATCCGTTTAACAGCACTGCCAATCATCTGCTCAAAGATGCGGCCATGGCTTTGGGGCAGTTTGAGACTGCCGTGTTTGCCTTGCAAACACTCATCGAGGGTGACCCAAAGGACACGAAGGTGCTCAGCGAATTGGGGGAACTCTATTTCGGGCACGGGGACGCGGACAAAGCCCTGGCTATTTTCAACAAGGTGCTGGAGATCAGCCCCAATGACATGCTGGCCAATAAACGGGCCAAGGATGCCGCCGCTGCCAATACAATGAAAGCCGGGGGCTGGGACACGGCCAAGGATTACCGCGACCTCATCAAGAACAAGGATGAAGCGATCGCGATGGAGCAGAAAAACCGTGTGGTGAAGGACGATCAGTCCATCGACGCCTTGCTCGTCGAACTCCATGAGGAGGCGCAGTTGCACCCGGAGAGCATCGACATCGCCCGCCAAATCGCGGCGTTGTATGAGCAGCGCGAAGATTTCGCCAACGCGATGGCCTGGTTCAACTATGCCAGCGAACTTGCCAAAGGCTCGGATGGGTGGCTGCTGCGCAAAGTGGCCGACATGCAGCTCAAGCAGGTCGATCAAGCCATTCAGGCCCGGCAGGAATGGCTTGCCCAAGCCGGGGATGCCCATGAGGAAAGCCAGCGGGTGCGCGATGAGCTCAAAGAACTTTTAAAACAGAAAAACGAATCGCTTTTGGATGAGGCGCGCAAACGCGTGGAGCGCAACCCGACCGACCTGCTTTTCCGGTTCGAGTTGGGCGAGCAGCTCATGGACAACGGGCAGTTCACCGAGGCAATTCCTGAGCTGCAAAAGGCGCGTCAAAATCCGAATGTGCGCCTGCGGGCCATGAGCCTTTTGGGTCGGTGTTATGTGGGCAAGGGGATGCTCGATCTCGCGGTGAAACAGTTTACCGATGCCGCCAGCGAGATCCTCGCAATGGACGCTGTGAAAAAAGATTTGCTGTATCAATTGGGTCGCCTGCACGAGCAAATGGGCCACAAGGATCAAGCGCTCGCGTGCTACAAGGAAATCTACGAAGTCGATTACGGCTACGAAGACGTCGCGGCGCGGGTGGAAAGCAGCTACGCGGGTTAGGCGTGTAGCGCTGAAAAGCGCATACCTCAAACCCCACCCCTGTATTTCCTCTGCAATTCCAACATCGTTCCCAAACTCCATTTGGGAACGACCGCGAGATTTTCCTTCGCGATTCCTGCTTTTCGTGGGGAGGTTTCGCCATTAGGCTCCCTGTATTCATGAACATTTTCTTCGACAATGACGCGACGGGTGGCGGACGGATTCCCAACCGGAACGAGGTGCCACTGGCTGATACGTGGGACCTCACGGTGCTTTACCCGGATGCCGCGGCGTGGCAGGCGGATTTCGCTGAACTCCAAGCCCGGTGGCCTGCAATTGCCGGTTTCAAGGGACGCGTGGCTGAGTCGGCCCAGACGCTTTTGGAGGTGTTGGAGTTTGAAAAAGCGCTGAACCTCAAAATCGAGCGCCTCTCACATTATGCCATGCTGCGCATTTCCGAAGACGCATCGAGTGCCGAGAATCTCACCCGCGAAGGGTTGCTCCAAAATTTGCTCACGGTGATCGGCGAGGCATCCGCGTTTATCCTGCCGGAAATTCAGGCGATCGATGATGCGGCCTTCGAGCGGATGTGGGCTGACCCGCTGCTTGCGCCTTGGCAGATCACGTTGCGCAAGGTGCGCCGCCTCAAGCCGCATACGCTCAGTGCTGCTGAGGAACGGCTTCTTGCGTTGGGCGCGACGGCGTTGCACGGGCACCGGGACACGTTCGAGCAGTTGACGAATGTGGATATGAAATTTGGCTCGTTGCGCAATGAAAAAGGCGAGGAGCGGGAGTTGAGCCAAAGCGCGTTTTCCTCGTTCCTGGTGCAGCGCGATCCCGGTGTGCGCAAGGCGGCTTTTCACCAGTTTTACCGTGAGTTTTCGGATCACGAATACACGCTCGCTTCCACGCTGGCGAGTTCGGTCCGGGCGGATGTCTTTGCGGCGCGCGCGCGCAACTATCCTTCGGCCCGCGAAGCCGCGCTGTTCCGCGATGACGTGCCGGTGAGCGTCTACGACAACCTGATTTCCAGTGTGCGCTCGAACCTCGCTCCGCTGGCCCGCTATTACGAATTGCGCCGCAAGGTGCTTGGGCTCGACGAGATCCACCATTACGACACCTATGTGCCGATGGTGGCGGATGTCGATACGCATGTCTCTTATGATGAGGCGATTGATAAAGTGATCGCCGCGCTCGCTCCGTTGGGCGGGGAATATTGCACGGTCCTCGCAGACGGGTTGCGCAACCGGCGCTGGAGCGACCGGTATGAGAGCAAGGGGAAACGTTCGGGAGCGTTTTCATCCAGCAGCTATGGAAATCCGCCGTTCATCCTGATGAATTACAAAGCGGATGTCTTTTCGGATGTTTATACGCTGGCGCACGAGGCGGGGCATTCCATGCACACTTGGTATTCGCAGAAAAACCAGGCGTTCCAGGATTACGATTACCCGATTTTCCTCGCCGAAGTGGCTTCCACTTTCAACGAGGAGTTGCTCACCCATTATTTGCTCGAAAATACGAGTGACCCGAAGATGCGGGCCTACCTCATCAACCGCCAGATCGACGATATCCGCGGCACGGTGTATCGGCAGACGATGTTTGCGGAATTTGAGAAGCGCACCCACGCGATGGAGGAGGTGGGCGAGGCGCTCACGCTGGAGGCTTTTAAGGAGGTCTACCACGAGCTGCTCGAAACGTATTTCGGTCCGGGGTTTGCGCTCGATCCGCAGCTCGACATCGAGTGCCTGCGCATCCCGCATTTCTACAGCGCGTTCTATGTTTACAAATACGCCACGGGCATCTCGGCGGCGGTGAGCCTCTCGCAGCAGGTGCTCGCGACGGGCAATACCGAGCCGTATCTCGGGTTCCTCAAGAGCGGCGGCTCGCGCTTCCCGTTGCCCACGCTCGCGGCGGCCGGGGTGGATATGGCGTCGCCCGAACCGATTGAAAAAACCTTGGCTCTTTTCGCCCGCAGGGTGGAGGAACTTGAGGGGCTGCTGACTTAGCTCCATGAGCGCGACCGATCAAATCATCCTGGCTGCCCAGGGCTACTTCGAGCTGGAGATGCACGGAGACGCCATTGCGGAACTGGACAAGCTGCCGCTGGATGAGCAGATCCGGCCTGACGTGCTGGAAATGCGTGTGCTGATTTTGATGAAGGACAATCTCTGGCGGGAAGCGTTTTTGGCCAGCGAAAAGCTTTGCGCGGTGGCGCCCGAAGTTCCGATAGGGTTCATTCACGCCGCCTATTGCCTGCATGAGATGGGGCGCACCCGGGAGGCCAAAGAATGGCTGCTGGAAGGCCCTGCGGCGCTGGTGAACGAGGCCACCTATCATTACAACCTCGCGTGTTATGAATGTGTGCTCGGCCATTTCGAGGTGGCTCGCGCGTACCTGCAGGCCAGCCTTTCGTTGGACGAGAAACTCCGGGACTTTGCCGCGACCGACCCCGATTTAAAGCCGCTGCACATTTAGAAGAGTTTTATCCGCAGATGCGCCATCACCCCTCTTAAAAATCTGTGTAATCTGCGCAATCTGCGGACAACTCTTTCTCCTTTTTTCCTCATTTTTGAATTCGATGACTCCCGAAAAACTCGCCCAGATTGAATCGCTCTTTCGCGCAAATTTTGAGCGCCGGGGGGAGCTTGGGGCGTCGCTTTCGCTTTGGGAAAACGGTCGCGAGGTGCTTTCGTTGGCAGCCGGTTTTGTGGACCGCAGAAAGACGCGCCCGTGGACGGCATCGACTCCCGTGCTGGTTTGGTCGTGCACCAAGGGGCTCGCGTCGGCCTGTGTTCTCCACGCGCTTCAGCGGGAGAGGATTCCGCTTTCGACGCCGGTGGGCGATGTGTGGCCGGAATTCAAACAAGGGCGCAAGGAGCGGGTGACCATTGCCCAAGTGCTTTCACACCAGGCCGGGCTTGCCGCGCTGGACCGGCCCGCACTGGCGCTCGACCACGCGGCGGTGGTGGCGGCGCTCGAAGTGCAGTTTCCCAACTGGCCGCCGGGATTGGCGCACGGCTATCACCCGCGCACTTTCGGCTCGCTTGTGGACGAGCTTTTGCGGCGCGTGGACGCAACACCCGGCATGACGCTTGGTAAATATTGGAACACCCATTTTGCCGTGCCGCTGGGGCTCGATCTTTGGATTGGCCTGCCGCCCGAAAAGATGGACGCGGTTTCGCCGATTTACCCGCCGCATAAGGATTCGCCGACGCGGAGCCCCATTTTCTACAAAGCGCTTCACACCAAGGGCACCCTTACCGAGCGGGCGTTCACTTCGCCGCGCGGGCTGATGGGGCCTGCCTCGATGAACACCCCCGAAGCGCGCCGGGCGTCGCTCCCGGCGTTTGGCGGGATCGGCACGGCCCATGCGCTCGCGAAATTCTACGCCATGCTGGCCAACGGCGGCGCGTTGGAAGGGGTGCGCTATTTTGAGTCGATCGCGCCGATGACGACCACGCTCACCGATGGGCCGGACCAGGTGCTCTTGCGGCCCACGGCGTTCTCCGCCGGGTTCATGCACGATCCGCTTGACGAATCCGGCTGCAAACTGCGCAAGCTCTTTGGCCCCTCGCAAATGGCATTCGGTCAGCCCGGAGCAGGCGGCAGCCACGCCTTTGCCGATCCGCAGAATAATATTGCGTTTGCCTACGTCATGAACCAGATGGAGCCCGGCGTGCTGCCCAACGACAAGGCACTGGAAATTGTTGCGGCGATTTATCGATAGTTATAACAAAGCAGGCCTCCCAATAGCGCTCCACGAATGAATACAACCCCGATGCTCGCGAGTAGCCACGGCCATGCGACAGGGAAGAAGACGCGCCAAAAAATGCCGCACTGGCCAAGTCCTTGAAGCCGGGCCGCATCCACTGTTTCTTGGGAAACTTTGCGAAAACCCATGATTGCACAGAGATAAAAAACCGGAACCGCCCAGATCAGATCTAGTGCTAGAATTGCCGAAGGTCCGGGTCCCAGATCAAGAAATGGCGCGCAAAGCACCGCGAACTCAGGAATAGCCAGCGGTAGCAGAAAGAGAATATCCAGCCTCGTACGGAGTCCCCTCGACGCAGAAAAGCGCAACCGAGCCGCCATTGCGCTGATCAGCAGAAAGACAAACGCCCAAAAGGGTGCGGCGAGCAGAGAAATCCCAAGCGGTTCCATAGAGGTTAGAACTCTACGGCGAAGCAGCCAAAAACGTCCAGCCCGAAGGAGCACCGCGAACAAGGACAAAAATCTCACGCAAAGACGCGAACGCAAAGAGCTTGTGGAAAGACTTCGGGAATGCTGGGCTTCAGCCAGCATTTTCAAGCTTTGCCACCAGCTTTAGCTGGTGGACTCCCTGCAAAGCAACCCGCTAGCCGGCTTTAGCCGGGCTTTTCTTGTGGAGAAGAGAAGCCCGGCTAAAGCCGGCTCAAGAGCTTTCGGAGTGACCACCGGCTGAAGCCGGTGGCAAAGCGGACATGCCGACTAAAGCTCGGCAGGAAAAACATGCTACAGGTGCCTCTTCCCTTGCGCCTCCGCGTGAGTCATTCCCCTTCTTTTTTGGCCGCCTAACCCGCGCGTTTCCCAAACCGCACCCGCAGCTTCCGTGTCTCGTGCTGCGCGAAAATCCACCAGAAATGGCGGGCGAATTGACAGAGGGAATGCGGCGCGCTCACCAGCTGCACACAGCCCGCCCGGATCGCCGCGAAAATGGCCTCCGGGGGGGCATTGGGAGCGGCCTGCACCAGCG
>JAPLTE010000078.1 GCA_026398235.1 Verrucomicrobiota bacterium
AAGTTTCTAAAGCCGTAAGCACGGCGTTTCGCTTCCCTCGTGTCAGCCCACTAGCACTCGATTGAGCGCGGCGGCGAGTTGGTTCCATTCCACGGGTTTGACGACGTGCTCCACGAAGCCGGCTGCCAGGCTGGCACGCGCATCGGCGTCGGTCCCAAATCCGCTTAGGGCGATGCCGCGGAGTTGGTAATGTTCCCGCAAATGGGTCATCAAGTCGCGTCCTGTGCCATCGGGAAGCCCGATGTCACTGAGGACAAGCGCAAAACGGTTGCAGCGCGCAAGTTCCTTTGCCTCGGCAACGCTGTGGGCGAGGGTGACCCCGTACCCGGCACGGCGCAAGAGCCGTGCCATCAGCTCGGCTGTGGGCGAGTGATCTTCCACGACGAGCAGTCGGATCGGATTTTGCGCCTCAGAATGGTTGCCGTTTTTCACAGGCAACTCGGGGGATGCGCAGCAGGAGGGGCAGGAGGGTAACACGGCGGGCGGAGTGCACGTTTCGAGTTCCACGGTAAAAGTGGCGCCGCAACCCGGACCGTCGCTTGTCGCTTGGATGGAGCCGCCGTGCAGTTCGACCACCCCTTTGCAAATGGCAAGGCCGAGTCCCAGCCCTCCCATGCACTGGGGTTTTTGGGTCATCCCTTGCTCGAAGAGGTCGAACAACTTGGGAAGCACCGCCGGTTCGATGCCGATGCCGCTGTCCCGGACGGAAATGGTGAGCAGACCCGGGGCTGGATTGGAGGTGGTGATGACAACAACACCTCCAGGCGGGGTGAATTTCGTGGCGTTTTGGAGAAGGTTCCAGAGCACTTGCAGAAGCCGGGCGGGATCGCCGCCTATCCAGTATTCGCAAGCTTCGAGACGGAAACAGACGGTGACGCCCTGTTGCGCGGCTTGCGGGGCGCAGATTCCCGCGGCTTGATCCAACAACCGGTGGACATCCACTTCCTCCAGGTGGAGGTCGAGTTTGCCGTGAACGATGCGTGTGACGTCGAGCAGATCGTCTATGAGCCGGGCTTCGATCTGGATGTTGTGCTGCATTACGGTGATATCCTGGCGCAGCGAGGGGCTGAACTCCTCATTTTTGAGGAGGAGGTCGATACCCATCAGTACCGGGGTGAGAGGCGTGCGCAGTTCGTGGGAGAGTTTGGCGATGAACTGGTCTTTGGCTGCGTTGGCCGCCTCGGCGGCATCCCGCGCGCGGCAAAGCTCGGCTTCGGAGTGCTTGCGTTCGGTGATGTCCAGCAAAGTCCCAATAAGCAGCGACGGGGTGCGTTCGCCTGCAATTTCGCCGAAGAAAGCTTGGGCGCGGGCCAGAACCCAGCGCTGGATCTGGTCGTGTTTGCGGATGATGCGAAATTCCATTTCATGATGCCCCTGACCCCGTTGGGAGAGAAGGTCCTTGAGAGCTTGCTTGACTTGGTCGCGGTGGGCGGGATGAACCACCCGCAGAAACTCCGGGTAGGTGGTCAATTGGTGCAGCCCGGTGCCGAAGATTTCCCGGCAACGGCGTGACCATTTGATGCTTTTTGCAGTGGGGCTGTAATCCCAGGTGCCAAGTCTCCCTGCCTCGATGGCCAACCGCAGCGAGCGCTCCCGTTTTTGGAGAGCCGCCTGGGCACGCTGCATTTCGCGCTCGGCGATCCGGCGCGGGGTCATATCCAGCAGGAAAGACACCCCTCTGTCATTGCGCCCCGGCAGACAGGCGCTCACGACTTGCACCGGGACCCGCGCGTGGTCGCACGCTCGCAGGAATTCCACTTCGAACGTGGTGGCAGACTCCTTTTCGATAACCCCCTGGCCTATCCGGGCGAGCGCCTCGCCATGGGGCGGGGGAGCGACCGAGCGCCAGGTCACAAGCCCGCTCCGGCACTCCTCGCGCGTGTACCCGAGCAGGCGGACGCCGGCCGGATTCGTATCGACCAGGTGGTTTTCAGTGTCCCAGAAAAACAGGGGCAGATCGCTGGGGTCGAAAATCGTTCGAAACAACGCCTCGCTTGCATGGGCTGCTGCGTTCCACCCCGAGTGGTGCAAAAGATGTTCTGCATGCCGGGCGAAATGGGACAGGAGGGGGGATTCCGTTGCGGTTTGAGAAAAAAGCGTGAGCGCACCAGCGGGGGAGCCATCTGCAAAGCTGAGGATTTCTTTGGAGGCATGGGGCAGATCGCTTGGAAACGCGCAGCGCCGCAGCGCTTGTGCTGCTTGTGCTGCCGTGGAAAAGATTTGGGAAAAGGGCGGCATTCCCACCGTATCCACACAGTAGATCTGCTTGCCATCGAGTCGGGCGAGTGCAACGGCCGGAACCCCGCAGGCTTGCGCAACCAGTTCGGCGAAACCCCGCCAGGGCAGGTGAGTTGCGCACGGAAATTGCGGATCTTTTGCTTTGGGATTGCACGCCATCATGGAGGAATTTGCTAGGGAATTCCTTGAATTTAGCGGCTTTGCAAAACCCCGTCTACCGGGGGAACCCTGAGCTATATCGCGCACCCGCTCGCCTGTCGCCGATACTTCTAGGGATGGAAGCTTGGCGTGGAATGATCGGTGTGCTCTGTGCAGTGGGTTTGGCGATGGCGAGCGTGAGGGCTGAGGACCAGTCCGCCGGGGCAACGGAGCAGCCCATCGCGGCGGTGCAGGCGCTCTTGCGGCAGGAGCAGCTCTACTCCGGCCCGGTGGACGGCGTGGCGGGGAAGGAAACGGTTGCCGCGATTCGGCGCTACCAGATTTTGCACGGATTGCGGGCAACGGGACGCCTGGAGCCGGATACGTTGCGCGCCATGCTTTCGGCCACGCCCTCCGCCTCGGAGGAACTCACGGCTGCGGACCGGGAGTTCCTGCGCGAACTGGCTCAAACGCCTCTTCCAGAACCGGTGGCCGAGCCGCGGAAACCGATCCCGCCGGGAGAGCCCGTGATCCTCCCAGAGCAGAAGCCCGAGCCAAAAGCGAAAAAACCGGGCCGTTCCCCAAAGCCCAAGCAGCGTCGCGCGGGCAGCAGCCGAATGGGTGGGGATTGAGCGCCGGGGGAAATGTTTTTCCAGTCCACCGGGCCAAATCTTCCTCATTTCCGAATCGGTATGTGAGGAGTTAAGTTTATGAACCAGATCATTCCTGCGGTTTGCGCATTGGCCTTGTTTTCCGGTGGCGTTTACGCCGATGGGGTGACGTGCTACGAAACAACGAGATGTTACCGAAAGGTCGCGTGCGCCCGGGAAGAAGCCTATCCCAAGCCACTGAAGGTTTCAAACCGCTGCTACGATGCGTATCGCGAGCCGTACCGGATTTGTTATCCCCGGCTGTGCCCCTCGCCGGAATACGTCGAGATAGGCAACACCCAGCGTGCCTTGGCGATCCGGCAGGCGGCAATCATCCGGCAAAGGGAGATGGTCCAATTTGAAAAAGGATTGCTGGCGGCTTCAATGCCCATTACGCAACCATCTTCGACCGGCACGACTATTTTTGGGGAAACCGAAGGGGCAGGAGTCTTTGAGGATGGATGCGCCCCGATTCCCCCGGCTTACTCCGGCGCGCCCGCCGTCTCCACTCCGCGCGTGGTGTTGGTTACGCCGCCTGTGGTTGGCGAAGCGGTGGTTCCGCTGGCGACGGCAGTGCCGGACCGGCCGGGATGTGTTTATAGCCTCTCGGGTCGCAAGGCGGGATATATCGATGTCCGGGGATTCGCGCCAGGCAGTTTGGTCAAGGATCCTTACACAGGGCGGACTTTTCGCGTGCCGTAATCTCGGGCCGGGGAAGACGTGGCACAGGGAGACGCGGAGAGAGCTGGATCTCCGCGTCTCACTTGCTTCCTAGGGCTAGAACTAATGCGCGTGGGCGTGCTCGGGTTCTTTGGCCATCTGGTTGATTTTTTCCGCAATGTGCGTGAGCTTTTTGTCCGTCTCGGACTCCTCGTGCAGAGTCAGGTTGAGCAGCGATTCGTCTTCATTAAACCCCAGCACCTGGGCGTAGGTGCGGGCGCAGCCGTACCCGGCGATTTCGTAGTGTTCCACCCGCTGCATGCAAGAGATGATGCCGCAATCCATGACATCCGGTTGCGCCTCTTCCATGATCCAGTCTTCGGCTTCTTCGAGAACCCCCTCGGTGCCTTTGCATTTTGCCCCCCGCGTCGATTTCCCGTGCCGCTCGAAGATTTGCTCCAGCCGTTCGATCTGGACGCGCGTCTCCTCCCGGTGTTGCTCCAGGCTGTCGCGCAAGGCGGGCGAGGAGACGTGCTTTGTGACCTTGGGCATCGCGCGCAGAATTTGTTTCTCGGCGCTGTAAAGATCCTTGAGTTCGTGAAAATAAAGATCGTTGAGTGTTTCGTAGTCCATGTGTCGAGTTCCTTTCGATAAATGTAGGCACGCAGAGAAATGCCTGGTTTGTTCCCCCCTTCAAACGAAAAAGGGACGCGCGACGGCTGTAAATTCGATTCCTGCCTTGCTTCCCAAGCAAAAGAGGCGTTTGAATTTCCTGCATTCGTCCAACTCCCTTAGGCACTTTTTATGAAAACCCTTTTACTAACCAACGAGTATCCCCCCAACGTGTATGGCGGCGCAGGGGTGCATGTGGATTACCTCAGCCGCGAACTGGCCCGCCTGATGGACGTGGAGGTGCGCGCCTTCGGAAATCAGGACGAGACGCTCGAACACCTGCGCGTGCGCGGGTTTGGGATCGACCCGGGCCGCCACACCGCGCCCAAGCCGCTGCAATCGGTTTTCGGAGCCGTGGACCGCTGCACGCAATTCAACAGCGTGGGGATCGACTCGGATTTGGTGCATTGCCATACCTGGTACACGCATCTGGGGGGGATCATGGCCAAGCTCAACTACGGCATCCCGTTTGTGCTCACGGTCCACTCGCTGGAACCGCTTCGGCCCTGGAAACGCGAGCAACTCGGCGGCGGCTACGATTTTTCGCTTTGGGTGGAAAAGACCGCGGTTGAAATGGCCGACGCAATCATCGCCGTCTCGCAGGAAACCAAGGCGGATGTGCTGCGGCTCTTCAACGTGGAGGAGCGGAAAATCCACATCATCTACAACGGCATCGACCTGGACGAATACCAGCGGGTTACCGGCACGGACGCCCTCGTCCGTTATGGGATCGACCCCGCCGTGCCGTATGTGCTCTTTGTGGGGCGCATTACCCGCCAGAAGGGGATTGTTCACCTCGTCAACGCCATCCAATATCTCAACCCGGAAATCCAAATCGTGCTTTGCGCCGGAGCGCCCGACACGCCGGAGATCGCCGCTGAAATGAAAGCGGCGGTGGATGCGGCGCAGCGTCCCGGCGTCGTCTGGATTCAGGAAATGGTGCACAAGACGACCGCCTACGAATTGTATTCCCACGCGGCGGTTTTCTGTTGCCCGTCCATTTACGAACCGTTCGGGATCATCAATCTCGAAGCGATGGCGTGCGAAACGGCGGTGGTCGCCAGCGCCGTGGGAGGCATCAAGGAAGTTGTCGTGCACGGGGAGACCGGCTATCTTGTTCCCGTCGAGCAGATGAGCGAAAGCCCGTTTGAGCCGCTCGATCCGGATCGGTTTGCGCGCGACCTCGCCGCCCGCATCAACGAGTTGATGGGCAATCCCGAGTTGCGTGACAAAATGGGCAAAGCGGGACGCAAACGGGCCGAGGAGAAGTTCAGTTGGTCGGCCATTGCACGCCAGACGGCGGCGCTGTACCAGACGTTGTTGTGCAGAAAAGTGTAAGCGCTTGGATAAAAAGCTATTTGGCGTAAGCGGCAACTGAGGAAGCCAGGAAGCCAAGAACACACAGAGGTGTTTGCGGGCAACCCATTTCCTGGTTTCCTGGCTTCCTAATTTCTTATTTTCGCTTGGGTTCTTACTCTTCCAGCGTGTCGATTTTCTCCGCCACTTCGAAGTCAAGATCGGTCAGACCTCCTTCGGTATGGGTGGAAAGCACGAGCCGGACTTTGTTGTAGCGGATGTCAATGTCCGGATGGTGTTCCTCCTCGTCGGCGATTTCCGCCACGGCGTTTACGAAATCGATCGCCTGGTTGAAATCGTCGAACTCAAACGTCCTCTCGATCGCTTTTTTGTTCGTCTCCCATTCCGGGATCCGCTTCATGAGTTCCTTGATGTTCGATTGCGCGATTAAAGCAGCCATATTCCTTGATGATTTATTTTTTGAGCTCCCCAACGGCGCGTGACCGCATGCCACGCCCCCGCAAAGGTGACATCGCCCTTGAATGGCGCGGCGCGCGGGTGTAAAAGCATCAAACATGGGAAGCCTCCAAAGCAGCATTGTTGAAACCGTAGGCCATACACCGTTGGTGCGACTCAACCGCATCAGCGCAGGTCTCGAAGCCACCATCGCGGTCAAATGCGAATACTTTAACCCGCTCGGCAGCGTGAAAGACCGGATCGGTCGTGCGATGATTGAGGCGGCGGAACGCGACGGGCTCATCGGGCCCGACACGCTCATTGTCGAGCCGACGAGCGGCAACACCGGCATTGCGCTGGCATTTGTAGCCGCAGCCAAGGGGTATAAACTGGTGCTCACGATGCCGGAAACGATGTCCGTGGAACGCCGCACGCTGCTCGCGATGCTGGGGGCAAAATTGGTGCTTACTCCCGGAGCCGAGGGGATGAAGGGGGCGATTGCGCGCGCAGAGGCGATCGTCAAAACCACGCCTGGAGCGTGGATGCCCGGCCAGTTTGATAATCCGGCCAACCCCGAAATTCATCGCCGGACGACTGCCGAGGAAATCTGGAAGCAGACCGACGGGGCGGTGGATATCTTCGTGGCGGCAGTCGGCACGGGCGGCACGCTCACGGGCGTTGGCGAAGTGCTCAAATCGCGCAAACCGGGGTTCAAAGCCATCGCGGTGGAGCCGAAGGATTCCCCGGTGATCACGCAGACTTTGCGAGGGGAACCCCTCAAGCCCGGTCCCCACAAAATCCAAGGGGCGGGAGCAGGGTTCATCCCCGGCAACCTCCATCTGGACATCGTGGACGAGGTGATCACGGTTTCCAATGACGCCTCTTTTGCGATGGCGCGTCGCCTGGCCAAGGAAGAGGGGCTGCTGGTGGGCATCAGCACCGGCGCGAACGTCTGGGCGGCTCTGGAACTGGCCCGGCGACCCGAAAACAAAGGCAAACTCATCGTCACTGTGGCGTGCTCCACAGGGGAACGGTATCTCTCCACGCCGCTCGCCGCTGAAGCCATCGCCGAAGCCGGTGGCCAATAAACCCAAAAACTCACTCTCTTGATTTCGTGGAGGATGGGACCGATCCATTCTCCCTTTTTCTCCCTTCATCATGCGATTTGCAGCAGGCCAACGTTGGATCAGCGAACCGGAACCCGAACTCGGACTGGGCATTGTGCTCGATGTCGAGCCCGGCCGGGTCAAAATGTTTTTCCCGGCGAGCAACGCCATGCGCCTCTATGCCGAGGCGGCGGCGCCGTTGCGCCGGGTGCGGTTCAAGGTCGGTGACAAAGTGCACTCGCATGAAGGGGAAAGTTTCGCGGTCGCCATTGTCAGTGAACGCTCCGACGGGGTGATCACTTATGGCGGCTCCAAAGGGGAGCGGCTCATCGAAACGCAATTAAGCGACATCCTCACCTGGGACAAACCGGGCGACCGCATTGCCGGAGGCCAGGTGGATGAAAGCGCTGCGTTTGCGTTGCGCCTGGAAGCCTTGGAACGCCAGCACCGGATGCTCCAGTCGCCCGTGTACGGTTTTTGCGGCGCGCGCATGGATCTGATTCCGCACCAGCTTGCCATCGCGCAGGAAGTGGCGGCCCGCCAGACGCCGCGCGTCTTGCTGGCCGATGAAGTCGGCTTGGGCAAAACGATCGAGGCATGTTTGATCCTCCACCGCCTCCACCTCACCGGGAAAGCGTCGCGCATCCTGATCCTCGTGCCGGAGGCGCTGGTGCATCAATGGTTCGTGGAGCTGTTCCGCCGGTTCAATCTCCGCTTCGCCATTTTCGAGGAAGGGCGCTGCGTCGCGATCGAAGAGAACAACCCCGGCACAAATCCGTTTCTGGACGACCAACTCGTGCTCGCGCCGCTCGGCTGGCTTGCTCACAACGAGACGCGCCGCGCACAGGCGGTCGAAGCCGGTTGGAACCTGCTGGTGGTGGATGAAGCGCACCATCTGGCGTGGCATCCCGATCTTCCCAGCCCGGAATACGCGTTGGTGGAAGCGCTCGCAGCCGCAGCGCCGGGCCTCCTTCTGCTTACCGCGACCCCGCAGCAACTCGGGCCCGAGGGGCACTTCGCCCGGTTGCGCCTGCTTGATCCCGACCGCTATTCCAGCTTGGAAGCGTTCCAGGCCGAGGCGAAGGAATACGCGCCCATTGCGCAGATCGCCGGAAAACTCGCCGACAAAAAGAAGCTCACGGCCAAGGAAACCACGAAGCTCGCCGCCATGCCGGGCCGCATCTGCCAGCACACAGAGAAATTGCAGAGCGGGGACGAAGGGGCGCGCGAACGGCTCTTGGAGGAACTCCTCGACCAGCACGGCACCGGGCGGGTCATCTTCCGTAATACTCGCGCCGAACTGTCCGGCTTTCCCAAACGCACTGCGAAACTCGTGGCGCTGGAAGGCGATCCCGCCGCCGCGCTCGCGGAGTTCCAGGGCGAGGCTGTCGATCTGAAAGACGACCCGCGCATTGCGTGGTTGCTCGCGTTTCTCAAAAAACTCAAACGGGCAAAGGTCCTCCTCATCTGCCGCACGCGCGAAAAAGCCGAAGCGGTGGAAGCCGCGTTGCGCGAGAAGGTCAACCTGCCCACCGCCCTTTTCCACGAGGGGCTCACTTTGTTGCAACGCGACCGCAACGCCGCCTATTTCGCCGAAGAGGAAGGGGCACAACTCTTGATTTGCTCCGAGATCGGCAGCGAAGGGCGCAATTTTCAGTTTGCCCATCACCTCGTGCTATTCGATCTGCCCGAGAACCCCGAACTGCTTGAACAACGCATTGGGCGACTCGACCGGATCGGGCAGAGCGCGAATATCCAGATCCACGTTCCGTATGTGGAAGGCGGGCCATATGCCGTGCTCGCGCGCTGGTTCCACGAAGGGCTCAACGCTTTTGAAGAAAGCCTGCATGGCGGCGCGGAACTCTTTGAGCGCTTCTGCGCCCCGGTGCAGGCGCTCGCCGCTGGCGATACCGCGCCGCAACCGAAGAAGCGCGGGAAGGCTGCAAAATCGGCGGAAGGTCTCGACGCGCTTCTCGCCGAGACACAGGCCGTTCGCGAAGAAGTGCGCTCCCGGCTTGCCGCCGGCGAAGACCGTCTCTTGCAACTCCACAACCGTCGCACGGGTGCCGCAGCCACAATGGCCGACGCCATTCGCGCCGCTGATGCCGACACATCGCTCGACGCATTTCTGCTCAGGGCGTTTGACCACTTCGGCGCAAACGTGGAAGACATCGCGCCGCGCACTTGGATCGTTACGCCCGGGCCGGAACTGGGCGAGGGGTTGCCCGGCATTCCCAAAGAGGGGATCACGCTCACGGCCGATCGCCAGCGCGCGTTGAGCCGCGAAGATGTCGCGTTCTTGACGTGGGATCACCCCGTCGTGCGGGGAATATTCGAACTCCTTTTGGGCACCACCAAAGGCAACGCCGCCGTGGCCGTCACGGAGGTGCCGGGACCGGACGCTGTTTTCATTGAAGCGGTCCATGTCTTGGAAGTTGTGGCTCCCTCGGAATTGCATGTGGACCGGTTTTTGCCCGCGACGCCGGTGTGTGTGGTGGTGGACAACAAACTCGCGGAACCCGCTCAACCCCTGGGACCGTTGGCCGAAGGGCCGCTCAGCAAAATCCTCGGCAAGACGGAGCTTTGTTACAAGCTCATGCCAAAAATGATCGAGCAGGCTGCCAACCTGGCCCAGCAGCGTGCGATGAAAATCGTGGCCGTGAGCCTTTGCGCGATGGAGGAGATCGTGGGCGGGGAAGTCGAGCGCCTGCGCGATTTGCAAGCCGTCAACCCCAACGTGCGCGACAAAGAAATCGAAGCCGCCCAATCGCATTACTATGATCTGCGCGACCATCTCGCCGACGCCCGTCTGCGCTTGGACTCGGTGCGGATCATCTTCCGCTCACAACACTAGGCAGGCCAACCCTAGGAGCAGGCAAACCAACACGGGGAGCAGGCAAACGCTTTTTGTTTCAAGGGACCCGAAGGGTTTCAAGAAAATAGCCGGGGTTTGAGCGAAGCGACACCCCCGGAATGCGGCCAGCAAACGCTCTCACCCCAAAGGGGTGGCAGAGGAACGGCTATTTCACTTCCGGTTCCTTGGTCTTCGGGTAAACGATGGGCGCTCCCTCCGCAGTGGTGCCGGTGACCAGCACCGGTTTCGCAACCACACCTTTTGCATAAGCGGCGGGATCGGCAGTGCAAAAGACCGGACCGGCGAAAAGAAGCAGGCAGGCGATAATAGGTGTTTTCATGAATCAAGAGGGCACACCGCCCAGCGGAGTTTTGCCGGGGTGGAGCGGGGGTTCGCATGGCGTTCCTCGGGGCTGGGTCGCTGGACTTCGCGGGCGATCTCCGTGTAAACGCCGTCGCGCAATCCGGCTTCAAACGCTTTCTTCACGCGCCGGTCTTCGCCGGAGTGAAAGGTAAGGATCGCCACGCGCCCACCCGCACGCAGACAGGCGGGGAGGTTGCGCAGAAAGGTTTCCAATGCCGTGAATTCTTCATTCACCGCAATCCGCAACGCCTGGAAAACGCGTCGAATACTGAGTGTGACTTGTTCTTCCTGCCGTTCGCCCAGCGCGTTGCGGATCGCTGCCCCCAGAGCCAGCGTGGTGGGGAAGGACCGTCCGGCAAGGGCGCGCGACAAGGTTTCGGCGTGTGGCTCGTCGGCATTTTCGGTAAGCAACGCCGCCAATTCCTCCCTGCCGATCTTCTCCAGAAGCGCCGAGGCGGGTTGGCCGCGCTGCGGGTTCATCCGCATATCCAGGAGCCCCTCGGCTTTTACGGAAAACCCGCGCGCCGGGTCGTCGAGTTGCATGGAGGAGACGCCGAGATCGGCCAGGATCAGATCGACCCCTCCAGGGAATCCCTCTGCGGCGAGCACTTTGGGCAACCCTGCAAAATTGCTCCGATGCGCGGTGAACATCTCCGGCCCAAACCCGAGACTCCGCATCCGCGCTTCGGTGCGGGGGAGCTCCAGTGGATCGGCATCGAGCCCGATGAGCCGTCCGCCCGGCTGGAGTCTCGCTAAAATTTCGCGCGCATGGCCGCCGTAGCCGAGCGTGCAATCCGCCGCGATTTCGCCCGGTTGCGGACGCAGCACCTCCAGAATTTCCGACACCATAATGGGCCGGTGCGATCCTGCGGGCGTTTTGCCCGAGGCGATCACTTTTGCAACCGTTTCGGGGTATTTCTCCGGGGTGCGCTCTTTGTATTTTTCCTCGAATCGGCGCGGATTTTTGCCCGAATACCGGGGTCGCCGCTTATGGACGGGAGGGAGCGCTGGGGAGTCCGGCTCTGGGTTGCTGTCACTCATTAGCAATGGAAATAAAAGAAAGGTTTTTCAAAAAATGGGCTGGGATATTTGGCAAAAAGGGGATAATTGAATCTATGAGCGATTCCTTACTCGATCCCTTGGCGGGATGTCGAGCCTACCTCGAGGCTCATCGTCGCCAGGCAACGCAGGAGCAGAAAAAAGCGCTGCCCTTTATCACCTTCTCGCGGGAAGCCGGAGCTGGAGCCGTCACCATCGCGGAACTCACGGCGCGACTGTTAAATGAAGGCCATCCAGAAGGCCCGTCCTGGACGGTGTTCGACAAAAATCTGGTCGAAAAAGTGGTGGAAGACCACCGTTTTCCGGAGCATCTGAAACGGTTTCTGCCTGAAGATGTACTTCCCGGGGTCGCCAGTGCAGTGGAAGAGATGCTCGGGCTGCACCCGTCCGCATGGAGCCTGGCCGAGTACACCACCGAGACGATTTTGCGGCTGGCCCACCTTGGTAAGGTCATCCTCGTGGGGCGCGGCTCCAATTTCATCACCGCGAAGCTCCGGCCCGCGCTGCACATCCGCTTGGTGGCTCCGTTGGAGGAGCGCGTCGCGCATATCGCGGAGTTCTATCACCTGACGCAGGAGGAGGCAGTAAATTACACCAAAAAAGCGGACCAAGGGAGGACCCGATATGTGAAGCGGTATTTCAGGGCGGCCATCGACGATCCGTTGAACTACAGCCTCACCATTAACACCGGCAGAGTGCCTTTCGAAGCTGCCGCGCACGTCATCGCCGAAGCGATTCGCAGCTTATAGTGTCGATGCAGCAAAAATTTTCGCGCAAAGAACGCAAAGGACGCCAAGGAGAGAAATTCCAAAAAGATTCTGTCTTTGCGTTCTTCGCGTCCTTTGCGCGAAATGATTCTTAGCTACATCCGTTCCGGGACGCGGATGCCCAGCAGGCCCAGGCCGTCGCGGAGCACGCGCGCGGTCAGTTCGCAGAGGGCGAGACGGGATTCCCGAGCAGGTTGGGCCGGAAATCGTCGAGCGTTGCCGGGACGGTCTCGCCAAATTGCAGCAGCTTTTTGGAAAGCGTGAACTCGGCGGGTTCGCTGAGCGCGAGCGTGGCGGGCACGTTGAAGTCGCCATTGTTCTTGCGAAAGATCGAGCGGATGCGCACGTAAGCGTTTTGCAAATACGGCGCGGTGTTCCCTTGAAAAGAGAGCATTTTATCCCACGAAAAAACGTAGTCGCTCATGCGGAATTGCGAGAGCTCGGCGTATTTCACCGCGCCGATTCCGATGATTCGCGCAATCTCCGCTTTTTCCTCGGGGGGCATGTCCGGATTTTTTTCCTCCACGATGCGCAACGAACGTTCCTGCGCTTCTTCGAGCACGTCGCGCAGGCCGACGTTTTCGCCCGAGCGCGTCTTCATGAGTTTGCGGTCCTCACCAAGGATGCTCCCGAAGGCGACGTGGCGCAGGTTGCCGGTGATGCCCATGCGCGCGGCGGTGGCGAAGATTTGCTCGAAATGCAACGCCTGGGGAGCGCCGACGACATACCAGATGGCATCCGCGTTCCAGCGTTGGATGCGGTATTCCAAGGTCGCCAAATCGGTCGTGGCGTAGAGGAACCCGCCGTCGCTTTTGCGGATGAGGCACGGTTTGTCGGCCAGTGCGGGATTGTCACGGAAGAAGACGCAGACGGCTCCTTCGCTGATCTCGGCGATGCCGCACGCGAGCAGACGCTCCACCAACGGAGCGAGGGCGTCATTGTAAAAACTCTCGCCCAGATGCTCGTCGAAATGGATATCCAGGAGGTTGTACATCGCCTCAAATTCCCGCCAGGAAAGAGCGACCGTGCGTTTCCAGATGTCGAGGTTCTCCGGGTCGCCCGCCTGGAGCTTCACGAGTTCCTCGCGGCAGGCGGTCATCACGGCGGCATCGCTGTCCGCCAGCGCATTGGCCTGCTTGTAAAGGCGCACCAATTCCTGGATCGCATCGCGTTCCAGCGCCGCATCATCCCGGAAATGTTTCCAACCGTAGATGACTTTGCCAAATTGCGTACCCCAATCGCCGATATGGTTGTCGGTGATCACTTCGTGACCGAGGAACCGGGCGATGCGGGTCAGCGTGTCGCCGAGAATCGTGCTGCGGATATGGCCGACATGCATCGGTTTGGCGACATTGGGCGAGCTGAAATCGAGCACGATCTTGCGCGGTTTCTCTGCCTGCGGCACGCCGAGATGGGTGTCGTCGAGGAGGGCGCGCGCGCGTTGCGCCACAAATTCCGGCTTGAGACGGAAATTGATGAAACCCGCACCGGCAATCTCCGGCGGTTCGCAAAAATCGGCCACCTGGATGCGCTCAATCATTTGCGCCGCGATCTGACGCGGATTGGCGCGCTGCGCTTTGGCGGCAATCATCGCGGCGTTGGTCTGGTAATCGCCAAAACGGGCGTCGGCGGTGGCGGCGACCTGGGCGGGAGCGCCGAGAGCTTCGCTGAGGCGGGTTTCAAGGAGAGTCTGGATCGTCATGAGAAAAGAGGAATCCGCAGATTACGCAGATTTTCGCGGATTTAGAAGAGGAATGCGCGTTGGTGAGCTCCACAGAGGCGAGGCTGGAGCCTCGCGAAGACAAGTGCGTTACCAAGCTGGAGCTTGGGAACGAGGCCAACGTGCAGAGTCTCCCCGCGTCTGCGGCTACCGCGTCGCGGCGGAGGCTTCGAAGATGGAGAGAATCTCCTGCGGATTGGCCGCGGTGCCGAGGCGTTCGCGCACGGAGCGGTCGTTGAGGAATTTGGCGATGGCCGCCAAGGTGCGCAGGTGCGTCTGAAATTGGTCTTTGGGAACGATGAAAAGAACGATGAATTTGACCGGGAGACCGTCCAGGGAATCAAATTCGATGCCGGTGCTGGAGCGTCCAAAAGCGGCCACCACTTCGTTGACGCGGTCCGAGGAGGCATGCGGAATGGCGATTCCGAAGCCGATGCCGGTGCTCATCGTCTCTTCGCGGGCTCGCAGCGCGGCCAAAACATTTTCCTGGTCTGCTGCCTTGATTTTTCCAAGGCGGACGAGCATTTCAACGAGCTCGACGATGGCGGACCAGCGTTCGGTGGCCTTCATCTCGGGAAGGATTTGATCAACGGATAATAAATGCCCCAGCGTCATGTTTGCCTAGCGAAAGGTTTGGGGACTTTATGGGGTTGAAACCCGCAACGCAAGAGCGTTTTCGCAACCCTGGGGAAAACCCTGTCCCCTGTGTTGCCGTCATTTTCTGCTATCGCCGGGCGAAACGCCCCTGCTATAAAGCGGGGATGAAGATATTGATGGCGAGCACGGAAATGGCGCCCCTGGCGCGAACGGGTGGTCTCGGCGACGTGATTGAGGCGCTTTCCCTGGAACTTCAGAGGCGTGGGCATGAAGTGAGCGTGGTGTTGCCCCTTTACCGGAGCATCCGCGAAAACACGGCGCTGAAAATCAAGAGCACCGGCGTGGAAGTGACGGTGAACGTCGGCAGCAAACGCCTGGATGCGGAAATTTTCGAATGTGCCGCCCCCGATGGCGTGCAGGTTTTTCTCGTGCGCCGGGACGAATATTTTGATCGCACTGGCATTTACGGGTCCGACGGCCGCAGCTACGACGACAACGCCGAGCGGTTCGTCTATTTCTCCCGTGCCGTGGTGGAACTCGCCCGCCATATGGACCCCGCCCCGGATGTGCTCCACGCCCACGATTGGCAATCGGCGCTCGTCCCCGCATTTGTCAAGGAACGCGGACTGCCGTTTGGCACCGTGCTGACGATCCATAATCTCGCCTACCAGGGGAGCTTCTGGGGAGTCGATTTCGGGCTCACCAACCTGCCTGGCCACTATTTCAGCGAGAACGGCGTGGAATTCCACGGGCGGCTCAATTTCCTCAAGGGGGGGATCGTATTTGCAGACACCGTCACGACCGTCAGCGAGCGCTACTCCCGCGACATCCAGACGCCGGAAGCCGGTTGCGGCCTCGATGGCGTGCTCCGGGCCAACGCAGGAAAGCTCGTCGGCATTCTCAATGGCGCGGATTATTCGATCTGGAATCCGGCCACCGACAAATCGATCCCGGCCCAGTATTCGCCCACAGGCCTCGAAGGCAAAGCGTGCTGCCGCAAAGCGCTTTTGGAAGAACTCGGGCTCGCCCCCGACCCGCGCGGCCCGGTGTTCTCTATGATTAGCCGCCTTGCGCAGCAAAAAGGGATCGACCTGCTCATCCCGCTGCTCGATCGCCTGCTCTCCGACGACGTGCGGCTCATTATGCTGGGCGAAGGGGAGGAAACCTTCGAGCGCGAATTGATGGTCGCCGCCCGCAAATATCCCGGCAAATTTGTTTTTCAGAAAGGGTTCGACGATGCCCTCGCACATCGGATTGACGCCGGAGCGGATGTCATGTTCATCCCCTCGCATTTCGAGCCCTGCGGCATGACGGCGATGTACACCCTCAAATACGGCACGCTCCCCGTGGCGCGCATCACCGGCGGCCTGCATCAAATCATCCAGGATTACGATCCGACCCAAATCAAATCATCCAGGATTACGATCCGACCCAAGGCACAGGCAACGGCTTTGTCTTCTACGACGAAACGCCCGAAGCGTTCTGGGACGCGATTGGACGCGCGAAGAAAGTCTTCACCGACCGCAAAGCATGGGAAGCCCTCATGGCACGCGCAATGAAAGCGGATTTCTCCTGGCCCGCCGCAGCGGAGAAATACGAAAGGGTGTACAAGGCCGTCACCAAGCATTTGCCGAAACGAAAATAGGGCGTCGGCCTTTGAATAAAGGATGAAATCCTCCGGCGCAATGTTCGCCTTGCTCGCTGCCGTGCTGTTTGGGGTGGGGACGCCGCTCATCAAATTGCGGTTCTCTGCGGTCGATCCGATTTTGCTCGCGGCCTTGATCAATCTCGGCGCGGCGCTGGGGGTGGCGGTGATGACGCGCATTCCGTGGCGGCTCGGCAACCTCACCCTGCCTTCCAACCGGCTGCCGTTCGCGGGGTCAATCGTGTGCGGCGGCGTCCTCGCCCCGGCGCTGCTGGTGTGGGGCATCGCGCATGCGCCCGGCTCGGCGGCGGCGTTGCTCTTGAATCTGGAGGCGGCATTCACGGCGTTGATCGCCTGGGTGTTTTTTCGCGAATCGATCGGGCCCCGTTTTGTGATCGGCCTTGTGCTGGTCACGTTGGGCGGAGTGCTCGTGTCCGCGAACGCAGGGAGCGGTCCGGGGCGCATTCTCGCGGGGTTGGCTATTGCCGCGTCGTGCCTGGGTTGGGCGATCGACAATAATTGCACCGCGCGATTGCGCGAAGTGCCGCCCGCGCAATTTTCGCTTTGGAAAGGGCTCATTGCAGCGGTGGCTTTATTCGCTTTCTGCGCGGGACGAGGAATGCCGCTCATCGGCTGGCGCATCATGGGCGAGGCGATTCTTTTGGGGGCATGCTGCCACGGGTTGGCGCTGTTGGTTTTTGTGACGGCACTTCAACGCCTCGGCGCGGGTCGCACCGCCGCTTATTTCGCCGCCGCTCCCTTTGTGGGGGCCGCCGCTTCAGTGGCACTTTTGGGCGAGGCAGTCACACCTGCGCTGGCCGTTGCCGCCGGGCTCATGGCGACGGGAGTTGCTGCGCTCCTGACTGAACCGCACCCGCCAGCGATCGTGCCGAGCTAAATCAACCCGAGTTGCCCCTTAAATATCCAGATCAGCGCTTTGACCCCGAGTTCCAGCAGGTTGAACGGTTTGGCGATGAAATCGTTGCCGCCGCTTAAGCTCGATTGAACGCGATTCTGCACCGTGACCGCCCCCGTGATGAACACGACTGGCGTCTTTTTGTAGTCGGGCAATTTGCGCAACCGCGTGCAAAGCTCAAACCCGTTCATGTCCGGCAGGCCGACATCGATAAAGATGAGGTCGAACTTTTTCTCGATCACCACGGCCAGCGTGGTTTTGGAATCCTCGGCGCAAATGACCCGCAGATTGACCGCTTCAATCGCCCCACGGATCGTCTTGCGCGCATCTGAATCGTCATCCACGGCAATGATGTTCGCCGAATACGGTTCGCGGGTGCGGAACAGGTTTTTTTCATCCAAAAGCGTGACCAGGAAATCGATCGATTGACTGACCGTGCGCAGCGAGGACGGATTGATCTGACCGGGGATCTTCATGAGGTCCTCAATCAACGTCTCCAGCGCAAGCGCAAGCGTGGAGACGGCAGTGAGGTTCGCCTTGGAAGTTTGCTGGGTGAGTTCTTGAAGGTCCGCCAATAGCTGGTCGAGCAATTGTGTCTCACCCTGATTTTTAATAAAAGCATGCAGGCAGCGGCGCATCCCGTTCAGCGTTTCGGGAGCGGTTTCCACGATGGCTTTGAGCAAAGTGCCGTCCATGTCGAACTTGAGTGTGGTGGAATTCCTCACGCGCGGATGCAAGGCTGGCGATTGGACGGTGGGAAGAATCGGTTTCGCAATTTGAATGAGGGACGCTTTTGGGTCGTTGGGGGAGGGGGCATCGTCGCGCATCAGCGAAAGAGCGGGCGGTTTTGGACGGGAGAGGGGCTCGCTATAGGTGGGCATTTTCGCCGCAAGCAACTCTTCGTTGCGCGGCTTCTCGGCGGCCGGATGAGCGGCAGCATTGCGCAGAGCATCGCGCTCGAGGGTAAGCGCAGCAATCTGGCCCTGAGCTTCTGTGAGGGCGGTCTTGAGTGCGTCGCGCGCCTCGGTGAGGGCGTCGATCCGGCTTTGCGCCTCGGCGGAAGCGGAGGCTTGCAAGGCATCCCGCTCTTTAGTGAGCGCCTCAATTATGCTTTGCGCTTCAGTTGAGGAACTCTGGAAGGCGTCCCGCTCTCGGGTGAGGGCATCGATCCGGCTTTGCGCCTCGGCGGAAGCGGAGGCTTGCAAGGCATCCCGCTCTTTAGTGAGCGCCTCAATTGTGCTTTGGGCTCCTTTGGTGAGGGCCTCGATTTTGGTTTGGGCCTCGTCGACGGCGGTCTGTAACGCTTGCCGCTCTTGGGTTTGGGTAGAGATCCGGTCTTGTGCCTCGACCAAAGAAGCCTGCAAAACGTCCCGTTCATTGGTGAGAAGCTGAATCCGGCTTTGCGCCTCGGTGGAGGAAGCTTTCAGCTCATCCCGTTCCTTTGCGAGGGCCTCCATTCGGCTTTGGGCCTCGGCAGCGGAAGCTTGCAGCGCGTCCCGTTCTTTGATGAGTGCCTCGATTCGGCATTGCGCGTCGGCAGCGGAAGCTTGCAACAGATCCCGTTCTTTTGCGACTGCGCTGGCTCGGCTTTCGGCTTCGACGCAAGCAGCCTGCAAAGCATCGCGTTCCTTGGTGAGGGCGTCCATTTGGGCTTGCTTCTCAGCAGAGGAGGACGTTTTGACGACCTCGAGCTTTTGGGCAAGAGCCTCAAGTTGGGCCTGAGCTTCGGCGGAGGAAGCCTGCAACGCCTCTCGAGCGGTTTTGAGCGCCTGTTCGGAGGCAGTAGTTCGAGCGATTTCCGACTCGATTTTTTCGCCAAGCTCGCGCGCTTTCGTCTCGGCTTTTTCGCTCCGGGCGGTTGCCTCCTGGAGTTGGGTGGAAAGTTGTTTGTTGTGAAAATCGAGGCTCTCCCGTTCTTTGAGCAGCGCTTCCATTTTGGCCTGTTGCTCTTGGAGTTGAGCGGCAAGCGCTTTCACTGCCGCATCCGCTTCGGGGGCGGCGGGCAGGGGATCGATCCGGTATTCGAGTTTGAAAACGCCTTCCACCGCGCCGAACTGGATATGGTCGCCGTCGTTGACTTCGGCTTCGATGATGGAGTGCCCGTTGATAAGGGTTTTGTTGGTCGAGTCGAGATCCTTCAGCCGGTATTTGCCGCGCACAATGGCGAACTGGGCGTGATGCCCGGAAATCGACGGCTCCTGGATGCGCACCGTGTTGTCCGATTTCCAGCCAACCGTCACCAGCGGGCCTTCACACCGGAAGACGGTTTCCCCTTGCCCGGGGATATTCAGGATGAGGCGGCCACGCAAGGTTGCCTCAGCCTGCATCGCGGCAGGCGGGGAATGGAGCCGGAAAATGGTCTCGACATTCCCAAACCGGATCGAATCCCCGTCCTGAATCTCGGCTTCAGTCACGGCAACACCGTTGAGCCAACATTTATTGGCGGAGCCGAGATCGCGCACCCGGTATTTTTCCCCTTCGCAAACGATTTCCGCGTGAGTCTGGGAAACCGAGGAATCCTTTAGCGTAATCATGTTGTCGGAAGCCCATCCGATACTCACGGGATTTTTCCCGGAAAGTTCGTGGGCGACAACCCCGGAAGAGCTACCGGGATCTTAGCATTCGGGAAAACATACGAAAGCAGTTTATATGCCGTAAGGTTTCCAAGCAACCCCCAACCGTGCGATCTTGCATCCGAAAAGCGTCAACAGGAGACCCAGAACGATCTGTGAGCTGAGAATGAGCATGCATAAAAACGGCGGGCTTAACGTGAGGGGCGTCACCACTTGGAGTGCTTCGTAAAACCGCGTTCCTTGCATGGATTGGAGGTAGGCGCTCGCGCCCCAATAAAGCGTTCCCAGCGGGCGGACGATCCAACTGAGCGTCTCCGGGGGCGAGAGCACCGCGCCGGAAAGGGGTAATTGCAAAACGGCGATGCAAAGGCAGACGGGCAGGCTCCTCCATGAGGTTCGGGTAAGGCTGGAGACCGCCAGGCAAAGCGAAGTCAAGGCGGCGTTGACCAGGGTGAGCACGGCGATTTGCATCCAGAGCTGGCCCGGCAAGCGGCAGACGGTTTGGACATACCAACCCATCCAGGCCCCCTGCACCAACACCCACGGGAACAGGAAAAGCACTTTGCTTGCGACATAGGCCAAAGGGCGTAACCCGCGCTGTTTCTCGCGCTCGAACGCCATGCGCTCCCCTGAGATCTCGCGTGCCGCATTCTGGGAGGCCATAAAGGCGAGGAGCAACGCTTGGGCCATCGCCAGCCCCGCGACCAGCCCGACTCCATGGGAGGCGTTCACCGCGAAAACAGCGTTTTCCTTGAGTTGCTCGGCGACGTTGCCCTTGAGCTGTTGCGAAAATTCCTGGAGGCGGGTCAGATCGCCCGTTGCGAAGAACGCCGCCGCCCAAGGCAATCCAAACAGAAGCGCAAGCTGCATGCCCAACACGGGAGGATTGCGCCAGGCCAGCAGCCATCGGCGTTGGAGCAACGTGGAGCATTGGGAGAATGCGCCCGGCACTCGCGGCAGTTGCTCCGGTTTGACTTCCCTTGCAGAGGGGGCGGGTTCCTCTCGGTTTTCGGAAAGGTTGTGCTCTTTGGGCGGACGGTACGGTTGGCCGTGTTTGATCCAGGAGCGATGCCAATCGTCCGGTCGCCGGGTGGCGAGCTGGGTATAGAGTTCCTTTGCCGAGGGAAGCGCGAAATAGTGCGTCAAAAAATCCGGCGGGCCGTGGAACGCGAGCTGGCCGCCGTGCAACACCATCACCGAGTCGTAAATGTCCAGGTCCCCAAGATTATGGGTGACATGGACCACGCTGAGGGATTCCTTGGAAGCAATCGTGCGCAGGAGATGGGTAAACTCGCCCTCCGTTTTGGGATCGCAGGCTGCGGCGGACTCATCGCAGAGCAGCAGAGCCGGGGAGCCGGCGAGTTCTGTCGCGAGATCCAGGCGCCGCCGCTCAACGGCGTTCAGCGCATCGGGATGGCGATCCGCCAGCGAGCCCAGCTCCACTTTTTCGAGCAAAGCCGCAGCCTGTTCGCGGCAACTTGTGGCCCCCATGCCCGCCACACGCAGGCGCAAAGCCATTTGCACCTGCTCGGTTGCTGTGAGCAGATGCTGCTCGTGGGAGGCGGAATGCAACTCCTGCGGTAAATAAGCGACTGCCGGTCGCGCTCGCAAAGGGGCCCCGTTGGGATCGGTCCAAACCAGTTTGCCAAAAGTGGGCCTGCGTATGCCGGCCAGCAGCTTTAATAACGTGCTCTTGCCCGAACCGGGAGCGCCGACCAGCGCCACAAGCTCACCCGGAGCAAACACCGCATTCACATCCCCCACCAAAACCAGTTCTTGCGGTTTTGCCGAGATCAAGAGGGAAACATCGTGAAGTTCGAGCACGCCCCCAAGAGTGCTTGAACCACGCATCAAGCGCAAGTCTTCCTATCCGTGCGACAGTTCAAATCCCCGCTGCTTGCCCTGTCGGTTCCGTCCCGTTTTCCGGCCGTGCCTGAACGTCTTCGGCCATCTTGTAAACGCCATACAACAGAACGGTCGGTTTGAGGACCAACAAAATGAGCCGCGCAATGGCGCTCATCAGCAGGCGCAAAGGAAGCTGGGCGATCAGAAACCCCACACAGAGGCTTGCGATGGCGGCTTCCCCAGGGTGCTCCCGGATGGTTGTTTCCGCCTTGGCCATCGCTTCCACGCACTGGGGGCACATCGACTTTTCCTTAGTCTCCATAACCGTACTTCGTGCCGATGCTTACGGGCACGGGTGGGATCGCGCAAAAACATTTGTCGGCACCCCGCCCGGTGATTACCTTGACCGGGTGAAACTGCTCCTTGTTGACGGCCCTTATTACGTTTACCGCTCCTTTTTCGCGATCCGGGAGTTGTCGAACTCGCGCGGAGAACCGACCAACGCGATCTACGGGTTTATTAAAGTCATCCGGAAAATGTTGCGCGATTTGCAGCCGGACCGGGCCGCCGTGCTTTGGGACGAAGGGTTGCCGCACCGCCGCACCCAGCTTCAGCCCGAGTACAAGCAGCAGCGCGCGGAAATGCCGGAGTTGATGCGCCCGCAGATCGATCATATCCGGCGCATCGTGCCGCTGCTGGGCCTCGCCAGCTTGCGCCAGCCGAACACCGAAGCCGACGACTTGATTGCCTCCTATACCTGCGAGGCGGCCCGGCACGGGATGGATGTGGTGGTGGCCACCAACGACAAAGACCTTTTCCAATTGGTGGACGGCAACATCCGGGTTTATACCACGAACAAAGCTGATTTTCTTTCGCCGAAAGACGGGTTCGCGCTTTTGGGTTCCGATTACGTGCGGGAAAAATGGGGGGTGGAACCGGGCCAGATCGGCGACGTTCTCTGCCTCGTGGGCGACTCGTCGGACAACATTCCCGGCGTGAGCGGCCTCGGGCCCAAGCGGGCCGCCGCGCTCATCCAGCAATTTGGGAGCATCAACGCCCTCCTGGCCGGGGTGGAGACGATCGAGAACGAGGCGATCCGGGAAAAAGTGGCCGGGGCGCGCGCGCAAATTGTCAGCAACCAGGAGATGGTCCGGCTCGATACCCATCTCCCATTGCCTGTGCAGTTGGAGGAACTTGCCATTCGCCCGCGTTACAGCGAACTGCTGGCCGAAATGGAGCCTTGGGAATTTAAGTCCCTCACGGAGGAGATCCGCGGGGAAGCAGCCGGGCTGCTCAAGCCGCAGCAAGGGGAGCTCTTCTAAAGCGGACGGGGCTAGTGCCAGAAATACCAGAGCATTCCCGCGCCCATTAAAATGCGGTAGGCGGCAAAGCCTTGGAAGGTGTGGCTTTGCACAAAACGGATCAGCCATTTCACCACCACAAACGCCACGACAGCGGAAACAAGCGTCCCAAGCAGCAGCAGCCCCCAGCTTTCGTGGACCGTGCCGACCGCCGCGTGCTTGAGTTCGTGGTGAATCTCAAAAACCCCGGCGGCAAACATCGTGGGAATGCCCAGCAAAAAGGAAAATTCCGTAGCGCGTGGCCGGTTCAGCCCGAGAGCAAGCGCCAGCATGATGGTGGTGCCGGAACGGGAGGAACCGGGGAAGCTGGCGGCGATTAATTGCGCCACGCCAAAAGCAATGGCGAGCGTCCATGTGATCTCGTCCGGAAGCGTGCGCCCTTTGATCCAGCGTTCGATTCCCAAAATGACGAATCCGCCCACCAGCGTGGCCCACGCGATCGGCATCGGGTCATGCGGCAGCACAAAGCCGAATTTTTTCAGCAGCAAGCCCCCTGCGCCGGTGATGGCGAAAGCGATGACGAGTTTGCTTAATAAATCGCGGTTTTCCGGCTCGTGCAGTTGGAAAGCCATCTCCCGCAGCCGTCGCGAGAAGATGGGCAGCAGCGCCAGCATCGCACCGGATTGGATGACGATGTTAAAGAGCTCGCTTTGCTTGGGCAGCCATTGCTCGGCCAGGAGCAGGTGACCGGTGGAGGAGACAGGGATGAACTCGGTGAGCCCTTCGATGATCCCGAGCAGAACGACGACAATCCAGGTGGACATTAAATGAAGAGGTGAGCCGCTGGAGAGTGGCGACGGACGAACTAAACGGCGTTTTCGCCGCGCTCGTCGGTGCGGATGCGGATGGCTTCTTCCACCGAGGAGACAAACACTTTGCCGTCGCCAATTTTGCCGGTTTTGGCGGCCCGCACAATGGCTGCCACGGCTTTGTCGACCCGGTCATCGGTGACAACAAGTTCAATCTTTACCTTCGGCAGGAAATCGACGGTGTATTCGCTCCCACGATAAATTTCGGTGTGCCCTTTCTGGCGACCGAACCCTTTAACTTCGCTGACGGTCATACCTTCGATGCCTGTTTCGGCCAAGGCCTCTTTGACGTCTTCCATCTTGAACGGTTTGATGATCGCCTCAATTTTTTTCATGAGACACTTGCTTAGGCCGGAGTTGGACGCTTTGCAAGCCCCGGATGGCGTTATTTCGGAGCAAACGGTCCTGAAATTTATCTGGAACTCAGGAACTCAGGAGGAAAAAGGAGAAAACAGGGGTTTGTCCCATCTTTTTCCTGAGTTCCTGAGTTCCAGATTTTCCGGGGCCTTTATTGCAGAGAGAGCAGCTTAAACTCGATGGCGTCCACGAGCGCAAGCCAGCTCGCTTCGATGACATTCCCCGAGACGCCCACGGTGCCCCAGTCGGTTTTGCCGTCGGTCGAGACGATCAGGACCCGGGTGCGCGCCGCTGTCCCTTGTTTGCTGTCGAGGATGCGCACTTTGTAGTCCGAGAGCTGGATTGCGTCGATTTGCGGGTAATACGGGCGCAACGATTTGCGCAGGGCGGCATCCAGAGCGTTCACCGGGCCGTCCCCTTCGTCCACCGAATAGACCCGCTCGCCATTGATGAGCAGCTTGACGGTCGCCTCGCAGGTGTCGCAGGTCGGGAGAGCGGTTCCGGAGCGGCGGAAGGTGCAATGGTATTCGAGCAATTCAAAAAGCGGCTGGTGATGCTGAAGGACCTTTTGAATCAAGAGGTTCAGCGAGCCGTCGGCCGCTTCAAATTCATAACCGAGGGCTTCGCGCCTTTTGATTTCCTGCAAAATTTCGGTGACCTGCGGGGACCCCTTTTCGAGTTTGAGCCCGAGCGATTCCGCCTTGAGCAGGATGTTGCTCTGGCCGGAAAGCTCGGAAACCAGAATGTTCTGCGCGTTGCCGACTTCCTCGGGGCGGATGTGCTCGTAGCTGCGGGCGAGCTTTTGGACGGCGTTGACGTGGATGCCGCCTTTGTGGGCAAACGCCGTCGCTCCGATATACGGGGCGCGGATGTCGTGCTGGCAGTTGGCCAGTTCATCGACAAAAAGGGAGAGTTCGCGCAGGCGCGTCAGGTCCGGGACCACCGGGATGCCGAGCTTGATCTGCAAATTCGGCATGAGGCTGGTGAGGTTGCAATTGCCCACCCGTTCGCCATAGCCGTTGATGGTTCCCTGGACCTGTACGGCCCCGGCGCGCACGGCCGCGAGCGCATTGGCCACGGCCACGCCGCAGTCGTTGTGGGTGTGGATGCCCACGGGTTTGCCAAGGCGCGCAATGACATCCCGCGTGATCCGTTCCACCTCGTCGGGCATCGTGCCGCCGTTGGTGTCGCACAGGACGGGCAGATCGGCCCCGCCTTCCACGGCGGCCAGCAGGGTGCTCACGGCGTATTCCGGATCGTCCTTATAGCCGTCAAAGAAATGTTCCGCGTCGTAACAAACCTCGCGCCCGGCGGCTTTGAAATAGGCGACCGTGTCGCGGATCATTGCACGGTTTTCCTCCGGCGTGACGCACAGCACTTCGCGCACGTGCAAAATCCAGCTTTTGCCCACCAGCGTGACCACCGGTGTCCCGGCATCGAGCAGCGCGCGCACTTGCGGGTCCTCCTCCACTTTGAGATTTGCGCGGCGCGTACTGCCAAAAGCGGCGATCTTGGCGTTTTTCCACGTCCGTTTGCGGGCTTCGGCGAAAAATTCCACGTCTTTGGGGTTCGACCCCGGCCAGCCGCCTTCGATGTAATGCACGCCGAAGGCATCGAGCTTTTCGGCAACGCGAATTTTGTCCAGGACGCTAAACGCAATGCCGGTTCCCTGCGTGCCGTCGCGGAGGGTGGTATCGTAAAGGGCGACCTGAGGCTTGTTCATAATGTGGAACCCGACCTTTTAGCCCCAGTTGAGGGCATTTGCAAGACTCTCAGCGGTTGCTCTCCGGGTTCAGTATTTAATTTAGAAGCAAAAGAGAATCTGGAACTCAGGAACTCAGGAGAAGAGAAGGAGAAATTATGGGTTTATCCCTTCCTTTTCCTGAGTTCCAGATAAATCTTAGGTGCGTTTGCCTTGCTTACCTTAAAGCGATCGCGGCGACCCCGAAGTAGAAGAGCAGGGTGGCGATGTCGGTAAGGGCCAGGGTGACGGGACCGGCGGCGATTTTCGGGTCAAGCTTCAGGGCGTGCAGCAGGGAAGGAACGCTCAACCCCAGGATGCAGGCGGCCAGGAACGATAAGAGGACACTCGTGCCGATGGCCACTCCCGCGCCGGGCGTGCTGCGCCAGGCCCAGACGATCGCCAGCACGACCGCACCGCACGCGAGGCCCAGGAGCATCGCAGTGGCGGCTTCGCGCCGGAGCGCCGCAAAATACCATTTCAAGGTGGGCCGGTTCACGCGCAACGCCTGGATGGAGATGGCCATCGACTGCATGCTCACGCTTTCACCCAAGCCGAAAACGAGCGGGAGGAAAAAGGTCAACACCAGCAGTTCTTTGAGGGTTTCCTCAAAGAGGCCGGTGATCAACGCGCAGACCGTGCCGCTCAAAATGGTCGCCACGAGCCACGGGAACCGGAACCGGAGCGCCTGGAGCGGCGCGGCGTTGCGGGCTTGAGAGAGATGGAAGCCGAGCACCTCAAACACATCCTGCTCCTGTTCCTGCGGTTCGGAGCCTTCGAGCACTTCATCGGTGACGAGGCTGATGTCCACCACTCCCAGCACGCGGCGCTCTTCATCCACCACCGGCAGGGCGAAAAATTTGTGCAGCACGAAAAACTCGCATGCATCGAAAACAGTCGCGGTCTTGGGCATGGCGACCACGCGCCGGTTCATCACCTCAGAAAGCTTCTGGTCCGCCGCCGAGAGGAGCAGTTTGCGGGTGGGGACCACCCCGACGAGCCGGTCGTTTTCCCCGACCACATAGAAATAGACGATTTTTTCGCCGACATTCAGGGTCCGCAGATGCGCGATGGTTTCCTGGACGGTCCATTCCTGGCGCAAAAGCCCGAACTCGCTGTGGATATGATTTAATACCGGCTCTTCGAACCGTTTTTGCTGCGCGCTGGTCACGGGATGAGATTCAAATCAAAGAATGGGAGAAGCAGTCCGCAGATTTCGCAGATTTACACAGATTGAAGAGGAGCATGCGAAGGGATGCGGGTTTGTTCGGAATCGCGATTCGGGCGGCTCAAAGTCTGCCCAACCGTTTTTTTGATCTGCAATCTGCGTAAAAACTCTTTTCTCTTCCACGGAGGATCTCACCCCCGCTTGCTGATCGGCGTGTAATGCACGAGCGGCTCGCCCTGGTATACCTGCCGCGGACGGTAGATGCGTCCGCTGCGGTCCTCGATGGTTTCCCGGTAGTTGGCGATCCAGCCCGGCATCCGCCCGATGGCAAAAATAACCGTGAACATCTCCACGGGGATCCCGATGGCGCGCATGATGATGCCGCTGTAGAAATCGACGTTCGGGTAGAGCTTGCGCTCGATGAAATACGGATCCGTCAGCGCCGCCTGTTCCAGGTTGCGCGCGATGTCCAGAAGGGGATCTTCAATCTTGAGCGCGGCGAGCAGTTCGTCGCAACGTTGTTTGATGATGCGCGCGCGGGGATCGTAGTTTTTATACACGCGGTGGCCGAAGCCCATCAGCCGCGCCTTGCTCTTCTTATCCTTGGCCGCGAGGATAAATTCCGAGCCGTCATCGCCGTCCTCGTGGATTTTTTCCAGCATTTCGAGCACCGCTTGATTGGCCCCACCGTGCAGCGGCCCCCAAAGCGCGCAGACGCCCGCCGCCGTGCTGGCAAACAGGCTCGCCCGGCTGGAGGCAACCATGCGCACGGTGGAGGTGGAGCAGTTCTGCTCATGGTCGGCGTGGAGCAGAAAAATCAAGTCGAGCGCTCGCACGACTTCGGGCTTGAGCTCGTAGTCGCAGTAAGGCTCCGAGAACATCATGTGCAGGAAGTTGGCGGAATATTTGTAAATGGGCTTGGGATAGATGGCCGGCAGGCCGCGCGATTTGCGGTAGGCAAAGGCGGCGATGGTGCGCACCTGCGAGAGAAGCCGGGCGGCTTGCACGTCGAAGGTCTTGCGGTTGTGCGCGGCGAGAACTCCGGGCTGAAAGCAGCCGGAGGCATTGATCATGGAGGAGAGGATCGCCATCGGATGGGCGTTCGAGGGGAACCCCTCGAAATGGTATTTCATATCCTCGTGGATCAACTCGTTTTCCGTGAGCTGTTTAGAGAACTGTGCCAGCTCAAGCTTGGTGGGCAGATGCCCGTGCATGAGCAGGTAGGAGGTTTCCACAAAGGAAGATTTTTCCGCCAGCTCCTCGATGGGAATGCCCCGGTAGCGCAGGATTCCCTTTTCCCCGTCGATAAACGTGATGTCGCTTTCGCAGGAGCCTGTGTTCCCGTAACCGGAATCGAGCGTGATATAGCCGCTTTGGTCGCGCAGGGTCGAAATATCGATCGCCCGCTCCCCGGCTGTTCCCTCGATGATCGGCAACCGCACGGATTTGCCGTCCAACTCAAATTCAACAAATTCTGACATGGCCGTGTTCATAGCAGGTGCGGGAAAAGGAAGAAGTAAAAAAGTAAAACGCGCGGGCAAATCGTCTGGAATAACTCTTAGAAGCTGTCTCAAAATTCGGCGAGGGGAGAAATGGGGTATGACAAGGCGCGAGAGAGGAGCCTATCTGCGGACAGGCGACGAGGGAGCAACACAGGCAGAGCCCGTTTACACCTCTTGCCTGAAAGGTTGCAGAATAGCGCTCTTTTATCGGGGGGCGCGCGTCAGCCGCCGCACGCGCGGGAGCGCGAACCGCAACTGGCCTCAGGCCAGCGCGCGGCAGCGCGAAAGGGGTCCAGCGTCACGCTGGCTCTCGCACCCCGCCCCCAATTTTTAGACAGCTTCTTAGGATTAGAAAATGCAGCAATCTGTTGTATTTCGTTTGCAAACGCGCAAACAGATGGCATTGGTCCAGCACCGTATGAATCATCGCTTATGCATCAAGTTGTTATACAGCCGTTGGCCTGAGGCCGTTTTCGAGGGGAAAATGCTACGTTGCATTCCGGGTTTGCCTTGACGCTGGGAGCCCTCTTTCCCTAGAAACAGGGTGCTACAAAGTAGGCTGGGGCCGATCTCTCGTGCAAGGCACGGTTTTTTGCGGAACGCCCCGATCCATTTTTCACTAGCCAAATTTCAACCATTTACAGAGAGGATTTTTTTCATGTTTAGCGGGTTTTTAGGATTATTTTCCAATGATATCGGGATCGACCTCGGCACGGCGAACACCCTGGTGTACGTACGCGACCACGGGATTGTGCTCCGGGAGCCGTCCGTGGTGGCGGTTCAGGCGGGGACCAACAAAGTGCTTTCCGTCGGCGAAGAAGCCAAGCGGATGCTCGGCCGCACTCCGGCCAATATCGTGGCGGTGCGTCCCCTCAAGGACGGGGTCATCGCGGATTTCGAAGTGACCGAGGCGATGCTCCGGCATTTCATCCGCAAGGCGCACGGGCGCAGAAGCATTTTCCGCCCCCGGCCCCGGGTGGTCATCGCAGTCCCTTCGGGGATCACGGAAGTGGAGAAGCGGGCCGTGAAAGAATCGGCTCTCCGTGCGGGTGCCCGCGAGGTGTTTTTGATTGAAGAGCCGATGGCGGCGGCGATCGGCTGCGGCTTGCCGGTGCAGGAAGCCGCAGGAAATATGATCGTCGATATCGGCGGCGGCACCACCGAGGTGGCGCTCATCTCGTTGGCCGGCATTGTTTTCAGCCGCAGCGTGCGGGTCGCAGGGGACGAACTCGATGAGGCGATCATGCAATACATGAAGCGGGCGTACAACCTCATGATCGGGGAGCGCACCGCAGAGGAAATCAAGATCAAGATCGGGTCGGCCTATCCGATGGAGACCGAGACCACGATGGAGATCAAGGGGCGCGATTTGGTTGCCGGGCTGCCCAAAACCCTCACGATTACCTCCCAAGAGGTGCGCGAGGCGTTGATGGAGCCGATCTCGACGATTGTGGAAAGCGTGCGCGTGACGTTGGAACGTTGTCCTCCAGAACTCTCGGCGGACCTCGTCGATCGCGGCCTCGTCCTGGCGGGCGGTGGCGCCCTCCTGCGCGGGCTCGACAAACTTTTATCCGAGGAAACCGGACTCCCGGTGCATGTGGCGGAAGATCCGTTGAGCGCAGTTGCCGAAGGGACTGGCCGTGCGTTGATGGAAATCAAATTCCTCCGGCAGGTGGCGAAGGGGGATCGTACTTACCGCGCCTAAAAACAAAGTCCCCTGCGGGGGACAGCGTGCGTTGCGGGATACGATTCCAAACTGTGAAAGAACCCAGGCGGGATTTCGGTTCAAATTCAAAGGCAGTAAGGCATAGGTCAGCATGAGTCGGTTTACCATTTTTGCGTTGGTTGTGTTTGTTCTGGCGGTGGGAGGGCTGTTTGCTCTCGGACCGTCCGGCACGCAGCGGGCGCAAACGTCCTTTTTAGGAGTGATCGCCCCATTTTTGAAAACCGGCTCCGACTTCGAGCGCAAGCTCACGGCGGTGCGCCAGGGGCTCAAGACCCTTCAGGAATTGGAAGCCGAAAACAAGCAACTCTCCGTCAACAATAAGGAGCTGCAAGCCGTCAACCAGACCTTGCGCGACTTGGAGACGGAAAACAACCGGCTGCGCGTCGCGATGCATTACCGCGAACGGGCGGCCTTCCAGCTTGTGCCTGCGCGGGTGATCGCCCGGGACGCCTCCAGTTGGTGGAACACGGTCAAAATTGACCGGGGCACCGCCGATGGGCTGGAGAGTGATATGCCGGTGCTGACCGAAAGTGGACTGGTCGGCAAAACCACCACCGTGGCCGCGCACGCCGCGACGGTGCTTTTAATTTCCGATGAAAATTGCAAAGTCGCCTCGAGCATCGAGGGGACGCGCGAACAAGGAATTATCAGTGGGGAACGCGCCTCAGGCACGAGCCAGCCGGCTCTCTGCATGCGGTTCCTCTCCAAGACAGCCAATTTGAAACCCGGGCAGAAGGTATACAGCTCGGGCGTCGGCGGAGTGTATCCCGCCGGAGTTTTTATTGGCGCCATCAAAGAGTTTCGCGCACGCGAACTCGACGGCTACGCAACCCTTCTGCCTGCCGTGGACCTGACAACACTCGAAGACGTGTTCGTCGTTCTAGGCCGAAAATGATCCGTTTCTTTCTGGTCCTACTTTTGGCGGCATTCGGGGCGCTTGTGCTCCAGTTTTTTATCCCTCCGCTGCCGATCCTTTCCGGGGCGCGGGTTTTGTTGATGCCGCTGGTGTTTTTCTTCGGCGCGCTTGCCCTGCCGTTCGGCGGGATGCTCGTGCTGGCGTTCGCCTGCGGGTTCATGTGGGACGCGCTCACCGTGCAGGTATTGGAGATCGGCATGGGGCCCACCAGCGCGACCGTGGTTGAAATCGGGCTCGGCTGGTCGATTGTGTTGTATGCCGTCCTCGGGTCGGTGATGAGCGGTTTGCGTCCGCTGTTCAAACGGGGGCGGTGGGAAATCCATTGCCTTATGAGCGGCCTCTGCACTTCTGCCATCGTTCTTTCGGAATTCCTCATGCTCTCCGTGCGTCGCGCCGCGCTCTACAACGTGCCATTCGAGTTCAACCGCGACATCTGGTGGCGTATTGGCGGGCCCGGGCTCGTGGCGCTGATCCTGGCCCCGATCGCCTTCTTTTTTCTCAAATCACTGGCGGCGCTGGTCAGCTACAACCTCAACATGCGGCCCATCGAGGAGGAGGAAATCTGATGGCGCTTTTTTCCCGTTCCAATTTACGGCTGTTCTTCCTCGCGTTCCTGATGTTCCTCGGGTTGGGAGCCATCGTGGCCCGGCTCTGGGAATTGCAGGTGATGAGGGGCGACACCTATGCCGCGCGCATTGGAGGCAAATCGCAGGTGACCGTCCGCATTCCCTCGGTGCGCGGCGAGATCCGGGATCGCAACGGCATCCCGCTGGTGCAAAACCGGGCGAGCTACAACGTCGATTTTTATTTGCAGGACATGGTGAGCGGTTATCGCCGCCGCAACGGTTCGGTGCCGACACTGATGGAACGGCGCACACAGCGGGACATGCCCAAGGATGTTCCGATTGCGGACATCGTCAAAGTCGTCAACACGGCGGTGATTCCCCGGTTGGAGGACCTGAACCTGGCGCGCGACTACAATGCCAAGCATCTCCAGCTCCATTTCGCCCACGATACGCTGGTGCCGTTCCCCTACATTGAGGATGTCGATTTCGCCACCATCGCCCGGTTTTCCGAACACGACGTCGGGCTGCCCGGCGTGGACATCAGCCAAAAACCGGTGCGGGAATATTGTTACGGGGCGTTTGCGGCCCACCTTCTCGGATACGTGGGAGTGCCGCGCGACATCGACCAGTTGCCGGATGTGCGCGCGTTCACCTTTTACCAACCGGACGTGGAGGGTAAAAATCAGATCGAGCAATCGATGAACGTTTATCTCCAGGGCAAACCGGGCGCGCGCGTCATCCAACGCGACGTGAAGGGCCGCATGGAAAGCGAGGTCCGGGTGGACCCGCCCAAGCCCGGCGCCAACGTTTATCTGACCCTCGACGCACGCATCCAATACATCGCCGAGCAAGCGTTGCGGCACCCGAGTCTCGGGCGCGCCGCTGCCGTGGTTTTGGACCCGAACAATGGCGATATCCTCGCGATGGTCTCGGTGCCTTCGTTTGACCCGAACGTGTTCATTCCGAGCATCTCGGGCAAAGACTGGAGCGTCTTGCTCAAGGACCCGGCCGTGCCGCTGGTCAACCGCGCTGTGAGCGGTTTCCCTCCGGGCTCGACTTTCAAAATTGTGACCGCCCTTTCCGGGCTCACCAAAGGGCTCGCCAACGCCCGTTTCAATTGCTCCGGCTCCGTCGAATACGGCGGGCGCTCCTTTAAATGCTGGATCGCGGAGAAAGGCGGCTCGCACGGCACCTTGACCCTTTCCGATGCCATCAAAGTTTCCTGCAATGCTTTCTTTTACCAATACGGCAACGCGGCAGGCGGGGAGACGATGGAGCGCGTCGGCGGTGTGCTCGGGATGGGACGCCGGTATGAACTCGGGCTGGCCGATGAAAAGGAAGGTTGCATGCCCGGGCCCGCTTGGATGAAATCGCGGCACTCGGGAGAAAACTGGACCTCGGCTCAAACCGCGAACACCTCGATCGGCCAGGGATATGTGCTGGCGAGCCCGCTCCAGATGGCGGTCGCCTATTCCACCGTTGCCAACGGCGGCATCGCTTATGAACCGCGTTTGGTGAAGACTGTGCTTGAGCCGGACGGGCATCCCGTTCTGGACGAAAACGGGCAGATCGCCGTGCCGGATCAGCCCAAGATCCGCGAGGATCTGCGGAACGAATTTACTCCCGAACAGATCGAAGTGTTGCGGCACGGATTCTGGAATGTCGTGAACGAAACCGGCGGCCCCGGTGGCGGCGGCACCGGCAGGTCAGGCCAGATTCCCGGAGTCGTGGTGGCTGGCAAGACCGGCACCGCGCAATCGACGGATCGCGGCCAAAAAGAACACATCGCGTGGTTTTGCTGTTTCGCACCGTATGACAAGCCGAAGTACTGCGTGGTCGTCATGGTGCAAGGCGGCGAGCACGGCGGCAGCGTCGCGGCTCCGGTCGCGGCCCACATTCTTTCGCAGGCGCTGGCGGTTGACGCGGGAAAACTCACCGTCGATCTCAAGCCGCTCGCGCCCGCTCACAACCCTCACCCGTTCGAGATGATCACCGCGCTGCCCCCTTACGGCGCGGAAAGCGGCATTGCCGCCATCGTTTCGGACGATCCATCAGACAGCACAACAGACGGGACCGCGCAGGCGGTTCAAATGGGCGGCGCCAGCAACGCCAGCCCGGACATCAAAGCCGAAGCGGACACAGAGGGTCGCAGACCCATCCGCAAAGCCGTGCCCGTCAATTCCAACCCACAACCCAAACCCAATTTCCAGCGCACCCGCCCCACGGCGCAGCCGGAACCATCCCGTAGAAATTTCTTTGAAAGAATCTTCAACTCCAATCGCAAACCTAACTAGGAGGCCTCTCCCCGGGAGCGCCGCCACTCAACCCCTGTGCCAGTAAGAACCCTTCTCCAAACAACCAGATCCATGATCGACAAAGTCAAACGGATGCTTGGTCTCCGACGCGAGACCGGCAACAAGATTATCATTAATTGCGAACGGCTCGAACGCCGCGTCGCCCTGCTGGAAAACGGCCAGCTTGAAGAATACACCATTGAACGCACCACCGAACGCAACATCGTCGGCAGCATTTTCAAGGGCCGCGTCAAAAACATTGAGCACGGCTTGAAAGCCATGTTCGTGGACATCGGCTTTGAAAAAAACGCTTTCCTGCACTTCTGGGATGCCATCCCGGCGGCGCTCGACAGCGGCATCGAGCAGGTCGAACGCAAGGGCGGGAAAAAGCAGCCCAAGAAAATCACCTCGGCGGATATCCCGAAGATCTACCCCGTCGGCTCCGAAGTGCTCGTGCAAGTGACCAAAGGCCCCATCTCCAATAAAGGCCCGCGGATCACCACGAACATCTCGCTCGCCGGGCGTTACCTCGTCCTCATGCCGTTCAGCGATCAATGCGGTATTTCCCGCAAGATCGAAGACCCCAAGGAGCGCGAGCGGTTGCGCAAAATCCTCAAGAAACTGGAGATCCCCGAAGGAATGGGCGTCATTGTTCGCACCGTCGGCGAAGGCCAGCGGGAACGCTATTTCATCCGCGACTTGAGTCTGCTCATTGACCAATGGGCGCGCATCGAGGAAGCGATGAAAACCAAGGGCGCACCGAACTGCGTGTTCCAGGAACCTGATTTGATCGAGCGCACCGTGCGCGATTTCCTCACCGACCAAGAACCGCGTGCAGCTCTATACCGAGCCGACCCCGATCTTTGAAAAGTACGGCATCCAGAAACAGATCGACGACGCGTTTCATCGCCAGGTCTGGCTGCCTTGCGGCGGCTACATCGTGATCGACGAAACCGAGGCGCTCATCGCCATTGACGTGAACACCGGCCGCAACAAGGGGGCGAAAGATGTGGAGAAAACCATCCTCCAAACCAACCTGGAGGCCGTGGACGAAATCTCGCGCCAGTTGCGGCTGCGCAATATCGGCGGATTGATCATCGGCGACTTCATTGACATGAAGGGCCGCAAGGATCAGCAAGCCGTGCTCAACCGGATGAAAGAGCGGCTGCGCCGCGACAAAGCCAAGACGCACATCCTCCCGATTTCAAGCCTCGGCTTGATGGAGATGACGCGTCAGCGCGCGCAGGAAAGCTTAAGCGGTTCCATTTACGAGAACTGCCCTTACTGCCATGGGCGCGGCACCGTAAAGAGCTCCATGACGATGAGCGTGGAACTCCAGCGCACGCTGCATCAGGTGTTGCGCAAACACACCGACCTGCATGAGTTCAAGGTTTCGGTCAGCCCCCATCTGCTCGCCCGGTTGCGCAGCGATGATGAGGAGTTGCTGGTCGAAATCGAGCGCCGCTACGCCTGCCGCCTCTCGTTCCGTGCCGACCCGGCGCTGCATCATGAACAATTCGTGATCACCGACGTTGCGACCGGCTCGGAAATGAAGCCATAAAGCAGCCAAGGCAAATCCAGGGCTTTCCGTGTCTGAGGATGCGGAAAGCCCTTATTGTTTTTAGACAGCTTCTTAGCGGGTGAGTCGCAACGTGTTGGCGACCTTGTTGGTTGAATCTGTTTTGGCGTTTTTTGCCTTCATACTTGCGGATTGCGCAACAAATCTCTCGCTGTTAAGTTGTGCGTTCCTTTTGACCTGATGAGCACGAATTACAAAGAGACGCTGAACCTTCCCAAAACGGACTTCCCCATGAAGGCCGATCTGATCACCCGCGAGCCCGCCCGGCTGGCGCAATGGGAGGCGGATGGCCTGTATGGCCGAATTCAGGAGGCCCGCAAAGAGGCCCCGCTTTTTGTGCTGCACGATGGCCCGCCCTTCGCCAATGGCGATGTCCACATGGGCACGGCTCTCAACAAAACGCTCAAGGATTTGATCGTCAAATCCAAGACGATGCTCGGCTACCGCACGCCGTTTATCCCCGGCTGGGACTGCCACGGGTTGCCCATTGAGTTTAAGGTGGTGAAGGAAAGCCGCGGGCTTTCACCGCTGGAGATCCGCCAAAAATCCGAGGCGTATGCCCGCAAATTCATCGACATCCAACGCCGCCAATTTCGTCGACTCGGGGTGTTTGGGGATTGGGAAAACCCGTATCTGACACTTGCGCCGGAATACGAGTGCGAGATCATCCGCGCCTTTGGGACCTTTGTGGAGAAAGGGCTCGTGTACCAGAGCATGAAGCCGGTCTATTGGAGCACCGGCGCGCAGACCGCGCTGGCCGAGGCGGAGGTGGAATACGCCGACCGCACGGACCCGGCGATTTTTGTGAAATTCGCGATGGAATCCGGCCCCTTGGCCGGCAAGGCGAGCATGGTCATCTGGACTACGACGCCGTGGACGCTCCCCGCCAACGTGGCCATCGCCGTGCACCCGCGCCACAAATATGTGTGCAAAAGTTTCAAGCATGTGGAAACGGGCCGTCACGAGGTGCTCGTTGTGGCCGAAGCGCTGCTGACGCAGTTCCGCGAGACGACCGGTTGGGAAGCGGTGGCGGGAGAAGCCCACGCGTTTACCGGCGAGGAGCTTGCTGGAACGCAAACGCGCCATCCGTTTCTGGACCGCGTTTCGCCGATCATCCTCGCCGATTTTGTAACGTTGGAGACCGGAACAGGCGGTGTGCATATCGCGCCGGGCCATGGTGCGGACGATTACATGGCAGGCATGAAATACGGCCTCCCGATTCTTTCGCCGGTCGATGAGCACGGGCGCTTTACTGAAGAAGTGGGGATTGCGGTGTGGACGGGCAAATACGTTTTTGATGCGAATGCCGATGTGGTCGAACATTTACGCGCTTCGGGGGCGCTGCTTGGCGAACAAAAATATACCCACTCTTACCCGCATTGCTGGCGCTCCAAAACGCCCGTGGTTTTCCGCGCAGTAGAACAATTCTTTATTCGCATCGACGCCATCCGCCAGCAGGCGCTTACGGAAATCGACGCGGTGAACTGGCTGCCGCATTGGGGGCGCAATCGCATTTACGGAACGGTGGAATCGCGGCCCGATTGGTGCATCTCGCGTCAGCGTTCCTGGGGGGTGCCGTTGCCGGTGTTTTACAGCGCCGCGGGTGAGCCGATCCTCGATGCTGCGGTGGTTCGCAAAGTGGGCGATCTGGTGGAAACGCACGGGACGAATCTCTGGTTTGAAAAAGACGACGTATGGTGGGCGCAAGCCGTCGGTCTTCCCGCCGGGACCACCCGCCGCAACGACACGCTCGACGTCTGGATCGACTCCGGGGTTTCGCATACCGCGGTCGTCAAAAAACGGCCCGAACTTCGGTTCCCGGCGGATGTTTACTTGGAAGCCACCGACCAGCATCGCGGCTGGTTTCAGTCGTCGCTTATGACGAGCGTGGCGATGCACGGGCAGGCACCGTACAGGACAGTGGTCACGCACGGGTTTGTGGTCGACAAGGACGGGAAGAAAATTTCCAAATCGAGCAGCTATCAGAAACCGATGGACGCCGAGCATTTTGTCGGCAAATACGGCGCGGACATTGTGCGCCTCTGGGTTTCCAGCGTGCAGTTCACCGATGAGGTGCCGTTCTCCGAAGAAGCGTTTACGCGGCTGGGCGAGGCGTATCGGCTTTTCCGCAACACGCTGCGCATCTTGCTGGCGAACCTGAGCGATTTCGACCCGGCGCAACATACCGCGCCGCGTGAAGCCTGGACGATGGTGGATCGCTGGGTGATGTCGCGGCTCCAGGGTGTGATCGGCACGTGCCGCGAGGCCTACGATGCGTATGAGTTTCGGCGGGTTTTCCAGACGTTGAACCAGTTCTGCGCGGTTGATCTGAGCGCGCTGTATGTGGATATCACCAAGGACCGGATGTATTGCGACGGCACCGACTCGCCGCGCCGCCGCGCCACGCAGACGGTGATGCATGCGGTGTTCAATGCGCTCACCCGGTTGCTTGCGCCGATCCTCGTGTACACGGCGGATGAAGCGTTCGAGTTTGCGGGAAACCCGGTGGGAGCGGTGCATTTGCAGACGTTCCCCGAGGCGGATGCCGCTTTGGCTGACGCAGAGTTGGAATCCCATTTTGAGACGTTGCTCGCTTTGCGCGGAGTGATCGCCCAAGCGGTCGAACCGGCCCGCAAGGAGAAGCTCATCGGCAATGCGTTGGAAGCGGCGGTGACGTTGCAAATCGCCGATGCGGCGCTGCTGGCGACTCTCCAAGGGCGCGAAGCGGAACTCGAAGAGTTCTTCATCCTCAGCAAACTCACGCTCGAAGCGGGAGCCGAAACCAAGGCGACGCTCATTCGCACGCCCGACGCGAAGTGCGGCCGCTGCTGGCGCCACAAGCCGACCGTCGGCGCGGACGCGAAGCATCCCGAATTGTGTGATCGTTGCGCGGAGGTGGCGGGGTAGGGGCCTATGAATGCTTCACGTCCGCTCTCTTTTCCGCTGCTCTTTGTGGTGGTGACGCTTCCGCTCTACCTGCTTGACCAGGCGACAAAATGGATCGTGCTGTGGACTATACCGTTCCATCTCAATGCACAGAATATCATACGGAGGGATGTTGCAACCTTATGGCAGGGGATGCCCGCTGTTCCTCCGAATTACGATGTGCATTTTACAGTCATCCCGGAGTTCTTTGACCTCGTTCACTGGCGCAACTTCGGAGCGGCATTTAGCTTCATGAGCGATAAGAACGGCCACTCCAACGCCTTTTTTATCGGCCTTTCAGCCGTGGCGCTCGTGGTATTGGCTGTGCTGGCGTGGCGCGGAAAATTCAAGGATCGGCTCAGCCGCTTGGGTTGGGCGCTTTTGCTGGCGGGGATACTTGGAAATCTCACCGACCGAATTTATCAAGGCTCCGTCGTCGATTTCCTGTTATTCGATTTGCACGTCCCGTTTGCCAACCCGTGGCCCGCCTTCAACGTGGCCGACTCGTGCATCTTTTTCGCGGCGGCACTGTTTATCTTGCAGTCGTTCCGGGAGTCGAGGAACGGTGCGGAGCCAAGCGGAAAGTAAGCTTCGGCGCACCCTCCCGAATCGTCCGCGGAGCGGCCGATCCACCTAAAAGAGGTCTTCGGCGATCACGCTGGTTTGCGCACGCGAGGCCAGCAGTCGGGCTTGTTCGACCACCGACTCCGCTTTTTCGTCGAACCGGTAGCCGTGACAGTTGGGGCAGGTCGCCACCCGGACAGCCACAATCGAATCGCACCCTTCGCAGACTTTGAATTCCGCAGGTTTGGCGATGATTTTTGCGGCTTTGCGGGCGCGCTCTTTTAAATGGCTGTCTTCCGGTATCACTGCTTAATTTTCTAGCCGCCGGAGGTAAATGCAAGAGGGATATTCGCATTAGGCGGTTCCCCAGGGAAAACGCACTCAAATCTGTTGATGGCAGCGGCCCGATTTTCTGTCAAACTGCTGTTTTGCCATGTTCGCCTATTACATCGACCACTTCAGCCCGTTTATCGTGGAATTCGGCCACGGCATTGGCATCCGTTGGTATGGGACGGCTTATGTCGCGGCGTTCTTCCTCGGCTACCAAATGTTGCGCTGGTTTTCCCGTCACGGCTATTCGGAGCTGCCGGAGGAGAAAGTGGGCGATTTCATTGCGGCAACCGCTCTTTGGGGGGTGCTTTTGGGTGGACGGCTCGGTTACGCGCTGCTTTACGATTTCGATGCAACCGTGCATGACCCGCTCCGGTTCTTTCGCGTATGGGAGGGCGGGATGGCCAGCCACGGCGGCATTCTCGGCATCGTGATTTTCACATTGTGGTATGCGCGGCGGCACAAAATTTCGTGGATGGGTCTCGGCGATAACCTCGTGGTCGCCGCCCCGCTGGGCATTTTCTTCGGGCGGTGTGCCAATTTTATCAACGGCGAGTTGTTCGGGCGCATTGCCCATGTCCCTTGGGCGATGCAGTTCCCCTCGGAGTTGCTCCAAGACCCGGTGCTGGCTCAACGGGCCGTTCAAGCCATTTCCGAAAAGATGGATCCGGCGCTCAATTCGGCGGAAGCGATTGTTGCGGCAGCCCAGACGAGCGCGTCGGTGCGGGAGGTTTTGGCCGGGATATTAAATCCACGTTACCCGTCGCAACTCATTGAGGCAGGGCTGGAGGGGCTCTTGCTTTTTGCGCTGCTCTGGTTGCTTCGCACACGCACACGGGTCGCGGAAGGGGTCACGACGGGGGCGTTTTTTGTGCTCTACGCCCTGTTCCGCATCTTTGGGGAACAATTTCGCGAACCGGACGTGGGCATTCCGTTTACGCTGGGACTCACGCGCGGCCAGTTTCTTTCGCTCTTTATGATCGTGTTCGGTGGATGGCTGATCGGCAATTCCATGCGCCGCAACCGTCCCGCCCCGCGTCCCCATTAACCCGGCTGCTGGTAGTCGATCTTGAAGCCGGATTGCAGGATCGTTCGGGTGATTTCTTCTGGGGTAATGCCGAGGGGATTGTAAATGATATGCACCCCCGTCTGGGTGATGCGCGCTGTGTGGATGCCATTCATCTTGGCTAGAATCGCGCGCACCCTTTCTTCCACCAACTCGTCGCCGAGATCGTTGATTTCGAGTTCCAATTCTTTGAATTCCGACATCAAAGAAGGTTTCGGCTTGCGCGCCGGGCATGGATGGAGAGGGTGGGGAGGATGCCACCCCGCCGCTCCCCATCTGTCTCAAATCCGGCCGACGCCAAGACCGCGGCGTTGGCGGAGGTGCGCGCGGTATATGCCGAACTCGCCGGGCGGCCGGTGCAGCGCGATTGCACGCTGTTGAGCGAATGCTGCCAGTTCAAGTTGACAGGCATGACCCCTTACCTGACCCGTGGCGAGGCGCTCGTGGCTGCGCGGGGCGTGCGTGCTGCCGGGCGCAAACATCTCCCGGAACGAACAGACGGCGCGTGCCCGCTTTTGCATCCGCACACAGGGCGGTGCATGATTTATGCGGAGCGCCCGTTCGGATGCCGCACCCATTTTTGCCCCGCCGCCGGTGGACCTTATGCCCGGAGCGAGGTCATCGACTTAATCCGCCGACTGGAAAAGGTGGATGCGGCGCTGGGTGGCAACGGCCCGCGGATGTTGCCGGGAGCGGTTGCGGACGCGCTGGCAGAAATGCGTTAGGGTTTAACCCGTGCTCTCCAGAGGCGGTAGGTGGCCAAAAAGCTGTTGGAAAAATCGTGCGGGCGAGCGGCGGTCCAGCGGTCCAGCAGTTCGATGGGGAAAAAGAGCCCGCTTTCGATCTCCGCGCGGGGCCAGGTGAAGGGCCCGTTGTGTTCGGCCCGGTACACTTGCACAAATTCCCAGCCGGTTTCCCGGCTCGCGGGATGGCTGCCAATCAGTTCCAACGGGGC
>JAPLTE010000129.1 GCA_026398235.1 Verrucomicrobiota bacterium
CTCGTTCCCAAATTCTATTTGGGAACGCACTTGCAGCCGCAACTCCATTGCGGCGATTTGTTCTTGGAACTGACGGATACGCTTTTGAGAGGATTGTCCCAGGCAATGGAGTTGCCGGGACAATGGCGTTCCCAAATGGAGTTTGGGAACGAGAAGAACGAGAAGAGTAAGAGTCGCAGGGTTCCTACAAGCTCAGAAAATTCTGCAACAGCCGCTTGCCTTCCAGCGTGAGGATTGACTCCGGGTGGAACTGCACGCCGTGGATCGGGAACTCCCGGTGACGCAGTCCCATGATCTCCCCTTCCGCCGTTTCCGCTGAAATTTCCAGCGCGTCCGGGAAGGTCTCGCGCTTGACCAACAGCGAATGGTAGCGCGTGGCCTCGAACGGGTTCGGCAACCCCGCGAAGATCGCTTTCCCATCGTGCTGGATGGGCGAGGTTTTGCCGTGCATCAAGCGCCCGGCGCGGACGACGTCGCCGCCGTACACGTAGCCGATGGCCTGGTGCCCGAGACAGACGCCCAGGAGCGGAATGCGCGGCCCAAATTGGCGGATCACCTCGCAACTGATCCCCGCTTCCTTGGGCGTGCACGGCCCCGGCGAAATGCAGATGCGCTCGGGTTGGAGCGCCTCGATTTCCGCCAGCGTGATCTCGTCGTTGCGCTTGACGAGCAACTCCGCGCCCAGTTCGCCGAAATACTGCACCAGGTTGTAGGTAAACGAATCGTAGTTATCGATGACGAGTAGCATGGCTATTGAGGGTTTAGTGGTGGCACGAGCAGCCGATTCCCTTGGCGTGGTCGATGGCCCGCATCATCCCCATCGCCTTGTTGACGGTCTCCTGGTATTCCCCCTCGGGCGTCGAATCCGCAACGATCCCCGCGCCCGCTTGCACAAAGGCTTTGCCGTCCTTGAGCAGCACCGAGCGCAGCGTGATGCACGAGTCGTGATTGCCGTCGAATCCGAAATACCCCACCGCGCCCGCATACGCGCCGCGCCGGCTTTTTTCAGAGGCGTTGATGATCTGCATCGCGCGCACTTTTGGCGAACCCGAGACGGTGCCCGCCGGGAAGGTCGCCCGCAACACGTCATACGCATTGCACCCGTCGCGAAGTTTGCCCACCACATTGGAGACGATGTGCATGACATGGCTGTAGCGCTCAATCGTCATGAAATCGGTCACCCGCACGGTGCCGAATTCCGAAACCCGGCCCACATCGTTGCGCGCAAGGTCCACCAACATGAGGTGCTCGGCGCGTTCTTTGGGATCGGCCAGGAGGTCTTCGGCGTTAAAGTTGTCTTCCTCCGGGGTGGCACCGCGCTTGCGGGTTCCGGCGATCGGACGAATGGTGATGTTCCCTTCGATGGCCCGCACGTGGACCTCGGGCGAACTCCCCACCAAAGCGAACTCGTTGCCAAACTTGAGGCAGAAGAGATACGGCGAGGGGTTGATGTACCGCAGCGCCCGGTAGAGTTGCAGCGCGTCGCCCTCAAAATCCGTCTCGAACCGTTGCGAGAGCACGACCTGGAAAATATCCCCGGCGTGGATGTATTCGTGGGCGTTGCGCACCATCGCGTGGAATTCCGCTTCCGTAGTGTTGCTGCGCGGCGCTTCCGTGGCTCCGGTGTGGTGGATGTTGACCGGCGGCAGGAACGAAGGCCGGGCAAGCCGCTCCACGAGCGCCTCGATCTTCTCGCAGGCGATGTCGTAGGCCGTATCGGCGTCGCCGTCCACGAGCGCATTGGAAAGCACGCGCAACCGGCGCAGGCGGTGGTCGAAAATGAGCAGCGTGTCCGTGATCATGAACACCATGTCCGGTACGTCATTGGGCGGATGAGCCTCGCGGGGCGGTTCGCCAATGGTCGGCTCAAAAAAACGCACCATGTCATACGACATATAACCCACCGCACCCCCGGCGAACCGAGGCAGGCCCGGCATCGCCACGGGCTGGAAGCGGGCCATCAATTTTTGCAATTCATGAAGCGGATCGCCCGCAGCCTCGAACTGGCGGGTCTCCCCGCATTCGGTCACGGTCACATCGCCTCCGCGCGCTTGAAACAAAATGCGCGGGTCGGTGCCGACGAAAGAATAGCGCCCGCCTTCATCGCTGTTCTCGGCACTTTCGAGCATGAAGGTATGCCCGCCCCGATCCAGTTTCTGGAAAGCGGAAATCGGCGTCTCCGCATCCGCAATCAACTCCGTGCTGACGGGAATCACATTGCCCTGGGCTGCCAGCGCGCGGAACTCTTCGCGGCTCGGAGTAATAAGATGGGTGGTCACTTGGTGTAAATTTTCTCGGGATCGAAAATGCGCGGCTCGGTAATCGGCTCGGGCGATCCGTCCCGTCCGAAAGCCTGGTAAAAGCAGGAGGCATAGCCGGTGTGGCACGCGCCTCCCTCCTGGTCCACTTCAAAAAGAAGCGTATCCACGTCGCAATCGGCAAACCAGCGCACGACTTTTTGCGTGTGGCCGCTGGATTCCCCCTTGAGCCAGAGCTTCTGGCGCGAACGGCTCCAGTAGTGCATGAACCCGGTTTCGAGCGTTTTCTCGATGGAAAGGCGGTTCATCCAGGCCATCATGATCACGCGGCCCGCCGTCGGCTTGCCGTTTTGGGTTTGCTGGATAATGGCCGGGATCAACCCGTCGCTGTTGAATTTGAAATCGAGGTTCATGTGGGATTCTGGTTTCGGTTGGATTTTAGAAATAAAAAAGCCCGACGATTCAGTTTTGGAATCATCGGGCAAAGGGTTCGACGCAAAGGCGGAGAAAAGCGATCGACCGCGACTCTCAAAACTCAAGAGCCACAAGCCCGTCTGCTAATGCCACCAATGCAAGGGAAGTTTCACTGGGGAATCCTTTACACCCCGCCCCCCGCCGAAGGCAAGCGGATTTTGAAACCCAAAATGAGGCATTGAATCGCCTGCTTCGTCTCTTCGCGTGGTCCTTCAGGATACTTCCCGAGTTCCTTTTCCTGGTTTCCTGAGTTCCTGATCATCTCCCTCTTTCCTGATCCCAGATCAAAACGCGAACCCAAAGCTGAAGTGGATGGCCCCGGTGGGCTGGCCGGGGCGGCGCACCGGGTTCCAGCCGTAGTCGAGCCGGATGGGGCCGATGGGCAGCCGATAACGCAGCCCGGGGCCAAGAGCAAACCCGGTCTGCCCCAGGCCCGAACCCAGGCGGCGCCCTGTGGAACCGGCATCCCCGAAGAACGCCAAATCGAGGTTGTCGCGGATCGGCGTGATGAATTCCACCCGGGAACCCATGGCTATCTTTGGGGCCGAGGGTGCGTTCGTTAAAGCTCCGCACAGTGCGGCTGCCGCCGTTGAAGAAGCGCTCGTCAATGGGCAGGTCGTCACTGGAACCCAGGGGCGCGATCACCCCGCCACGCACCCCCGCCGCAAGCAGGGATTCCGTTCCCACGGGATGGTAATAGGAGGCGCGGAAAGTTCCGCGCAGGAATTGCAGCGAACTGCCGAGGATGTTCGTCGCAAAATCGCCCGTGGTGTTGATGACAAATCCGCGCCGGGGATTGAGCACGCTGTCGCGCTTGTCGTAGGTGGCGGAAAGCCCCAGGCTGTCGGCCCGGTAATGGATGGGGCCAACCTCCGCAGGATCAATCCCGTGGTTGGCGATCTCCACATACCGCGTCAGGAGAAACGTGGAGATCTCGAGGTTTTTGCCGAATTTCCGGGAGAATTCGGGACGCAATCCCGTCTCCGTTTTCGAGTAGCCGTCAAGTTCCTGGCTCAACGCAAAGAGCCGTGCGCGCAGCGTGTTTTCCGTCTCCAGAAACCACGGATCGGTATAGAGCACTTCGCCCCGGAGCAGTTTTTGGGCGATTTCCGCATCGAGGTTCAAAGGCCGCCCGTTGCCGAACAGGTTGCGGTCCACATAATGGGTTCCGAGGATCAACCCTTCGAGTTTGGCGTACCCGACGGAAAAGCCCAGCTCGCGCGCCTTGGCTTCCTCCACGTCAAAGTGAAGTTCCACTTCGTGGCTGGGCAGCGGGATTTGCGTGAGTTTCAGGTTGGTGAAAAGCCCGGTGCCGATCAGCTTGCGGTAGAGGTCTTCCAATAGCTCCGGGTTATAAACCTCGCCCTTGAGGGCCTTAAAACGATTGGGCAAAAAATTCGGGCGCAGTTTGCCCAAGCCGCTCTGCGTCACGCCGTCAAAGCGATAGACCTCCCCGGCGCGGACAATAAACTTGACTGGCACATACCCGTTGACCGCCTGAGCCGGGTCGCTCTCGCTGCTCACCTCGACGGTGAAATAGCCGCGCGTCCGGTAAAAATAATCGATCTTTCGCTCCAGGTTCGTCAACGCAAGCGGCGTGTACGGTTTGCTCGTGAACACCTCCATTTCCTTGAGCAGGTCGCGTTGCGGATAAAAAATAATGTCTCCCTCGAACGTGATCTTCCCGAAATGGTATTGAATCCCTTCGTGAATGGTCACGGCGACATCCGCCCGGGTTTTATCCGGCGAGATCGTAATCACCGGGGGATCCACCGTGGCGTCCAGGAACCCTTCGGAATGATACAACCCCCGGATGCGTTCCACCCCGCCCTTCACATCGCTCTCGACATAAGGCAGCGGCTGTTTTTTGTCGGGAAACCGTTCGCGGATCGCCCCGGTGACGTAGCCCAACAACGTGGAGGCGGGCAAATGGGCGTTGCCGCGAAAAACAACCTCTCCGAGCCGCGTAAAAGGCCCTTCGACAATGGTCAGCCGCAGCGTATTGCCTGCGGAGATGGCCCATTTCACCTCCACCTGGGAATAGCCGTTCTTGCGGTAGAAAACTCCAAGCAAAAAAGCGGCGTCATCGGCCAGCGCAGGGGTGAGGCCGGACTGTTCCATGGCCGAGAGCGGATCGGCCAGAGCCGCACGAATCTGGTCCGCGCTGAAATGGGTGTTGCCTTCCAACACCACCCGCACCCGCGTGAGGACCGGCGGCTTGGGCACCGGCTCGTTGAGGGGCAGCGCCGGTTGATACGGTTCCACCGCCGCAGGCGCTTGCGGTTCTGGTGCCGGTTGCTCTTCCGGGGCAGGCGCGGCGGGGATCTCCCTCGGGGTCGGCAGCGGAGGCGCAGGGCGTTGCGGAACGCGGGAAACCGGAGCAGCGGGGGGCGGGGTGGAAATCCCCGGCAGCGGAGTCGGCTCCGGCGGTGCAACCGGCGGCTGCGCATGCAGGGCAAGCAGCCCCGCCGCGCAAACCGTGGCGATCAGAAAAAGGATTTTAGGCCGGGGGTGCATGAGGGGGGAGGTCTCGTTTTATCGGAACCGGATCAGGTATTGCAATTGCATCCGCACATCCCCCTGCATATCGACGCCCGCCCCGATCTGGTATTGGTCGGAGAGCTTGAATTTACCCATCAATTCCTGCCGCCCCGTGCGGGGATCGACCCCTCCGACATCCAGCGAAAAACGGTCCATGGGATTCGCCTTGTTTTCGGGCGGCGGACGGCGGGGGAACAGCTTGCGGTAAACATCCTGAAACACGAGGACGGCGGCGCGCCCCGCAAGCGCCTGGTTGTTTTGGGCGAATTCGCGGGTCGTGGCCCCGGTGGCCAGCAGCGCGATCACTTCCTCCTGCGGCAGCGACGGTTCGCTGGTGAAAAGCGTCTGCGGCTCCGCGGCCGTGCCGTAGAGGTAGACATTCACGTTGTAATCCCGGATGCGCGAGAAGCCGTGAATGTCCAGGGTCGGATTCAACGAAGCGTTTCCTGAAAAATAGAGGGCTCCATGATCGACCATCAGGCGGCTAAAAGGCAACGACGCCACAAAATTTTGAATATAAGCCGTGCCCTCCAGTGTCGGCGCGAGGCCGGTGCCCCCCAGTTGCAGATCGCCCACAATGGCACCGTTGGCCAGGTTTCCCTTCACCAGGAACGGTTCGACGGTCTGGATCTCCACGTGGTACGCCCAGTTGCGGAACGGCAGGGTGTCGGTGGAAAGGGTGAACCACCCTTTGGCCGGTTTGGGAACGGGGCGACCGGGCAATCCGATGGGCAGAATGTCGATTTCGCGGAAAAACCGGCTCTTGGTCACGCCGATCTTCCCGCTCAAGGCCGCTTTGGAAAAAGGCCCGGTGAGATGCAGGTCGGCGTCGGTGCGCAACGTGAGGGTGTCATTGCGGGCCAGCAAGGTGCCCTGAGACTGGAGCCGCAAATCGCAGAACGGATCCGCAAGCCGATCGAGCCCCAGGCGGCCCGTCACCGAGAACGGCCCCCCCGCCACATCCCCGGTGCAGCGCTGGAAAGTCAGTTCCGTCCCCGCAAACCGGAGGTCGCCCCGGAGATGGTTGATGCCGGGAAAATCGGCGGATTGGAAGCGAATGGCCGCGAGGTCCAGCGCGATGCCGCCGCTAAACACCGGTTTTGCCCAAGTGCCCGTGGCGGAGGCGTCCATGCTCAAACGGCCATCCAGCAGGCGGACACCGGGGATCAACGGTGCGAGGAGCTCTGCGGACGAAGGCGGCAGTTTTACGGAGAACTCGATCGGCGTCGTGGCGGGATCGATCCGGCGTTCAGTGAGGATTTTGCGCAGGTCGAGCGGCACCCCCCCCCGGAACGAGAGCGTGCTCAAACCGGGCTGGGCCAGCGTGCCGGAAAGGAGCAGTCGGCTGTCTTTGAAAACCAAAGCCGCATTCCCCGAGGCCGGGGGACATTTCTCCGCCACGCCCGTTTGCAGATTGTGCGCCTCCAATTTCGCCGTGATTTCCGGCGCGGCCAGTGTGCCGCCCGCTGTGAATGAGCCGGTGGCCATCCCGCGCACGGCAAGGCCGGGAGGGGCTGCAGGGAAGAGTTGGGCGAGGTCAATCTGGTCCAGAACCAGCGTCCCTGCCAGCGCTCCCGAGGCGGGAAAAATGGTTTCCCGGCGCGTGGGCGTGCGCAGGTCCAGCGGCAGGCTGAAGCCGCCGGTGGCCACGCCGGTTTTGCCCGCCGTGAGCCGGAAGCCGTCCACCTGCAGGCGTTGGTCGCGCAAACGCACCCCGGCTTGCAGTGTCCCCTGGTCGCAGCGGGCTCTCAGCGCGGTGATATCGATGCTCTCTGGCGAATAAACTCCCGCCAGCTCCCCTTCCACTCCGGTCCATTCTCCCACCCGCCCGTGCTCAAGCGCCACCCGGCCTTCGCCGGTGTGCCGCATCCGCGCGATTTCCCCTGTGCCATGCCATTGGATCTCCAGAGCCCCCCCCAGCGGGATGGAAACAAACGGCTGAAAAACCGAAAGGTCCTGCACGTTCCCGGAGAGGTTCGCTTCGTAGGCAAACGGAGCGCTCAGCCCGACACTGGCCTTGCCGCCGAATTGGTCTTCGCCATTGATATCCAGCGCAAACGTGGCCACCCGCGCCGTCGCTCCCGCCACGGGCAGGTCGAGCGTCAAATGCCGCGCGGCAAATTCCCGGAAATGCAGATCGCTGGCTTCCACCCGGGCATGGCCGGAGAGGCCGCCACCCCATGCCGTCCCGGAACCGTTCCATTGCCCTTGGAAAACTGCGCTCCCCCTCGCCACCCCGAACGCCGCTCCTTGCACGCCGGAGGCGGTCAGATCCCCTTCGACGGCGAGGCTTTTGTTCTGAATCGCAACGGTTCCCTTCCCGTGCACAGCGCCGCCGGTAAAGTGGCCATGCAGACGGGAAAGCTCCGGGGCATTGAGGGTGAAGGCGGTCTGGAAATTCGCGAAAGCAGAACGCTCCCACGTTTTCGGAAGGCGTTGTTCGCCCCGGAAAGCGAGCCGGTTTTTCCCGAGTGAAAAGAGCAATTCTTCGAGCCTCAATATCCCCTCGCCCACCGAAACTTTCGCGGAAACAGTATCCACGGGAAACCCCCCGTACCCGCCGTTTTCCATCGCGGCAGTCAGTTGCCCCACCCATTCGGAGGGAACCAGCGGATCGCCGCTGAGTTGCATCCACGCCTCCTTCAAGCGGCCGGTGATGGGGCTTTTCCCTCTGTATTTTGCCAGACTCTCCAGCGGCAAATCGTGTAAATAGGCGGTGACCTGCGCCTTCACCGCGCCGGAGGGGCTTTCGCGTTCCCAAAGAAACAGGCCGAGATCGCCACCCAACACCGCCCCTTCAAAGGAGAGATAGCGGACGCCTTGCGCCCGGTGCGAAGAATCGAGTTCAAGCCGGTCCACGCGCACCTCTTCGCCCAGGTTGAAATGGCGCATCACCAAATGGCGGTTCACATACGTGGCACTCGTATGCAGATCCTGCCAGGCGCCGATTCCAGGCAGAACCAATGCCCCCATGCGCACGTACCCATGCTCGAGCGGATCCAGGAGGGCGTGCACCTCGCTCAACCGGTAGATCCCCTCCGGCGTGCGCAACGTCAGGTTCAGATTTTCGATCTGCGCCCGGTCGCTGTTCATCGAGGGTTGTTGGAGAATGTCCCTTAAAACGTGGAGGAGGTTGCGCTTCTGGTTTTCGTTGCCCTTGCCGGGATCGAGCGCCAGATGGGCGTTGCGCAGATGGTAAAAGCTCAGGAATTCCTCACGCCCTTCGCGCAGAAGCGTCCATAAATTGTATTCCACCCGCAACCGCTCAATGGAGATCGACTCCACGGGCGAGGGTCCCGTGGCCACGGCCCGTAAATCCTTGAGCGTCAGATCGGTCCAGACGCTCCCCTCCAGTTTGAGCGAAAGCGCCACATTTTCACGGGCGGCAAAGTGGACGGCAACCCGCTTCAAACCGGCCCGCAAAAGCGGTTGGTGAAAAAGCGCCAGCAGCAACACGCAAAGGCCCGTCAGCACGCGCGCAAAGCGCTTTTTCCGTTTTCCCGCACAGGGAACGGTCGGTCGGATGGCCTCCGGTAGTGGTGCTTCGGACATGGACAAGGGTGAAGAATAACGGCGCAAACGCCTTGGGCAAGCGCAGAGGTCCGGGGGCTCCCGCTTTGGTGGAACACCTGTCGCCGAGATCGGGGGGAAATGCAAATGGAGGATTGCGCTTCGCAAACGAACTTGCCGGTTCCACGTCGGTGCGGTAGGGTTCGCTCATCACGCTGTAACAAAATGAACGAGATTGTCTTCAAGGTGGAGCAGGAAGAAGATTGCCTCGTCGCCACATGGGACGACCCCAAGGGCGGCGGCATCGCCACGCAAGGGGAAAGCGTTCCTGAACTGATTGCTATGATCCGGGATGCCGCTGCGGGGTACTTCCGTGCGGCGGGTATCCCCACGCCCAAGCGGGTACGCCTGCATTTTGTCAACGACCCGGAGCTAGTGCTTGCGTGAAGCTTCCGGCGGATGTCCACGGAACGGATGCCGTTAAAGCCTTGCGGAGGCTGGGCTTTGCAACCGACCATCAAACCGGCTCACATCATATTATGCGGGGAGGAGGCGGGCGTATCGTGGTTGTGCCGATGCACCGGCCCATCAAGCGCGGCACGCTCAAAAGCCTTTTGCGACAGGCGGGCGTGAGCCTGGAGGCTTTCGCCGATGCGCTTTGATCGCCCCCAAGGCTTCTCCCACTCGACTGGCTTTGAACCCCAGCCCAACCCCTCCGTAGCTGCAGGAAAAGAAACGGCTTACCTTTTCTTTTTCCTGACTCCTCGCTTCACGCGGCCCGATTTCCGCCTATATTATCTGGACCATGTCCGATTCTTTCGTCCATCTGCATCTCCACACGGAATATTCCACCCTCGACGGAGCGGTGCGCATTCCGGCGCTGATGAAAAAGGCGAAGGAGTTCGGGATGCCCGCCGTTGCGATCACCGACCACGGGGTGATGTATGGGGCCGTGGAATTCTACCTCGCCGCCCAGAAGGCCGGAATCAAGCCGATCATCGGGTGCGAGGTGTACATGGCCCCGGGTTCGCTTTTTGAAAAAAAGGCGACGAGCGCCCGCGACGCCTCCTTCCATTTCACCCTGCTGGCCGAGAACGAGGAGGGGTATAAAAACCTCGTGAAGCTGGTCTCCATCGGCCAGCTCGACGGGATGTATTACAAGCCGCGGATCGACCATGAACACCTCGCGAAATTTTCCAAAGGGTTGATCGGCCTCAGTGCTTGTTTGAAGGGCGAAATCCCGATGGCGTTGCAGGAGGACAATTACGCCAAGGCGCGCGAGCTGGCGGCGACCTACCGGGACATCCTCGGCCCGGAGAATTTCTTCCTGGAGATGCACAACCACGGCCTGGAGCAGCAGCGCAAGATCAACGCCGCCATGCCCCGTCTGGCGCAGGAACTCGGCCTTGGGCTGGTCGCCGCCAACGACGTCCATTTCCTGAACCGCGAAGACCACGAGGCCCACGACGTGCTCATCTGCATCGGCACCGGCTCCAACGTCACCGACGAGCGCCGGATGCGCTACACGCCGGAATTATACTTTAAATCCCCCGCAGAAATGCGGGCGCTCTTCGCCGATCACCCGGAGGCGTGCGACAATACGCTGCTCATCGCCGAGCGCTGCGGGTTTAAACTCGACACCACGCCCAAATACCCGGACTACCAACCGCCCGCCGGGAAGACGCAAAACCAGTACCTGCGCGAGATCACCGAAGAAGGGATCCGCAGGAGGTACAAAGGAATGGCGGACAGCGAGGAAGTCCAGAAACGGTATGCGCTGGAGATCGACGTCTTGGAAAAACAGGGGTTCGTGAACTATTTCCTGATCGTCTGGGATTTCATCCACTGGGCCAAACAGCAGGGCATTCCCGTGGGCCCGGGGCGCGGCTCGGCTGCCGGCTCGCTCATCGCCTACGCGATGGGGATCACCGACATCGACCCGATCCAGTTCAAGCTGCTCTTTGAACGTTTCCTCAACCCCGAACGCGTGAGCCCGCCCGACATCGACGTCGATTTCTGCCAAAACCGGCGGCCCGAGGTGATTGAATATGTCCGCAACAAATACGGCGAGCGGGCGGTCTCGCAAATCATCACCTTCGGCACGCTCGGAGCAAAATCGGTGATCCGCGATGTGGCGCGCGTGATGGGCTGGCCTTATGGCGACGCCGACCGCGTGGCGAAGATGATCCCCAACGAACTCAACATCACCCTCACCGGTTACGACGAAAAGGACAAGGAAACGGGCCAGATGAAGCACGTCGATGGAGCCATCGACAAAAACCCGGAACTCAAGGCCGCCGTGGATAACGAACCGGCCACGCGCGACCTCTGGGATGCCGCAACAAAGCTCGAAGGCTTGACCCGCGGCGTCGGCGTCCATGCGGCGGGCGTCGTCATCGGCGCGTGCGACTTGAGCGAATATATCCCGCTCACCCGCGCCAACGACGGCTCCATCGTGAGCCAGTACGCAATGGGTCCGCTCACGGAAGTCGGCATGCTCAAGTGCGACTTTCTGGGACTCAAAACGCTCACCGTCATCACCGACGCCCAGGCGCTCATCCGCAAGCACTCCCCGGAGTTTGACATCAGCGTGATCCCGCTTGATGACAAAAAGACCTACGACCTGCTCAACCGCGGCGAAACCTGCGCGGTGTTCCAGTTGGAATCCGGCGGCATGGTCAACGTCTGCCGTCAGTTCGACCTGACGGACATCGAAGACATCAACGCCATCCTGGCGCTCTACCGGCCCGGCCCGATGGAACTGATCCCGGACTACATCAAACGCAAGAAGGGGCTCGCAAAGGTCAAATACGCCCACCCGCTGCTGGCCAAGGTCTGCGGCGAAACCTATGGCATCATGGTCTATCAGGAGCAGGTCATGCAGGCCGTGCAGGTGCTCGCAGGCTACACGCTCGGCGGCGCGGATTTGCTGCGCCGCGCGATGGGCAAAAAGGACAAGGAGAAGATGGCCAAGGAGCGCGTCACCTTTGTGGAAGGGTGCGCGAAGCTCAACAACATTCCCGCCGACAAGGCCAACGAGATTTTCGATTTGCTCGAAAAATTCGCGGGCTACGGCTTCAACCGTTCCCACTCCGCCGCGTATGCCTGGGTGAGCTACCAGACGGCGTTCCTCAAGGCCAACTACCCCGTCGAATTCATGGCGGCGGTGATGAGCAACGAAATTTCCAACACCGACAAGATCAGCATCTTCGTGGCCGAGTGCGACCGGATGGGGATCAAAATCCTCGAGCCGGACGTGAACAAAAGCTCCCTCAAGTTCGCGCCGGAGCCGGTCGATGGCACCCTGCCGCCCAAGGCCGATGGAACCGAATACCACGGGGCGATCCGGTACGGATTGGCAGCCATCAAGAACGTCGGCGAAGCGGCGATGGAAGCGGCGATTGCGGAGCGCGAAGCCCACGGCCCGTTCACCTCGATGGAAGATTTTTGCGGGCGGGTCGATTCCAAAAAAATGAACAAAAAGGGGCTCGAATGCCTCGTCAAATGCGGCGCGTTCGACTTCACCGGAATGGAGCGCGCCCAGCTTTTCTCCGAGATCGACGGCGCAATGGCTTCCGCCGCGAGCGCGCACCGCGACAAGGCCGCCGGGCAGGTCTCCATGTTCGACGTGTTCGAGACAACCCCCAAAGCGGCCAAGAAAGCAGGTTCCACCGTGCAGCCGTGGAGCCAGAGCGAAAAGCTCGGGTTCGAAAAAGAACTGCTGGGATTCTACGTCACCGGCCATCCGCTCGACGAATACCGGACGGCGCTCGAAAGCGGGAAATTCATCCCGATCGCCGCGCTGCCCGAGCAGGAAGACAAGAGCACCGTCACCATCGCCGGAGCGCTGACCACGGTGGAGCGGCGGTTCACCAAAAAAGAGAGCAAACCGTTTGCGATCGTCACGCTCGAAGACCTCACCGGCCAACTCGAAGTGATGATTTGGAGCGAGACGTTCAACAAAACCCAGGCGTTCCTGATTCAGGGGGCCGTGGTCTCCATGACCGGCAAGCTTGATCTCCGCGAGGAAGGGCCGCGTCTGACGGCCAACGAAATCAAACCCGTGCCGAAACCGACCTCATCGGAAAAGCCGCTGGTGCTCACGCTCGACCGCACGGCTACCCAGCCGCGCGACCTGGAACTGATCCGTGACGTCATCTGGCAGAACCCCGGCAACCGCCGCATCATCCTGCGCATCACCGGCGGCGACGCCCAGCCGCTCCGCCTCATCCCGTCCGACGAATTCCGCGTCAACCCCGAAGCCGAAGCCAAGCTGGCAAGGTGGATTGAGGCAAAATAGAAGAGAGAGGAGCATCCGCAGATTACGCAGATTACGCAGATTACGCAGATTACGCAGATTACGCAGATTACGCAGATTTTAAGGTTTGCCTGATCTGCATCTGCGAAATCTGCCGACAACGCTTCTTCCTGATTTTCTTTTCTCCCGGCCTACCCTAAATTGATTCCATGCAATTGACCGACGAACAAAAACGGGAAGTGGCCAGCTGGATTGCTGGGGGGGCGAAGCTTTCGGAAGTGCAACAGCGCCTCGATGAGGCATTTGGCGTCCGGCTCACCTACATGGAGGCCCGCCTGCTCGTGGACGATTTGAAGCTCGTGCCGCAGGAAAAAGCCGCGCCGGTCGAAAAGAAACCGGATGCGGGAATCGTCGCTCCGGTAGCCGAGCCCGCTCCCACGCCCGCCCACGGAGTCTGCGTGGAAGTGGATTCCATCATGCGCCCCGGCGCGCTTGTCAGCGGCAAAGTGACGTTCAGCGATGGCGTGAGTGCCGATTGGTCGCTCGACCAGGCCGGGCGGTTCAGTCTCATCCCGTCCCAGGAGGGATACCGCCCCTCGCAGGGGGATTTGGCCGAGTTCCGCAAAATCCTGGAGCGCGAACTCACCCGCCAAGGGCTTTAAAGCGTTTCTCACAAGGACCAGGTCGGGTGGATCGCGACCTCCGGGCGCGATTCGGGGGAGGGCATTGCAAGCAAATCAGCTCGCTGCGCTCGATCTGCTTTAAAAAATCGTCCGCGGAGCGGTCGATCCACCAAATGATGGTGATTCGGAAATTCTTTTAAATGGCCGTTGGGAATGGCTTGGGATGACAAGCAGGTTGGCGCCCTTGGTTCTTTTTCCTGATTTCCTGATTTCCTGATAAATCTTTCCTGATTCTGGATCCCTTTTTAAAACCGACCTCGCTTGCGCCACCGGATTGTTGTAGAGTTTGCTATGGATGAGACTCCACGCATTCTCGCATTTGCTGGCAGCTTACGCGCCGGGTCATTTAATAAGCGGCTGATCAAAATCGCCGTCGAGGGGGCGCGCGCGGCGGGCGCGGAGGTGACCCTCATCGATTTGCTCGATTTCCCACTGCCGATTCTCAATCAGGACGACGAGGCCGCCCATGGGCTCCCGGAGAATGCCAAAAAATTAAAGGCACTCTTTGTCAGCCATCACGGGTTGCTCATTTCCTCGCCCGAATACAACAGTTCCATTACCGGCGTGCTCAAGAACGTGATCGACTGGGTTTCGCGCGCGGAAACCGAGGACGAACCGCCGCTGATCGCCTACACCGGCAAAACGTGCGCTTTGGTAAGCGCCTCGCCGGGGGCGCTGGGGGGATTGCGCGCGCTGGTGCATGTGCGCGCCATTCTCGGCAACATCGGGGTCTTTGTGCTGCCCGGTCAGGTCTCGATTCCCAAGGCCGACGAAGCTTTTGATGAAAACGGCGCGCTCAGGGATGCCCACAAGCAGAAATCCGTTCATGATCTGGCCCGGAAACTGGTGGAAGTGACGCGCAAGCTGGGGTAAAAAGCGAAAGAAATAGCCGCAAAAAAGGCACGCAAAAGGGAAAACCTGCTTTCGACGACACCACCCCGGAATCGCCCGCGGTCGCTCCACCCTCCAAGGATCATGCAGTCTGGTGGATAGCGACCTCCGGGCGCGATGCGAACGGCACACAATAAAAAACGCCGGGGCTCCGAAGAACCCCGGCGTGTCATTTAAGTGTTGTTTAGAACACGAACCGGACACCGGCGCGCGTGGTGCTCACGTCGTTCCGATTGTCCCCGGTCATGAAGTTCCAGCGCCAATCGGTGAAGACGCCGACTTTCGGGGTGATGCGAACTTCAACCCCGGCGCCTACGTCCGAGAAGCCGCAGTTCTCGTCACTAAAGAGCGCTCCGCCGCCACCGAAAATATACGGAGCCACACCGAACGTGGTGAACTCCATCGGGTAACGCAGGATCAGGTTCGCCGTGACCTGGGAGCCGACTTCCTTATCAAAGCTCCGGGGAATATCTCTCCCCTTGGCGAGCAGGGCATCGTGAGTTTCCTGGGAAATGCCAGGCCGGGTGCCATTCCACCAATTGCCTTCCACGCCCACGCCGAAATAGCGGGCGAAGAAGTAGGTCACTCCCACGCCACCGCCGCTGCCGTCCACGAAGAACTGCGGTTTGATAATATCACCCCCGTTTTTGGACAACTGGGGATCCCGATGTTGCGCGTCATTATAAGAATAAAACGCGTCCAAGGCGAATTCCTTATCCTGAAAGAACTGTGGAGCCGCTGGTTGTTTAAAATCCTTGGCAGGGCCTGCAAAAGCCGAGCCCACTACTGCGCATACCGCCAAGGCACTGAGAGTTAATTTTTTCATGTGGTTTCCTTTGGTTTGTTTGCTAGTTGAGAGCGATAAATATCGCTTGATAGCAAGGGAAGGAACTTTTTGCCGGGCAAGCAAGCACAATCTCTCACCCAAACGCGCTATTTTAGAAGCTGTCTAAAAATTCGGCGAGGGTGCGCAAGAGGGGAAAACGGGGTATGACAAGGCACGAGCGAGGAGCCTATCTGTGGAGAGGCGACGAGGGAGTAACGCCTCAAATAATTCTTGTTCCCACTTTCGCGACAAAAAAACGCCGGGGCATTCAAGCCCCGGCGCTCTGGTTTTTTCCGATCGTTCGATGCAGCGATTAGAATACGAAGCGAACGCCCACGCGGGTCATGTTCACGTCGTTGTGATCCCGGTTCCGATTGTTGTCGAGATCGAGGCCGACAGTGCGTGCAAAATCCCGGATTTCGCCATTGTCGTCATTATTACGATCCACGAACTCCCAGCGCCAGTCGGTGAAGAAGCCCATGTAGGGGGTGACACGGAATTCAACGCCCAAACCGATGTGACCGAACCCGACGCTGTGGCCATCAAACATCCCGCCGCCACCGCCGAAGATGTACGGTGCCCAGCAGATCGGCCCTTCAAACGGATAACGCAGGATGAGGCTCCCGGTGACCTGATTGACGACCTTCCGGTGGTTGCGGCGGTTGAATTCAGCGCTTCTGGTGATGAGCAACGTACTGGGATCAACCACAGTAACATTGGTCTGGCCAGCGGCGGTGAGGGCAGCAGCAACAGCTGCGGCCGTTCCGGCGTTCACCCCATTGAGGGTAATCGTATCTTGCAAGCCGAACTGCCCGTCATTGCCTTGCCGGATACCGTCCCACCAGTTGCCTTCCACGCCGATACCGACGTAGCGGGTAAAGAAGTAGTTCAAGCCGACGCCTCCACCACTGCTGTCTTTAAAGCGCCGCTCATCAAAACCCGAGGCTTCTCCGCTGGTCACCACGGTGCTACCCGCAGGGACAATGGCCGGGTTATTGATCAAGGAACTGGCCGTAATGCTGTTCGGCGGAATCGGCGTGAGCGCCGGAGCCGTCAGGAAACTATCACTGACCGTCCTGTGGTCTTGGTGCTGCGCATCGTTGAAGGAATAAAAGAGGTCCAACTGGAGCTCTTGATCCTTAAAGCAAGGCGTGGCACATGGTTGCTTGAATTCCTTGGAAACGACAGGGCAGGGTCCGGCGAATGCCGTTCCGACCACCGCGAACGCTGCCAAGGCGCTAAGTGTGAGTTTTTTCATGATGTGTTTTTTTTGGTTTGTTTCTGTTGTGGCGATGCAAATCGCGCAGTGCCAAGGAAAGGAAAGTTTCGGGGGACAGGCAAGCGGTTTTAACTCGGTTAAAAGGGTAGGGGATTTCCTGATGTTCCTCATTTTGAGGCACTTACAAAAGCCATTTTTTGCACACATCCATCCCTCTGCCCACCCGCGAAATGGGACGGCATCGCGCGAATTTTTCCCCCTCCCAAACCGTCGGCTTGGACGCGCCAACCGCCCCTCTCCGGCCTTTCGCCGGAATGGAGGCGGCCCGCCGCTAAAGTTTGCGATTGATATTATTTTTGGGCCACATAGAGTCTCCCTCCCTTCGCCCAAACACGCCGATGATGTCCCATTCCTCAGAAATGAAAATTTTTAGTGGTTCTGCCCACCGTGAGCTCGCCCGCCGTATTGCTGAATATGTGGGGGTTCCCTTCGGAGATGCCACCGTAGACTCGTTCCCCGACGGGGAGACTTTCGTCAAAATCAACGAGAACGTGCGGGGTCGCGACGTGTTCCTCGTCCAGCCGACGAGCCCGCCGACCAACCAGAACCTGATGGAGCTGCTCATCATGGTGGACGCAGCACGCCGGGCCAGCGCCGCCCGGATCACCGCGGTGATCCCGTTCTTCGGCTACGCACGGCAGGACCGCAAAGACCAGCCGCGGGTGCCGATCACTGCGAAGCTCATCGCCAATCTTTTGACCGCCGCCGGAGTGGACCGGATTTTGACCATGGACCTCCATGCGCAGCAAGTCGCCGGGTTCTTCGATATCCCGGTGGACCACCTGCAAGCCCTCCCGGTGATTCATCGGTATCTGGCGAAGAAAAACATCCAGGATCTCGTGGTCGTCTCGCCCGACGTGGGCGGCGTGAAAAACGCGGGCCACTACGCCGAAGCCCTCGGGGCCGGGCTCGCCATCGTGGCCAAGCGCCGCAAGAGCGCGACCGAAATCGAACACCTCCACGTGATCGGCGACGTTGCAGGCAAGGATGTGATCATTGTGGACGATCTCACCGAAACCGCAGGGACCTTGACCAGCGCGGCCCGCAGCTTGAAAAAGCACGGCGCGAAGACCATCTACGCGGCTGTCTCTCACGCGGTCCTCTCGGACCTGGCGATCGAACGCTTCAAGGCGTCGGAAATCGCCGAACTCATCACCACCAACAGCGTGCCCGTGCGCGTGTGCGCAGGCGTGCCGCTCACCGTGCTCTGCATCGCGGAACTCCTCGGCGAAGGGATTAAGCGGATTCACAACGACGAATCCGTCAGTTCGCTATTTGAACTCAAAGGAAACAAGTAAGCTATGGCAAAACAAGTCAAACTCGCCGCACAGGTTCGCTCTGAAACGGGCCGCACAGCGGTGAATAAAATCAAGAGCCAGGGTTTTGTCCCGGCAGTCATTTACGCCCACAACGAGACCCCCGTCTCCCTGCAAGTGGGTGCGCGCGACATCGACACGCTCCTTTCCCACGCCGTGGGCGAGCATTTGCTGGTCGAACTCGCCATCGCCGGCGGGTCCAACCGTCTGGCGATCATCCAGGAAGTCCAGCATCACCCCGTCACCCAGGCGGTGTTGCACGTCGATTTCCATGGCGTCTCTGCCGACGAGGAAATCGAATCCAGCATCCCCGTGGAAGCGGTCGGCGAAGCGGTGGGCGTCAAGAGCTACGGCGGCATCCTCGAACAGTTGGCGCGCTCGATCACCATCACGTGCTTGCCCAAGGATCTTCCCGAAGTCCTCAATGTGGACGTCTCTTCGCTCAACGTTGGCGATGCGATCCACGTGAAAGACCTCCAACTCCCGGCGGGCGTCACCGCAGTGGATGGCGACGTCACCGTCTTCCTCGTGGCCGAACCGAACGTGGCAGCCGAAGCTCCGGCAGCCGAAGCCGCTGCGGCTCCGGAAGTGATCAAGGAGAAGAAGCCCGCCGCCGAAGAGAAGAAGTAATTGAACGCCGCGCGGCCAAGTTTTCGCCTCATTGTCGGGTTGGGAAACCCGGGGCGCGAATACGAGCAGACGCGGCACAATGTGGGGTTTATGGTGCTCGACAAACTCGCCGCCCGTTCCGGCGCGCCCTGGCGCACGGAGAAGAAATGGAAGGCGCAGATTGCCGACTGCGAAGGGGTCGTTTGCTGCAAGCCGACGAGCTTCATGAACCTCAGCGGCAACCCGGTCAACGGCGTGGCCCACTTTTACAAGGTGCCCCCGGCGGAGACGCTGGTCGTCTATGACGACCTCGCGCTGCCGCTGGGCAAACTGCGGTTCCGGCCCGACGGGTCCGCAGGCGGCCACAACGGCATGCAATCCGTCATCGAGCACCTTGGCACGAGGGAAATTCCCCGGTTGCGCATCGGCATCGGCGGGGCTGCTGGCGGCATGGTCAACCATGTGCTGGGACGCTTTTCCGCCGAGGAACTCCCGGAATTGGAAGCCGCGCTGGAACGGGCCGCCGACGCGATCGCATTTGCCCAAAATCGCGGCTTGCAAGCTGCCATGAATCATTTCAACTAGACCCAAACACCTATCATGAAGAACCGTTACGAAGCACTCCTCATCCTCAACATCAAAGGCGGCGACGAAGCCGTCAAAGACACCGTCGAACGCCTGGAAGGCGACTTCGCCAAAGAAGGCGCGAAAATCGAGTCCGTCCAGAAGATGGACCGCCGCCATTTCTCCTACGTGAAGGGCAAGCTCGACGCCGGCTACTACGTCAATTTTATCTTCGAAGCCACGCCGGTTGTGCTTGAAAAACTGCGCGGCAAACTCAAACTTGACGAAGAAATCTACCGCCAGAACTACACCAAGCTCGCCGCGAAAAAAGCGGCAGCTGCCGCGTAGTCCGGCACCCCCCCCCACCCAGAACCGAACCGGGCACCACCTATGGCCAATCTAAACAAAGTCATGTTGATCGGGAATATCACCCGTGATCCCGAAATTCGTTACACGCCCAAGGGCACAGCGCTTACCGAATTGACCCTCGCGGTAAATCGCCGCTACACGGCGGATAATGGTGAAAAGAGAGAAGAGGCAACATTCATCGATGTTACTTTGTGGGGAAAAACAGCTGAAGTTGCCGCCGAATATCTCAAAAAAGGGCGTCCCCTTTTTGTTGAAGGACGTCTTCGGATGGAGACTTGGGATGACAAGACGACCGGCCAAAAGCGCAGCAAGCTCACAGTCGTGGGAGAGAATATCGAATTTCTCAATGCACGCGAAGGCGGCGGCGGTGGAGGGGGCGCAAGCCGCGAATACGACGAGGAGCCGCGTTCCTCGCGTCCGCAGCAGCAGCGCCCGGCCAGTCGCCCCGCAACCCCTCCCAAAGCCCCGGTGGACCCGGACCTGGACGTGGAAGGCGACGACATTCCGTTCTGAGCGTCGCCCCTGAAAACTTCAAAAGCCCGCAAGGATCGCTTGCGGGCTTTTTTGTTTTACAAATTGAAAACAGCCCAGCGCTTTAGCGCCTGGGTTTTTTGTTGGCAAACGGAAGAGTTTCGTAGGTACGAAAGAACCCTCCTCTGTCGCCCCTGACGGGACTTCTGCATTTTGTGGGGCGGTTTTCCCAGCCATGAAACCGGATCTCGACGTCCTCGTGGTTTCGGCTGGGCTATTTTCTTGAGAACCCGAAGGGTTCGTGAGCGAATAGCCGGGGGTTGAGCGAAGCGACACCCCCGGCTGCGTGTGCCCCATCGACTCACCCCGACGGGGTGGCAGAATTCCCGCCCTCTGCCACCCCGTTGGGGTGAACGCCTTTTGGGCCCGGGTTCCGGTGGTGTCGGCGCACGATCGCGCCTCAACCACCGGCTATTCGCTGGAAACCCTCCGGGTTTCGGAAAGAATGCCCGGCTTTTTTAAGGATGCTCTAAATCCCGAGCCCCCATTGAAACCCGAGTTACGCCTTGATTGAAGGCGCGGTTTTGCGCTCAGGTTCAGACTTGCACTCACGCTTTGGCGCAGCGGCGCACGTAGGCGAGCACCTTTTGTTCGTCCCCGCCGGAGGCCCAGACTTCCCGCAGGAAATCGGCCGGATGCATGTCGTACTGCTTGAAAAACCGCCGGTCCCCTCCGCAGCAATACATCAATTCGTTCGGCAACTCGCCCCGGAGTCGGCCCAGGGCTTTTTGAATGACGCGCGGCAACCACGGGATCCCTTCCAGCTCGGCATCCTTGGCTGGCAGCTCCGCCATGACCAAACGGTGCCCGGACGGGACGCCGTTTTGGATCACCACGAAATAATCCCGGCGCACGGAGAGGATCAACAACGCGGTTTCCCAATCCAGCGCGTCGGCATCCTCGGCGTAGTCGAACAATTCCATCGGCGAGGCTCCGATCGCGGCAAGTTCCTGCTGTTGTTGGGCATCAAAAAGGGTCTGCGGATCACGATGCCCCGCCCGGTAACGTTCCAAGGCGTGGAGATAGAGCGGCTTCACCCGGCTGGTCCAGTCGTAGCTTTTCATAACGGCAAACTACGCCAACCCAGCCGGTTTGTCACGGGTTCGCAATGGCAGCCTCGGCAATTTAGACAGGATTCACAGGATTTTAAGGATTATCAGGATTACGCCTATAGCCTTTGAAAGCCTGTAAGCATTTGTGACAACCAAACGAAAAAATCCTGTAAATCATGTCAATCCTGTAATCCTGTCTAAAAAGAGCAGGGCTCCATCGGCGCAAAACGACAAACTCCACTCCTTCCTGTTCATCCTGTCTGCGATTAGGCAGCGAGAGATTATCACTCCTCCACCGCGACCCCGAGCATCTCGGTGTTGGCTGCGCCGGGCGGAACGATCGGATACACGTTCTCGTCCTCCTCGATGGGCAGGTTGATGAGACACGGGCCGGGCTTGGAGAACGCCTCCTTCAGCGCGCCCGCAACATCATCGACTCCCGCCAGATCATACGCCCGCAGACCGAACGCGCGGGCCAGCGCCGCGAAATCGGGCTGACGCTCGAAAATCGACGCCGCATACCGCTTTTCATAAAACAACTCCTGCTGTTGGCGCACCATCCCGAGCCGGTTGTTGTTGAGGATGATGACCGTCACGTCGAGGTTCAGCTCAACCAGCGTTGCCAACTCCTGCACGTTCATCAAAATGGAACCGTCGCCGCTCACGCACACCGAGCGCCGATGGGGAAACGCCAGCGCTCCGCCAATGGCTGCGGGCAACCCGAACCCCATCGTGCCGAGCCCGCCCGAGGTGAGGAAGCAACGGGGGCGGCGCACGGGATACCCTTGCGCCATCCACATTTGATGCTGGCCGACGTCCGTGGAAATCAACGCGTCGGGCGGCAGCAGTTCGCCCAATTTCACGCAGAATTCCAGCGGGTGGATGCCGCTTGCGGCCTTGGGGATCACGAGCGGATGCTTCGTCTTGAGTTCCTTCACGCGGCAGAGCCAGTCCGCGCGTTCCTGCGGCGCAACGGCCGGGAGGAGTTGGCGCAACACCTCGCCCGCGTCTCCCGCGACCGGGATGTTAGCGGGTTTGATTTTGTCGAGTTCACACGGGTCGATCTCGATATGAATGATGTCCGCGTGCTGACAAAAGCGAGCCGCAAGCCCGGTGGCCCGATCGTCAAATCGCGCGCCGATCGCAACGAGGAGATCGGCTTCGTCGAGAATGTAATTCGTGCACGGAGCGCCGTGCATCCCGAGCATGCCGAGCGCCAGCGGGTGGTCGCACGGGACCGCCCCCAGGCCCATCAACGTGCTCGTAACGGGCGCGCCGATGCGCGTGGCGAGTTCCAGCACCAACTCCCCGGCATTCGCCCCAATGACGCCGCCGCCGATGTAAATGACCGGGCGCTGGGCCTTGGCGATCAGGGCGGCCATGCGCGCCACCTCCTCCGCCGAACAGCCTGCGGGTTGCGCGGCGATCCCCGGCTCGGGCCAGGTCTCCACGTCGCAAATGCCCAGAAAAACGTCCTTGGGGACATCGACCACCACCGGGCCGGGCCTGCCGGATTGGGCGATCTCGAATGCGCGCGGAATCACATCCAGGAGTTCCTCCGTGCTCATCACCATGAAGCTGTGTTTGGTAATCGGGAGCGTGAGCCCGAACGTATCGACCTCCTGGAAAGCGTCCGTGCGCAACAGCGCGCGCGGAACCTGCCCGGTGATCGCCACCAGCGGCACGCTGTCGAGCTTGGCATCGGCAATGGCCGTGAGGAGGTTCGTCGCGCCGGGCCCCGAAGTCCCCAGGCAAACCGCCGCCTTGCCCGTCACGCGGGCCATCCCTTGCGCGATGAATCCCGCCCCTTGTTCATGCCGCGCCAGAATGTGCCGGATGGGGCTGTCGTGGAGGGCGTCGTACAGGGGCAGAATGGCGCCGCCGGGAATACCGGAGAGGACTTCCACTCCCTGGCGTTCGAGTAATTTGCAGATGATCTGGGCTCCGTTGAGCTTCATGGTTTTTGGTTTTCTAGTTGGTCCGGCAGCGCTAAAGGGGCAAAAAACAACCCCCTCTGGCGGCGAGCCGGAGGGGGTTTGTTTCTAAAGTGATGAAACCCTCACCGAGCCGCAAGCGCGACGCTTACTACGACCACCACGAGGCGGACGACGTTTGCGAGTTGCACAGTGAGGCTGGCAGGATTCATTTGAAGGAGGTGTTACGCTGGATGAGGACGAATGTCAATGCCTTATCAGGAAAGGAAGAAAAATCAGGAAGCCAGGAAGCAGCTTGCTGATTTGTTTTTCCTGGTTGCTGAGTTCCAGATTTCTCTGGCATTTCCTCGCCGGGACGCTTGTCGTCGCGGCAGAAGCAGGTACAATTCGTTCAATGATTCGCTTGTTGAGCACTGATTTTGACGGAACCTTGGTGGACCATTTTGCGTCGCCGCCGGTTGCGCCTGCTTTGTTTGAACTTTTTGCCCAGCTCCAGCGTTGCGGTGTGCTCTGGGCGGTGAACACCGGGCGTGACCTGAGGTTCGCCCTCGATGGGTTGCGGGAATTCCATTTTCCCGTGGAGCCGGATTACATCCTGACCAACGAGCGGGAGCTTTTTCACCGCAATCCCCATGGCGAATGGCAGGATTACGGCGACTGGAACCGTCGCTGCCTTCAAGCCCACGAGCGCATGTTCCAAAACGAAGCCCCGTTTCTCAACGAGATGCTGCGCTTTATTCGCGACGAAACCCGGGCGGATACCATTTACGAGGAGAGCAAGCCGGTGGGGTTGGTGGCCCAGGACGATGCGGAAATGGACCGCGTCATCGCCCATCTGCACAAAACGCGCAAGCCGGAGTCGCTTTTCCATTACCAGCGCAACACGATTTACCTGCGGTTTTGCCATGCGGACTATTCCAAGGGAGCTGCGCTGGGGGAACTTTGTCGGCTCGTCAAAATCTCCCCCCAAGAGACGTTCACCGCAGGCGATCACCACAACGACCTTTCGATGCTCGATGGCCGGTATGCCCGGTGGCCCGCCGCTCCCGGCAACGCCATCGAGGAAGTAAAAGAGGCGGTGCGCAAAGTGGGCGGGTATGTGGCCGCTGCCCGTTGCAGTGACGGGGTGGTGGAAGCGCTGAGGCATTTCTTCGAGGTGGAACGCCTCGCCCCTCCCGGGTTCGCTTAAATTCTGGAAGCCGTCCCGGGGCTGATGCCTGAATGCCTGCCCCTTAGAGCACCGGCACTTCGCGCCAGCCTGCCAGATCCAGGAAAAGCCGCTGGTAATGGAGTTTCACAAAAAGCCGGGAAAACGGCTGGACGGCGGCGACGGGGATTTTGATTTTGCCCACGCGCCCCGTGATCCGCACAATGGCATCGCGCGCTGGCACGTCGGCAATCGTGTCGTGCAGAGCGACTTTACGGGAAGTGATTGGCAGCTTGAGCCGCCACCGCACGCTTCCAGCCTGGGCGGATTCGCCGGCAACCAAAAGAGCACACCCGTTGCGGAATCCCGCAGGGAGATGCGCGGTGAGATGAAGCTCCCCGGCGTCCAGAAACGCCTCGGAAATGCAATGGTGAGGCATGCGCGCCTGCACGGGTTCGGGCCGATAGTAGGCTTCCTCCGGGCGGGCATAGGCCAGAAACCGTTTGCGGCTCAAGGCCATCTGGGTGGTGTGGCAGAGAATCGCCTGCCGTTTGACATGCCGTTCGTGTTCGACGAGCGGAAGTGCCACGCGGCTAGGAACCAGATCGGGCCGTTTGCAATGGACCAGGAACTGGAATTGGGGAAGCGCCGAACGCCCCATGCGGTCGAGGGCGATTTGCAGCAGCACGTTCAAGGCGTTGTGGTCCGGATGCAGATCGTAGGAGGAAGGGAGTACAATGTGCGTCGGGTCCGACTCTTGAATTTCGGCACAAAAACGTTCCACGGTCTCTTGATCCGCTCTCAGGAGTTTAGCGGTCAACCCCTGGTCGGGAAATTGCAGGAATCGGGTTTCCCCCTCAAATCCCAGGGTTTTGAGGGCAAAGCGCGATTCCCGCCGCCGCAGCGTCCCCCAGCGTTCCCGCTCGGGATGCCCGATGCGCCACCGTTTTTCCAGCCACCGTTGCGGCCAGGGATTATTGTCGCCGTTGGTGACCAGCAGCACGCGCGCGGCCGTGCCGGTATGGCGCAGGCGTTGGATGAGCCCGCCGGTGGCGAGCGATTCGTCATCGGGATGCGGCGCAATGATGAGCAGCCGGTCGGTGTTTTGGAAAATGAGACTCACGGGCGCAGGTTTTGCGGGGTGTATCCTTTGGCTGCCGCTTGAGCCCAAAAAACGGCCAGCGGGCGAGGATCGGTGCAAGTAAATGTGTGCATTCCGGAGGTCAGGAACACCGGTCCGGTATAGGCAACCCCATCGAGTTTGCCCTCCAAGGGAGCTTCGCCGCCGCTCACCACGTACTCGGTCGGGATGCCCACTTCAAAGCGGCGTTCAGCCCCGGGTTCCGGCGTAGGCGGCAGGAAGCAGCCAGCCACCCAAAGGTCCTCATTTAATGGCACGTAATGCTGCTTTACCCATTGAAGAGTTTTTTCAGGCAAACGCTCCAAAATGACGACGCAGGTCCGGGTTTTGAGCATCTCCGCGGCGATGGTGTCAGCAATCAATCCCAAACTAATGCGCCGCTGTGTGATATTTTCCAGAGCGTAATAAAACGGGCGGCGACGGAAGATCGTCTCCCCCTTGGCGTCCATGACAAAATCGGACGGTTTGGTGAGTCGGAGCACGTCATCCAGAAGAATTTTATTTTTCGAGATCCGGCAAGCGAAGGGGGAATATTTTTTGGTGGAAGCGTAAAACTGGATGCCCACCACAAGCATCAGGAGCCAGATTTTGTTTTTGCCCAAATGCACCAACAACGGCGCTACGGAGAGGGCAAGCAGGGGAATTCCCGGCAGGTAATCTTGTCGGGTCACCAGCGGCCAGAAACAGAAAAGCAGAATGAAATACAGGATGCCCGTGAACAGCACCAGCGTGCGTCTTGCGGCCAGCTCCCGATCCGGGCCCGCGCGCAGGAGGAACCGCCCGAGCCAGGCGGTTAAAAGAAGCAGGAACGGGAATGCCCATCCCAAATAGCGGCGCGCACCAGGAACCTGGCTGATGATGGCGTTGTGCTTGAATACGCAATAAATGAGGTCCGGGATGGCATGATGCGCGGCAAAGAGCCCCCCAATCGCCGCCGGGGCTACACACAGGCCCGCGAGGGTGCATCCCATTTTGCCCAAACTGCCTTGCAGGAGCGCTTTGCGTTCTGGTTTTGCCGAAAGGGCAAAGACCATCCCCCAGGAGCATAAAAGCGAAGCCAGCAGAAGCGTGGTCTTCATCGACACCCCGAAAGTGATACCCAACAGGAGCCCGGTCGCAAACGCCCGCTTGCGCGAAAAGGGCCCGGTGAGTGCGACGGCAAGCGTCGCGAACCAACACATCATCCAGAGGACATCGGTGCGGAATTGGGTGGTCGCCGCCAGAACCAGCGGGGTGGTGGCGGTGAGCAAGGCGGCCCCAAAGCCCGCGCGCGCTGAGTAAAGGCGCGTCCCCAGCCACCCGATACACCCCAGGGTGCCTACGAAAAAAGGGAGCATTGCGAACCGCATCAAAGTCAGGATGTCCGAGCGCTCGCCGAGTTGTTGCAAAAGCGGGGCCATGGCCAGGTGGAAGAGCGGGGTGTGATTGTCAAAAAAATCCCGGTATTGCACCATCCCCTGGGTCCACCCCCAAGCCACATGGAGATGCTGCCCCTCGTCGGAGTTGATGGAGAGCGAGTAAATATAATTTACTTTTAGAACCAGAAGCAGCAGCAACAGCAGGACGGTTGCGGCTTTTTCCCAAACGCCCATTCGGGGGCGCGCGTGGGTTGCGGGGCTTACAGCAACGGGGGAGGAAAGCATATTATCCCAAATTGGCTTCGCGGAGCCGTTCGGCAACGTCCTCGGCTTGGAGCGCGGCCACCATTTCGGTGATTTCGCCTTCCACAAAACGGTCGAGGTTGTAGAGCGTCATCCCGATGCGATGGTCGGTCACCCGGTTTTGCGGGTAATTATAAGTGCGCACCTTTTCCTCACGCCCCCCGCCGCCGATGAGGCTCTTGCGGTGGGCGGAATATTTTTCGGCTTCTTCGAGCTGCTTTTTTTCCAGCAACCGGGAACGCAGGATGCCGATGGCTTTCTCCTTGTTCTTCTGCTGGCTGCGGCCGTCCTGGCAGCGGACGATGGTCCCTGTGGGAATGTGCATCACCTGCACAGCGGAGTCGGTGGTGTTGACCCCCTGGCCGCCCGGACCGCCCGCGCGACAGACTTCGATGCGCAGTTCGTCGGGCTTGATCTCAAAATCGACCTCCTCGGCCTCCGGCAACACGGCGACCGTGGCGGTGCTCGTGTGGATGCGCCCCTGGGCTTCGGTGGCCGGGACACGCTGGACCCGGTGCACGCCGCTTTCGTAGCGCAATTTGCGGAACACCGCGTCGCCCGAGGCGCGGAAAATCACTTCGCGGAAGCCGCCCAACTCCGACGGGCTCGACTCCATCATCTCGATTTTGAGCCCCGTCGCTTCGGCGGCAAACAGGGCCGCTTCGGCTCCGCCGGTTCCGGCGCGGATTTCCACGATGGCATCCCGATCTTCACCCGGTTCGGGAGGGAGCAGCGAAATTTGAATCTGGCGCTCAAGCTCCGCGAGCCGTTTTTCCAGTTCGGGGATCTCCGCCGCAGCCATTTCGGCCATCTCGGCGTCGTCGCTTTTCGCAAGCGCCTGACTTTCGGTGAGTTCGGTCTGGGTTTTCCCAAACGCCTCCCAAGCGGCAAGCAATCCCTTGAGCTGGGAATGCTCCTGCATCACCGCACGAGCATGCTGCGGATTGGCAAAAACGCTCCCGTCTGCGATTTCCGCTTCGAGTTCGCGGAATCGTTCCGTCTTTTTGTGAATCAGCGGGGCGAAGTCCATAAAATCAATTTACCCAAAAAAGAAACGGTGACGCGCAAAATGGGCGCGTCACCGTCTTAAAATGTCCGAAAATATCGCTAAGCGCGGCGGGCAGTGCCGTAGCGGCGGGCGAATTTCTCGATGCGGCCTGCCGTATCGACGAACTTCTGCTCCCCGGTAAAGAACGGGTGGCACGCTGCGCAAATGCCGACCCTGATGTCGCGGCGGGTGGAACGGGTGTGATAGACCTTGCCACACGCGCACGTGATGGTGGTCTCATTGTAGGTAGGATGAATATCTGCTTTCATGGCCGGAAAAGGGACAGTGAAGATACCGGCTTCCGGGCAGAGCGCAACCCAAAAGTTCGGTTTTATGAAGGAGGCGACCCATCGACCGCTCTTTTTGCGCCTCTTGCGCCTCTTTGCGGCTAAATCCCCCAGCGTTTCTTCCCTCGTGCCAGCTCGATCCGCAGCCAGGCCAGGTCGTCTTGCACCTGCTCTGGAGGTTGGTTCTCGGCCATTTCCAGCGCGGTTTTCGCCCGGCGAATGGCTTCTTCGATTTGCACCTTCTCCTCCTCGGGAGAGGCGAACAGCGCCAGGACCGTCACCCGCTCGGGGTCGATCTCCACATGGCCGCCCAAAACGACAAACGAGGCGGGACCCTCGGCGGAATGGACCCGGATTTCCCCGGCCCCCAATCCGGTCACCAATCGGACATGCCCCGGGTAGATGCCCAAATCCCCCTCGGCTCCCGGTAATTCCACGAAATGCGCCTCGCCCTCGAAAACGCGCGCTTCCGGGGTGACGATTTGCAGGCGGAGGGTGGGGGGAGTCATTCGTTTCTAAACTAGAAGGTCTCCGCGATCATCAAGCTCGATGCACTCTGCGGCCTTGGACAAAGGTGGCGATCACTTCCAGATCGTCGCTTAAGAGGACCAAGTCGGCATCCATGCCGGGCGTGAGCCTCCCTTTGCGCTGGAGCTTGAGCGCGCGGGCCGGGTTTAGAGAGGCCATTTGGAGCGCCTCCACGAGCGGCACCCCGGCGGACTGCACGAGCGTGCGCACGAGATGAATCATGGAGGAGGTGCTTCCCGCGAGGGTGGTGCCGTCAGCGGTCCATCCCACCCCGTCGCGCACCACGCAGTCGATCTCCCCCAGCCGGAATGTCGTCTCCTCGGCAAGCCCCGCGCCTGCCGTGGCGTCGGTGACGAGCACGATCCCTTCCGGCCCTTTGGCATGGTAGAGCATCCGCATCAACGTGGGCGAAACGTGCCGCCCGTCGGCGATCAATTCACACAGAATGGATGGTTCGCTCAGTGCAAATTCCAGCAATCCCGCCACGCGATACGGGCCGCGCCGCCGGGCCGAGGACATGCAGTTAAAGGTATGCGTGACCCCTTCCATGCCATGGACATGAGCCGCGCACGCCTCCTCGTCCCAGGCGTCGCTGTGGCCGCCGCTCACCCGCACGCCCCGCGCGTGCAACGCCTCGATGAGAGCGAGCGCTGCCGGCAACTCCGGGGCGAGGGTCATCTGCGTCATCACGTGCGCCCATTCCAGCAACGGCGCATAATCGGCCGGGGTCGGATTGCGGATCAACTCGGGCCGATGCGCCCCTTTCTTTTGTGGCGAAAAATAGGGACCTTCCACATGCACCCCGAGCAGTTGCGCCCCTTCATGCGGCTCGCCGCGGTAGGCTTCCGCCGCGCGCAGTACCGCAACAAGCTCCTCGGTAGGCGCGCAGACGGTGGTTAAGGCGAGGGCAGTCGTCCCGCCACGCGCGTGGTATTGGCAAATCGTCTCAAACGCCTCGGGACTGGCTTCCATCGCATCGCGTCCGAGCGCGCCATGGAGATGGATGTCAATAAAACCGGGCGCAAGCGTGCGCCCGCCGAGATCCTGAACCATGTCGCCCGGCTCAGGCAGAAGCGAGGGGGCGATGGCCGCGATGCGCCCGTCGGCGACGCGCAGATCACCGCGCGGTTCGATCCGGTCCGGAAACACCAGCCGGGCATTCTTGAATAAGAGATTGGCCACCAAAGAAACATCAGGAACACAGGAAAAAATGCAATCAGGAAAGAGGGAGATGATCAGGATCTCAGGAAATCAGCAAGAGCGCCTACTCGATTGGTTGGGCTGCTTTGCCATGCGACCGGGCTCTGCTTTGCGCCGTCGACCCATTCGTAAGCGGGCTTGGTTTGCGGTTGGGAGGAAGCGAGCGAGCAAAGCAGCGGGATGTGGAGGAGAACGCGAGAGGTGCGCACGGCTGAAGTTAAAAAAAACCGCAAAAAGGCATGACCCTTTTTGCGGCTTAAAAATCCAGCTTAGGGTTTGGCTGCCATCGGGAAAAACTGGTCGATGATCGGCTGGATGGCATCTGCCCAAATTTGATAACCTTTGGCGGAAGGGTGGAGGAAATCAGGCATTACTTCAGCGCTTATGGTGCCATCAGGTTGCAGAAATTTGTCACCAAAATCCACGTAAATGACTTTTCTGCCATCCCCCAATTTAGAGATGATCTGGTTGATCTGCTTGATTTTAGCGCGAGCGGGGGTGCCGGGTTTCTCTCCGCGAGGGAAGACCCCTTGAAGAAGAATCGCAGCCTCCGGGCAACGCTTCTGGTATTCCGCCACAATGGCCTTCACGCCCTCGGCGATTTGCTCGGGGGTATTGGTGACATTGTTTGTGCCAATCATAATGGCGATCAATTTGGGGTGCATTCCTTTTGCCTGGCCTTGGGAAAGACGCCAGAGGACGTGTTCGGTACGGTCGCCGGAAATTCCGAAGTCGAAAGGGTGCAGTTTTGCATAGTGTTTCTCCCAGACCTCCTTGCCCGTTCTGGGCCAGTAATTTGTGATTGAATCTCCTTCAAAAATCAACTCGATCGAGGAGGCCATCTTCTCGCCGACTTGGATGTTTTTCTCGACGCGTCGGAGCCAATCTTTGATTTTCTCGGGACTTCCCTGCACCCGCTGCATGGGGTAGGCTGCGGAATTAACTCCTGCAGGCACCGTGAGAAGAGGAGAAGGCGTGGCCGAAACGGACGGGGCAACTTGCGCGAAAGCGGAGCCGAAGCACAATATGGATAAGAGGAGAACGCGGATTTTCATGCGGGAATCTATTCAATATTTCAGCTGGGGGAAATGTCCATGCCCGAATGGGAATTATGGAAACGGGCGGTGAAAACTTATGCCGCAGGCGTCTTTTCCCCTGCGTTCAAGGTGGTCGTTATCCCGCTATAAAGGGCCGGGATCAATTCCCGGATGCCTCTTGACAAAAAAGGCATAAATCCAAGAATGAAACCAACCTTATGAATAAATACCTTTTTGCGGCATTGTTGGCCTCGCTTTCCGCGTGCTCTAAATTACCGGAACCCATGGTGGCGACCCCTTCGCCTACGCCCGATATCGTAGCCAGCCCGACTCCGTTCCCTGCGACACCGAGCCCGACAGCAACTCCGGAGCCCCCCACCATGATCCCGGCGACTCCGACCCCTGAGGCGTCCATCATGCCCGTCTCGCCCACGCCGGAAGCTCCTGCCGTGCCCGCGCCGACAGCAACAGCTACGCCTTAAGCTTTGGTCGATTTCGAGGCGGGGATTTAGGCTTATTTTCAGGGGGTGGTTTCACAGCGCGGGGAGAGGAGGCTTGTGGTAATCAAAACCGGGCTTCTGCTTTGCTACCTGGATCCCCACGATCATGCTTACGACTGGGCGGAGCGGCGCAAGGTATCGGTTGTTCGCCAGAAATCATGATGTTGGCGGGGATCAGGAGGCGGTGCAGGATTTGGAGGAGGGAGCAGAGGGTTTTCATCGGATTTTTCTGGTGATGCGGCTATTCCAGCATGACCCGTGAGACAAACGCAGTCTCACCCCTTTGCCTTTCCTGCTTGTGATGCGGAGGCTTTCAGGATTATTGAATACGACATGGCTGCAAAACGTTCGGCAATTCAGCGGGCTCCAAAAACCAAAACCGCACGGGCGACTGTGGAGCAGGCGCCCCGGATCGACTCCCGCGGCTTCTCCCGGCCTCCGCTGGAGCGGATGCTGCAGTTGCACCGGGAGATTCAGGCGGGGCGGTTCCCGAATTGCCGCAAGCTGGCCGAGGCCCTGGAGGTTTCCGCCAAAACCATCCAGCGCGACATCGAGTTCATGCGTAGTCGGCTGAACCTCCCGATTGAATACGACCAGCTTCAATTCGGCTTCTATTACACCGAGCCGGTCACCAATTTCCCCAGCATTGAGGTCACGGAAGGGGAGATCGTCGCTCTGTTCGTCGCCCAGAAGGCGCTGGAACAGTACAAAGGGACTTCGTTTGAGAAACCGCTCCATGCCGCCTTTCGGAAGATTACCGATGGATTGCGTGAAACCGTCACGTTTCCTTGGGATGACCTGGATGCGGTGATTTCCTTCCGGGGCATCGGCAAGACCGTCGGCGATGTGGATTTGTTCGAGACCCTAAGCAAGGCGGTGCTACGCTCTCAGGAGGTCGTCTTCGAATACAAAAAGCTGGGTGGAGCCCGCCACGAAGGGCGTCGGGTGCAGCCCTACCATCTTGGGTGCGTGGAAAATCAATGGTATCTCTTCGGCTTTGACCTGGCGCGAAAGCAACTCCGCACCTTCGCGCTTCCCCGGATGCGGAAAGTTCAGGCCACGGCGCTGAAATTCAAGCGCCCGGCGGATTTCACCATCGCCGGCCACCTTGGCAGTTCGTTTGGGGTCTTTACCGGCGCGGGGAAACATCGTATCCGCATCCGTTTCGACGCCTTTGCGGCGCAGTTGGTCGGGGAGCGCCAATGGCATGCGTCCCAGAAAATCCGGCCCGTGGGCAAGAACGGCGACGAAGGGATCGAATTGACCCTGGCACTGGGGAGCCTCGAAGAGGTCAAGCGGTGGGTTCTGAGTTGGGGTGGCCACGCCCACGTTCTGGAACCGAAGGAACTGGCAGTGCAGGTGAAAGCGGCGGCAAAAGCGATTTTGAAGGGGATAGCGGAAAAGTATTAGACCCCCTTCGTCGTGAACCAGTTCACGCAGCCGGTTTTTGTTAAGATGTCCAAGGCCTCCTCCATCGGGCAGACACGGATGCGCGCAATCAATTTCTCGGCTGCACTGGTAGAACTAATCCACCGCGTTACATTTGCTCTTGCCTCTTCCATCAGGCGATTCGTGGCTGTCAGTTCATCAGACCCTCCCGCCCGTTCAACGACACGTTCCCGGAGAGCGAACTCCATGAACAAATCAACGCCCTATTTGGCAGCTGAAAAAGTGGCGGAGAGATAATTTCGCCGTTTCTGGCTCGGATTTGGCACCATTCCATGTGGCGTTCATACCTCAACCGATTGGTCAAATACTGTCCGACCCCTTTCAGATTTGGCGATTTTGTAAAAAATATATTGTGAAGGTCAGCCGTTGTCCTACCCAAGATGGTATCGGTTGGGCACAAAACCATGCGAATAGCTGGAACAAATCAATGAGCACGCCCGCAATCAACTAAGCCAATTCCAGAGTAGAAATGGCGGAAGGGGTGGGATTCGAACCCACGGTGAGATTTCTCCCACGTTCGATTTCGAGTCGAGTGAATTTACTCTGTAAATCAAAAGTTACTGCCAATTTTCTACCACTTTTGGGCGTTCATTATTTAAACAGCAGTCGAAAAGTGCAGCGGGTGGCGTGAAAATGTTCGCCGGATTGGCCTCAATCATCCAGGAGAATGAGTATTGAAGCCGCCGCAATCTCGACAGCTTTCATCCTTTGAGCGTCCTTTCCCTCGCTTGACCAGCCAGTGATGTTCGCATGGTGTGGTGGATTATCGTTTCGTTCCACTTCCAATCGCTGTTTACGAACGGAGCTCGCTTTCCGGTCTGCACGGCCATAAAGAGTCACATTGTCGGGCCGCTTCATCACGACGACTTCGCCTAAAGGCCAAATCTCACTCTCAGACAATTCTTCAGTGCAACTGACCGAAAGCTCGATACGGGGATGGGGAATGAACGCATCAGCTTTGACTCGCCGGGTCTGCCGGGTAAACCAGCGACTGAAAAGCAAAAACCGCGAAATGCGTTCAATATCCGCTACCTTGAGCGGCTTATGGCCTTCAACCATATCAGGCGAGCACTTCCCAAATTAAGGAATAAAGCCGACTATCAAACGCCCCATCGAATGGCATGGAACCGAAGCAACGCTTTTGTCCGTTCAATGAAGCAAAGTGAAGCCCCCCGGAAGATGAAATCCCCACAGACACCACGCGATACGGACTTTGCGCCCATTCAAAAGTTACATCTCCATCCGAGGAGGCTCCAATCTCCGGTTGAGGGATATCCGATGGAATCGACTCAATGAAAGACGCGGCCTGCCTAAATGTGTCGGGGCTGATTGCTGGCGCACCATACCCGTCCCAGTTTGGATGGCAGCACTCTTTGGCGACATCCGTCAAATCGGACATAGCGGTATTCCAATGTTCGCCATGGGTCCATGTGTTTCTGAAGTCGGCTGCCATCTCCGAAAGCTTCCGGTGGATTTCCACGCCAACTCCACTTTCGGGACTCGGAAAGTCCCACGCGGAGGGCATAGTAGCTGGAAAGTCAATGGCGATCATTGAAAGAGTTCAATTCCTTTTGCCTCAAAACTGCCAAAAAACAAGCGGTTTTTTACCGCCCGCATTTCTTCCCATATCTTCTGGACAGGCTTTTCTTGGAGTACCGCCCCTCTCGCTTGGACGTTGATGTCCAGAGCAACGCAAAGCTTTGTGGGGTCCGGCGACGGTTGGTGCGCCAGAGTCCAAATCGATATGAACCCCGTTTCCTTATCGCGAAAGCCACCCTGGTTGAAAAAAGTCTGACACTCAAAACCGTCCACTTTAGGTCCTGGCATTTCCAGCTTGAAGTATTCCTTAAACCGCACGTTGCCATTAACGATGGGAATCAAGACCTGATTGATGTAACGCAACCCTACTCGAACAATACCCATTTCATGGAAAGCGCTTTGGTAAATGTCCCATGCGGAACTTGCCTTTGCTGAGACAATTTCCCATCCCGGATAAGGCTTGAGCCGGTTGAACGTGAGGCCGTCTTGGCGGCACTGCACGATTTCTTTTTTGTCCTCTGATATGAAACGGCACCCTTGGCTCTTGATTACGGGAGCCACTGCTTCCGGCATCTGACCCGGTTTCTGTTGAAACCCAAACTGGGCAAGCTGCAATTGGTCTTTATGGGGAAAATCTGAGGCGAAACTCGGATGCAATCCCTCCAGCATTTCGAGCGTTGGTGGTACAGGCAAATGGATCTGCACATCGAGAATAGTCTCGACCGCAGGAGGATTTGCTAATTTAGGAAAGTCATTCATAAGACGAACTTTTAAAACTCGAGGCTACTTCGGCAAGTTTTCTTAGGATACCTAATGCTGATTACACCTCCAGCCCCTTTTTTCCGATGAACTCAATCAACTCCGCCGGGGTGCGGGTGTCCTCTTCGGCTTTGGCGTGGGGTTTCACTGCTTCCAGATCGAAAGCGGCATCCTCGATGGCCTGCGCCTTTGCTTCGATCTGGCGGATCTCCCGCTCGGCGTCAGCTTGGGCGCTCTTGATCTTTTCGATCTCGGAAGCTGCGGCTTTTGCAGCCTTTACCACACTCAACGGAATATCTCTCAAACGCTCAAACGCGGATTTTGCCTGAGCGAGTTGTCGGGCGTCATCTGCATCTCCCGGATGGCTCCCCGGAGAGCGGGCTGAGGATCACCTGCCTGTTGTCCCTCCGTCTGGCGAGATGCTCCGCGCCGTGGTAGTCGGCTCTGGTGCGTTCCCAAGGCGTCGCGGGAAATAACGGCGGCTCCGTTGGCTACGGCCCGCCGTTTGTGATTTCGCTTATGAAAAGAGGTCGACGGTTTCCTCCACTCGCCAGAGGGAGTCGCGGCTGTATTTGGTTTCCCAGAGCAGGTGAGGCGCATTGTCTACCAGTTGGAACAGCGTTGCCGGAATGTCGAGGTGGAATGACCCTCATCCTTGGCAATATCAGCTCACCGAAGGTTTTAGAGAAAATTCCCGGAATTACAGAGTCGGATTGACGGGGCTGCCCCTTTACTGTAACCGTGCTTCCCTTGTGTTATGAGGTGGCTGTTTGCGATTATTGGAGCGCTTCTCCTGGGCCAAGTGGCCGGGGCATGGGGTGCTATGGCCGGATTTATGCTGGGGTTCCTCTGTGTAAGTTATTTTTCCCATAAGAAGGGAAAAGATGTCAGAACCGTCCAACCGCCTCCTTTTTCAGCCGAAACCAGACGTCAGACCAACTCCGCTCCCGACGCACGCTCGGCAAGGCCAGATCTTGGGGTTTCGATCCATGTGTCATTCGGCGATCGTGAAGCGCCATCCCCGCGGGGCGGGGCAAAGTTGACTTGGTATCCTGCCGATCAACCTGTCAGCCATGCGGGCCTACATATTGAGCGATCCATGGTCTATGCAACGGATCGCGGGCTCAGGTGGCCGGGCGAACCTTCCGCGATTATTACGTCGCTTACCGTTGCGCGAACGGCCGCTCATCCCTTGCAGGATTTTGGGTATTATCCAAGCTACGAGAATATCACGCCGGAGCAGCGGCGCTGCTATCTCGAATGGCTTGCCGCAGGCCGGAAGGACGAAGATCCGGCGCAGCGCTCGCTGGGCTACGTGTTTCTGTTTTTCTACGGATTGGAACGACGTATCCTTGTGGAGAAGGATCGCGACCCAGCTCTGATCGAGGAAATTATCAGGCTGCTTCAGCACTATGGGCCAGCTCATAAATCTCGATCTCTAAAAAGCTACGCGCTTCAGCTCCTGCATTTTGCCGGGTGGCAACTCGGTTCGGATTATTACCGGGCTCTCTGGCCTAGGCTGCTTGAGTTTGACGGCGAGCGGCCAAACGAAACAGGCTTGTCTTTCGTACTCGCAAATCTTTGTCAACGAGGAGAGCCCTTGGATTGGACTGTGGCGTATCGCCTTGCTCTCGCCAGCGAGGAAAGCCGACGCAGCACCACCGTCTCCAGGACGCGGGAGCAATTCTGGGCGCTATTCCAGCAGCGTTTCAATCAGCAGTTTCCCGGCGGACTGATCTTAAAGACGGCAAAACAAGAAACATTGATACAATACCGCCCCGCCAGTAGTGCGCTGTTGCAGATGAGCTATCAAGGGCGGCGGGAGAATCCCTTCGAGCTTCGCTTGCCAAACGTCATGGGGATGCACCGCCAGTTCAAGGAGATTCCTGAGATCTGGAACTCTTGCGTGAACGACTTATCCGGTTATAGCCGTGCAATCGGCGGGAACAAGCAGGGGCAAGCTGCAGCAGTGTCTGCATGGCAGGCGCTTCCTCTCGAATTGCGCCGAATCGAAGACAACCCCAGCAAGCCAGCTTTCGACAAGGTGATTGCCGCTTCGCCACAAGAAGGTGAATATATTTTCGTATCTGTGGGCGCCCTTGCCTCGCTGGTGGAAATCAGCGAACGCGCGAAACTGACGGCTGGGCAATCCCGGCAAGTATCGGAGCTGGTAAGCGGGCTGGGCTGGCAACTGGCCCCAAATCCCGAAATAACAGGGCTTCCGCTTGCGTGGAACCAGGAAGTGGTTTTGTACCCTGCATTGCCCGAGGAAGCTGGCTCCAAAGCGCACCTGCCAGGACTCGCACGCCTTCTGTACCTCGCCCTGGCAATGGCAGCGGCCGATGGTTCCGTGGATGCGGAAGAACTGGACGCATTCTACGAACTCATTGCGGCCAAGGTTGAACGCGAAAGCGACTGGAATTTTTTGAAAGCCACCGAAGCGGCGCTCCAGCGCGACGTCAACGTGGCACTCCGGTCTCTCCCGCAGATGACGAAGTTGATCCCACACGAAAGCCGCCCGTTAGTGCTCCGCACCATGGCCCACATCGCAGCGGCGGACAATGAGATCAGCCTTGATGAGGTAAAGCTCCTCCGGCGCATCGCCCGGGCTTTCGAGCTTGAGACCGACGCCGTCGAAAAGCTGTTGTGCGACGAAGCATTCCGAGAGATTTCGATCGAAGGAACCAGCCGGGCGTCAGAAGGGGGAGAGCCTATCCCTGAGCGCCAGAGCAAACAACCGGCGGCATTTGCCCTCGATCACGAGCGAATCAAAGCACTCACGCAGGAGACACACGAGGTCATCTCGCTCCTTTCCGAGGTCATGACCGAGCAGGAAGAAACGCCAGCACCTATTACGCATGCCACTCCAACGGCCCCAAAAGCCGAGGCGCCCAAACCGTGCGAGTGGCTGAGCAATCTGGAGGCTCGTTACCATGCGGCTGTGCTGTATCTGACACGCCGTGATGAAATCACCCCCGCCGATTTTGACCACATCGCCACAGAGCATCACTTGCTGCCTGATGATCTTTTTAACGCGGTAAACGAATGGGCCGACGAGACCCTCGGCGACTTCCTGCTGGAGCGCCGCGAAAACATTCGCATCTTCCGAAACTTGCTGCCCAATTCAACCGAAGCGCCTTTCGCCGCCACTCCATGAATCCCTCGATTACCATCAAGCGCCGCGAACGCGACGCCGTACTCCAATCACTGAACGCCGGTCTTGTTCCAAAGCAAGGTCTGCATCTGATCCAAGTCGGACGAAAAGCTGAGGTATCGGCTCTTCTTCAAGACCTTGACAGAATTGTGGACGAGGGAGCCTCTTTCCGCATCGTCGTCGGGCGCTTTGGCAGCGGAAAAAGTTTCTTCCTGAACCTGGTGCGCAACCTCGCCTTCCAAAAGAAACTCGTGGTCGCCCAGGCAGACTTCAGCATGGAGAGGAGGCTTTACGCCAGCGGCGGTGAAGCGCGGGCGCTCTACAGCGAATTGATGCGCAATCTCGCCACCAAAGTGCAGCCTGATGGCGGCGCCCTCCCAAGTGTACTGGCAACATGGGTTTCGCAGGTGCAGCATAGCATCATGAGCACGGGCGGCACACCGGCCGATGTGGACAGCCAAATTGCCGCTGACCTACGCGACTTGGAAGGCTATGTCGGTGGATTCGAGTTCGCGGAAGTCGTGCGTGTCTTTTACCGTGGCCACGTCGAAAATAACAACGAACTGCAAGCCGCCGCTTTGCGATGGCTGCGCGGCGAATACACCACAAAAACAGAGGCGCGCAATGACCTTGGCGTGCGCCGCATCGTGGATGACGATTCGTTCTACGACAGCCTGAAGCTGATGGCCGCGTTTGTACGGAAGGCAGGCTTTGGCGGCCTGGTGATCAATCTTGATGAAATGGTGGTGCTCTCTCATCGGCTGCCCAGTTCGCGCGCACGGCAGGCAAACTACGAGGCGCTTCTGACACTGCTCAACGATTGCTTCCAGGGCAATGCCCGTGGACTTGGCTTCCTGCTCGCCGGAACGGACGAATGCCTGGAAGACAAACGGCGCGGCCTTTTCAGCTATGAAGCATTGCGGAGCCGCCTGGCGGAAAACGCGCTGGCGCGGCAGAACGGGCTCGTGGATCTTTCCGGCCCGGTCGTGCGTTTGCAGCCGCTGACACAGGAGGACCTCTTCGTGTTGCTCAAGAACATCGCGCTCGTCCATGCGAGCGGCGATCCGACAAAGGTGATCGTATCTGACGATGGGATTGAGACCACATTGCGCAAAGCGAGTGAAACACTCGGCGCGGACTATTTCCGCACCCCTCGCGACGTGGTAAGGTCGTTCATCGGCTTACTCAACGTGCTGGAGCAAAACCCGGGGAAAACTTGGCAGGAATTGCTCGGCACGGACGTGTTCCAAAAGCCATCGGCTCCCATGTCCACGGAGGAGGAAGTTTCAACCGGCGTTGTGGTGCCGGACGACGAGGATGGTGATCTCGCCGCTTTCAAGCTATAACCGTCCCCTCGGATGAGCGCAGCCTTCGCCAAGCTTCACCCGAAGATCCAGGAAGCCGTATGGAATCAGCACTGGGACAAGCTGCGGCCGCTGCAAGTGGATGCGATCAACGCGGTGCTCGACACCGATAAGCACATGATCCTCGCGGCAGCCACGGCCAGCGGAAAAACGGAGGCCGCGTTCCTTCCCATCCTCTCGAAGATCGCAGCGGAACCAGCACCCTCGGTGCAGGTGCTCTATGTCAGCCCCCTCAAAGCGCTGATAAACGACCAATTCCGCCGCCTGGAAGATCTCTGCGCCTATGCGGATATCCCGGTCCATCGATGGCACGGCGACGTGAGCGCTACCGACAAGCAACGGCTCCGGAAATCGCCCGGTGGCGTCCTGCTCATTACGCCCGAATCGCTGGAAAGCCAGTTTATCAATCACGACCGGCACCTCCGCCGCATGTACGCGCACTTAAGCTTCATCGTCATCGATGAACTGCACGCCTTTCTGGACAACGTGCGCGGCATCCACCTCCGCAGTTTGCTTGCGCGGCTGAATATCGCCGCATGTGTGACCCCGCGACGCCTTGGCCTCTCCGCCACAATTGGAGATTTTGCGCCAGCGCAAACTTTTCTCTGCCCGGAAAGCCCTGGCACGGTGTGCGTGATTGAAGATAAAGACCATCGCAAAGAGCTGCGAATCGGTCTGAAAGCATACCTGGACGCGCCCGAGCCGAACGAAGGCGACGGCTCCGAACCAGCTCAAGTCAATGAGGCCCCAAGAGGATTGGCCGCCATCGCGGCGGACGTCGCTCAACGATTCCGGAGAGGCACCAATCTCATCTTCTGCAACAGCCGACGCCAGACGGAGTTGCTTGCGGATAAACTACGGAGCGTCAGCGAACAAGAGCACTGGGTGCGTAACCCCTTCCTCCTCCATCACGGGTCGCTCGACCGGGAACTGCGTGAAGACGCCGAACGCGAGCTGAAATCCGGCCAGCCAGTCACGGCCATTTGCACGAGTACGCTCGAAATGGGCATCGACATCGGCGCGGTGCGCTCGGTCGGACAGGTCGGACCTACGTGGAGCGTCGCCTCGCTGGTGCAACGCCTCGGCCGTTCCGGGCGGCACGACAACGAACCGCAAATTCTGCGGCTCTACACACTGGATGAGCCGATCAAGGAACAATCGGCCCTTTCTGACAGACTTTATCCGGAGCTGGTTCGCGCCATCGCTCTCCTGGAACTCCATCGCGAGCAATGGTTGGAGCCTCTGGAGTCCAACCGTTTTCACTTCAGCACGTGTGTACATCAAGTCTTGAGCGTCCTGCGGCAAACGGGCGGAGCCACCGCGGCGCATTTGCTCAATGTCCTCTGCCGGAATGGCGCCTTCGCCCGGATCGAATTAGACCAGTTCGCCGTATTGCTGCGCGGCCTTGCGTCCCAGCTACTCATCGAGCAGATCCCAACTGGGGAACTCATCTTGGCACCGGCAGGCGAGAAGATCGTAGAGAGCCGTGACTTTTACGCGGCTTTTGCAAGCCGCATTGAATACCGTATCGAGCATAACGATCTCCCGATCGGGGTACTGCCCGCCGACTGTATTCCCGCAGAGGGTGAATTTCTACTCTTTGCGGGTCGCCGTTGGCGGGTGGAACTGATCGACCACAACAGCAAGCGCGTCACCGTCTCGCCGGCCAAGGGTTGGAAACAGCCTCGCTTTTTAGGAGGCATCGGCCTCACGCACCCCAACGTCATTCAAAAAATGCGGCGCGTGCTCAACGAAGACACCGGATATCCCTACCTGAATCCGACCGCCATCGAGCTTCTCGATGAGGCACGCAAGACCTTCGAGGAAGCGGGCTTGGGAACCCGGGATGCCATTGTGGGCTTCAGCGGCATCGAGTGGTTTCCTTGGACAGGAACCCGCGTCCTGATAACGCTGGAACTTTGCGCCAAGGCCGACGGCATTGAGGTGGTCCGAGATGGACTTTGCTTGCGATACCGGAAGCTATCCGCAGCGGAGTTCGCGGCGCATCGGGCAAAAATCGCTTCTGGTGCCTTCACTTCCGAACAACTCGTGTCGCTCCTCAAGGATCTCAAGCGAGATCGCTTTGACGAATACGTGCCCTTGCCTCTTCTTCAGCAAGCCTACATCTCCGAAGTCATCGACTTGCCCGGCACACAAGCTGCGGCAAACGGAAATTGACGTTCTATCGCGTAGGTTAGTTTTGGAAGACTACGTCACCAGATCGCGTTCGGGTGCCTCTTTGCAATAGCTATCGTCCATTGTCTCATATCCCTTCTTCTGGAACCCCGAATTCTCTATCAGTTCCCTCAATGAACGAATCTCCGCCGTAAGCTGGTCTATTTTCTTGTCTTCCCGATCATCGCACTCGACAAACAGGCTTGCGATATAGCCGGTAAGCGTTCCAAACAAGCCGACTCCGGTCACTATCAGGAAAAATGCAACGATTCTTCCTTCAAAGGTTACAGGATATTTGTCGCCATATCCCACCGTTGTAATCGTGGTGGCAGCCCACCAAAGCGCATCAGACGGAGTCTTGATGTTGGATTCCGGAGCAGTCTCGAAATTCAGAATGGCAATTGATGCAAACATCGCCAGCACGATGGCAATCGCGATTACCGACGCGGCCGAACTTTTGGCTCGGTTCCTAAAAATCGCCTGCACGAGCACCTTTGCCGACCGAAAAGCACGAAGCATCCGCAGTACCCGAATTACGCGAAGCATCCGGCCGTATCGGAAGATCGCGATTTTCGGAATACATGAGATCAGGTCGATCCACCCCCATTTAAGGAAGTTCCTTTTCGAGGGAGCCCTGAAGAAACGAACTGAGAAGTCGATAAAGAATACCGCACAGACGAAATCGTCCAGCAGATCAAGCAGATCGTCAATGTTCGGGGGAAGCCTGAAGGCAGTCTGCACAAAGATAGCCCCCAGAGCGTAGATCGAGAGGACAAGCAGCAAGATATGCAACACCGAAACTCGTTCCTCCGATGCTGAAGCTTGGCCGATATTTCTATCCATTCCAGGAATGCCGCCACGTCTCTGAGACAATGTCAATCACCTACTTGAGAGCCCAAAGCGTATTTTGGAAATTGAATCATGACACCCAAAAGAGGGAAGTTCTCGGCTTTCATCTTGTTCCACATCCGTTGGAGCATGGATCACCCGATTTTTTAGAGCAATTTGAGACGCCTGAACATCAAGGTCCACCACTTATCGAAGAGTTCCTGGTTGGTGTGGAGCTTGTATTTCATGATGGCGCGTCAGGGCCTATTTCACCTCGTGTGTGCTTTGGTCGGTCACCGTGATACAGTTCTTGTGCTGGATTCGGTAAAGCTCATGGGGTCCCTTTGTGGATGACATTTAAGGCTCGCACTGCAAACGTCTGTAGTTCGGTGGAAACAACCACGACAGTGTCTGCGTTTCCTGGATTTGTGTCGTGATGAAATTGACCAGCGTAATCATTGATTTCCTGCAATTCATCGACCAGGCACTTGGCGTGGCAAATTGGTTCCGGCGGCTTCGTATCTTTTATGAAAGCAATCACTTGGCCAAACATCATATCGCGGGGCACAAGCCCTGGGAAACGCCGATGCAGGTAACCTTCTAATGCTGGCCGAATTGCTTTGGCAATGTGGCGCAGCTCCCCGCTCCCGTTGTTTATAAAATCGGCGAGCATCCGATGGTGCCGGAAATAGGGCGATTCGCATTCCTTATCGACATCGAAGTTATCGAAATCGCTGTATCCTCCTTGGGCAATTCGTAGTTGCAGAACGCTTATGGGAGATGAAGCGTTTTTTACCATTAGGGAGTCCCGAACATCACGGAGGAAAAAGGGATCGTGCGCTAACACAATCAACTGCTCTGCTCCGTTGAAAATTTGCCTAAGAACGGTCTGCGTGTGCTGCTTTCGGTTAAGGTCCAAGCTGCACATTGGGTCATCAATAACGACAATCCGCTGTCCCAACTTGGGATTTGCCAATGTGCTGGCAACGAAAAATGCGAAAGCGAGTGTTCGCTTATCGCCTTCACTGAGAGCGGTTGCAAAGGAAAGAGCGGCACCATCGATCTGGATTGATTTCCCGCGAAGCGCCAAACCATATTCACTCCGGGGGGAGCCACCCCGGAAATTGGCGGCCATTTTTTCAATCGAAAACGCCGCTCCGAACTTCAATAACAGCGCGTTGATGGACTTCTCAAACTGAGAAAGGGTCGTGGACATCAATGTGTTCAACTTATCTCGCGCGGTTTTCTTCTGCCTCTCTGCTTGAACCACTTCGTTTCTCGCCGTCACCAATTTTCCAAAAATGTCCCGTACCACTTGGGTGTGCCTTTGCTTGGATAGCTGCAATCGTAAAATTTGCCGTTGCAGGTCATCGACTTTTTCAGTCGAGAGTTTTGTCCTAAAGGCTTCGATAGCGGTTTTTGCTGCCAATATCTCTTGATTTGCCCTCTGCATTAACTCCGTCAGGTTCTGCCAAAGCCGCCCTGCGGTGCTTTTATTCTGATTGTTCCCGACTGCCACTGTGGGGCTCGCTTGTTTTTCGAGAGCCAGCCCAACCAGCAATTCCCGAAGGTCTTGGATTATCTTTGTTGCTGCTGCTTCATCAAAAATAGCGGCCTTTACGCTCACGTGATCTTCCCACCCGACCGCTTTCTCGTTTGCGTCCGAGATGCCCTTGGCGAAGTTCTCGATGATGACCGGATCGGTTTTCGTAAGAACGCCCGGGTGTAATCGAGAGACTTTGTCTTTGAGATCCGCATACGCCGCGTTGAAGTGAGTACGATAGGCGCGAACGAGATCCAGCCCCGTCGTTACCTGCCCACAATAGGGGCAGGTTTCCCCATGGACAAAGCTTTGACCTTGGCTCAGCCAGTTTTCGACTCCTGGAGTCGCCAAAGCGGTAACATGCGCACGAACAATCCTTTCCGCGTCTTCCTGAATGTCTTCCATCGTCTTGCCAAGCAGGGAGAACAAAGCATCAACATCGAGCGAGGGCATTAGAACAGGTGCGGGCACTGGCCGCTTAGCAATGAAAGCGATACCAGCCGCGGCTGTCACTCGCGTTTGCAAAGCCGCGATCTGCGCGTCTGCATCAGGGATTTCAGGAAGTTTTTCGAAAACATCAAGTGTCGATCCCTGATGATATCCACTCAATTGCGCCGTAAGCTGTCGCACCTTATCGCCGGCTGTTTTCGCATCATTTGTGGCAATTTCTTCCTGGTTTCGGGCTGCAACAGCACTTTCACCCAATGCGAATTCAAGAAGGCTCTTTCTATGATCCGTATTCACCACTCCTCCGGAATGGACATTTCGTTCAATGAAATCGGAATCGAAAATAAGAAGTTCCGGTCTCAGTTGCGACCATGCGCCATTTTGGAAGGTGACTCTATGTCCACTTCCAAGTTGCAGGATAGCCTTTGGTGCCAATTTCGCATCCACGGTGGCTCTGGAACTAATTGCAGAAGTGTCTCCTGTTGCAAGCGAACGCATCACGCTCGCCAGGGTGGTCTTCCCTCGTCCATTATCGGCGTAAATCAGCGTGGCTTTCTGGAATTTGAAGGGCTTGCCATTCGCATCATGAAGGAGCCCAATCCCCTGAATTTGCTCGATTCTTTCTAACATAGAGTTTCCGTTCTTTTAGTTAATGGGGACATGCATTTTGTGCCTGCCAAAGGTGCATTTTTGTCGTGAATTACCCGATGGTGCTGGATTCGGTGAACGCTACTACATCAGTTTTATTCTTCCTGTTTCCTGAGTTTTACGATCAGTTGCGATTTAATCACGGCGCAATCACTAATGTCGAGCATTCGGTAAGATTGAGGGGCGACCAGAACCGGGTTGATTTCCCGCAAGGAAAGCGGTTTCCCGAGCTTGACTACTTTTCCGATTTTGAACGCAAAAGCTGATTTGCGACTCAAAAAGTATTGCCGGTAATGTGCACGGGATATTCCCGCGCCTTTTTTTGTCAGTTCCCAAATCCCGCTTAGTGAGCCGGTAAGTGCTCCTTTGACCTCGGCAACGGCTACAACTCTTTGGAACAGGGGTGGTCGCATAAATCATAAGATACGTCGGCAACCGTGATGGCAAAAATTTGCGAAACTCGAATAGCTTTTCTCCCGTTGAATTTTTTCGACGAATTCAGGATGGATTGAAATTAACAAAGGAGCGTTCATGAAGGGTTACTGCCATCAAAAGTGAAAATTCTTGGTGACAGATTTGACGAAAACTCTGAATTTCCTGGACGAACCGGCGGACATCAACAGCACGGCCACGGCCCTCCCGGTGAATCAACGCTTAGCGCCGGAGTTTCGCGTTGTAGTCGTCTACCATTTGATTAACAGCCCGATTCCGTGCCTTTTGCTGCTCAAGCAACGCATTGTAGCGGTTCACCTTGAGGTTAAAAGCATCCACATCTAGTTGGCTGTTGCGGTTAAGATAAATGCGATCCCGCTCAATTTCGCTGGCGAGACTGTCGAGCTGGGCGGAGTAGCTTTGTGCTTGAGTCTTTGCAACCTCGATAGCCTGCCGATCACGGCTAAGTTCTGAGGTTCTGGACTGCGGAACACGATAATTGCCGGTATTGCTATTATACGAGGGGGTTGGTGCTGCGTAGGTTGTCGGGGCTGTGTATCTCGTGCTTGATGCCGTTCCCGATGATGAGTTGTTGTTAAACAATGACACAATCCAGAAAAAACCAATCACGCCGATAATCCAAAGGCATCCAGCATTCTCAGATTTTTGAGCGGCCAATGTGCGCCGGTCTTCTTCCAGGCGTTTCTTTATTTCTGGGTCAAGCGCAAACGAAAGTGCCAGTTTGCAGGCTTTTACCGCCGTTCTCTTGTCTTTGTGATTGTTCCACGCGTCCAAGGAAATGTTTCGGAGACTCGCAGCGAGGATGTTTGAAAATTCTGAAGCATCACTTATGCTTTCAACAAGGCTCGAAAATCTTGGAATTATATCCGCTTGGATTGAAGCGAGCCTTTGTTTTGGAGAATATGCCCCATCAGCAATGTTTTTCAGTTTCTCCAAAAGGGGCTGAAATTTCGCGAGTGCTAGGTTTCCCTGGCCGATCTCGATGTTTTTTGTTGCCCTTTCTCGAACCTCGGCTGACTGCGCAAAGTCGAGAACCTCCCTAAGCACAGCTACAAAGGTTTCGTCATCTCCGATCGCTTTCTGATACGTGACAATCCCACTTATGCAAGCGGATGCGGCGTCATCAAAAAGCTCTGTCCGCTGGTGGGCGTCCTTCTGGTAAAAGAGGTCGAAGAGGGGCCGATGGAGTTTGACTTCTTGGATAAGCCGTCTGATGGCAGTCAGCATTTCCTTGGGATCCGACTTTTTCGTATCTTCCAGGCAGAGGCGAATCACCTCGACCTTTGGTGTCAGCACCAAATCAAAAACCTTCCGGGCTTGTGCAGCGTCCGGCTCAAACTCCGAAATGAGCCCTATGTGCATTCTGGAGGGATCAAGCCTGCCCCTTTCCGCGAATTTTAGCGCGGCCTCAGCGTTGATCCTTGTCATCGCCTGTCTCAGCGAGGAAGCTAGTCTCCGCGCCCAGCCGGTTGTAATTCTGGGATCATCCAAGGTGCGGATGCGGTTCCTTACCGTATCCCAGATCCGGTCATCCGAAGTCAGTTTTGTCCACCGGGATAAGGATTCCCTCCAATAATTTTTGATTTTGGTTTCCCTCTCCGCATTAACCTCTGCATTTAGTTGGTAATGTGTCCAATCGTGCGCGATCAAGTGGAACATGACCGCAAGGTTATGTGTGGCGATAAAGCCTTCAGCCGTATCGCTTTCCCTTTCGAGCCAGATTTCGTAAGCTTTGTTTTGCTCCCCCCGTTCCAATGCTAGCATTGCGGGATCACCAGAAGGATGTGAACCATTCGCGGGCCAAAACCAGAAAAAGCCGTAAGTCAGACGCTGTTCAGGTTCCTTCATGCACCGGGACGCATCTCGAATTTGATCCACGGTGGGAGCCGGGTCGAGGGCGAAGGCGAACTGTTGCTGGTTGGATTCCCCCAAGTCAGCCAGAATTTTGAGCTTCTCCGTAAGCCGGGCGATCTCCTTTACTGAGGCGTCAACGGGAAGGCCCGTTATGCGAAACGGATTTTGCCGATAGAGATCGAGGTTCGAAATGGCGCTAAGTGGCATGGGTTTGGACGGGGCGACCCCGGCGTGTTGTTCAGTTCAATTGGTTATGCCGAGGATTGTCTCCTGCTCGGGGGTTCCTACCACAACCGAAGAGGGCCTCATGTTTGCTCTCCCTCTCCAACCCCTTTCCGTCTAGGCGGAGTTCGACCAACACCTGCTCTCTGGAATCATCGTCCTCTTCCATAATGGCATATAGCAAATGGATGGGGAAGACCGGGCTTTCCGTGAGTTCGGCCCACCGTTCGGCGTTCCTAAAGACAGCCTTCGCCGACTCGCTCCGGTGATACCGTTTGGTCTCCGGTGCCCGAAGTGCGAGGTTCATGTGCAGTTTCGCCCTAAGACTGCGGCGGAACTGCTTGGCGTCAAGATTGACCGCAGCGAACACTCTCCTAAGTCGCCTAGTTTCCTTGAATAATTCCTCAAGCAGGTCGTCGCTAGCGGGCGAGATTTTGTTGGCGACCTTCGGCAAATCGAAATCGACAACCTTGCAAAGTCCAAGCAACAGGTGTGTAGGCTCAATCACGGGCGAGTTCAGGTTTCGGGCTTCGACCGCGGCGACCCTCCAGACCAGAATGAGACTTTCAGAGTGCCTCGTCGTCATGGCTTAGCATCGATTGCAGGTTTTTCTTCCGTGGGCGGAGTCGGCGGTTGCGATCCAGCCGGAATAGGAGCCGAAGTTTGCGCCATTTCCGGAGGGATTTCGGCAGGGGCAGCCAGCACAGATTCCGGATTTATTGGCTCGGAGGGCTTCGTCTTGCGCAAATTCCTTATGGATTTGGTGCAGGCGACCAACCGGTTCCCAACCCTCCCGACAATAGCGACCACCCGGCACCAGGCCCACTTGGCAAAGACGACGAAGTGGTGCCCCACCCATCTAGCGAGTTTCGCCAGTCTTTTCAGATTGGCTAATGGACTCACCAAATCCTGGAAATGCTCTATGGCTTTGATTTTCACGAGCGCTTCTAAATATGCCGAATTGCCGGGATCCAGCCTTAGCGCATCTTGCCAAAGCCTTTTGGCCTGGCTCAGGTCACGCCGCTTGGCCGCGATCCTTGCCAATAAGTCAAGGTCTCGTGGATTAGCAGGGACTCCCCTTCGGCGCAGCAGGGCTTCTGCTTCAAGCAAATGGCCAGATCTGGCAAGCAACGATGCATGGGCGTAGCGGGAATTTGAGAAGTGCGCCTCCAAAACCTCTCGGATTTGTGCCACTGCAAGACGCTTGGTTTCTGGATTCATGGCGCTATTGCACTCCCGATACAAATCCGCGTTGCGCTTCACGTTCTTCCGCTGGGAGTAAATCCCAGAGCTGACGCACCACATTCTGCAATCCGACTGCATTGTTGTTCGCCATGAAATTTTGACCTTGAGAGAACAAATGTGCCGCACGGTTTTGATCCGTCAATTTAGCACGTTCTTTCTCCATGTATTGGAAACGATACACCCAATACTCTGGCTGAGCATTTGTGATTTCATAGTAAAGCCTCCACACGGATTCCAACTTACTTCTCATCCGCTCAGACTGGCGTTCTTTGATGATTTGGTTGATTTCAGTCACAAGGGATGTATGTCTTTCCCGTTGATCTGCCGATCCATACGTTCGCACAACCTTTTCCAAACTGGCCATCGCCTCCTGCGCTTCGCAAACGAGCGATGGCCATTCCAGCGAATCAGCAACCTCGTCCAATTTGATTTTAAATTCCAAAAGGCGGGTCTCGCACTTTCGAGTCTCGTTGGCCGCAATGGCTCGTTCGATTTCTTGCAGCAGTGGTGACTCTTCGATCTCGCGAACTTTTTCATCAACACCTTGAGCATTTGTGTTTCGGGCCTTAGCTGCAAGTTCCCGGAAGCGTTTCATTTCGGTATCCAAATCCTGTTTGAGTACAAGAGCTTTTACCGTCTCATATTTCGAATCAAACTTCTCAGTAAATTCCTCGTCGAGAAGCGGAACATAAGCTTTCAGAGTGATGATTCGGTTCGCATCCATGCTCAACGTGACCTCCACATCACTACCGGCTGGTAAATCTCGCCTTATATTATTTCCCTTTATTTCAAGGTATCCTATGAATTGATTTCGGTCAGCCTTACCATTTTCTCCTTCAACGACCGGAATTCTAACGAAGTCCCCGCTTTGGCCCTGCCGGATTAAATGTGCCGTTCGGTAGTCTTTAGTCTCTTTGCAAGGAAGACCTCGGCCCTTTTGAAAAAGACGGTCATAATTGTTAGTGCTCAGCGCGATGCCGATTGAGTTAGGGAGCGGTTGCTCATCAAGAACGCCACCAATAAAAATGGTATAGGTCAGGCTGTCCGGGGAGGTCTTTTGTCTCCGACCCTCTGGATCAAACATTTCGATGGAATAGAGATTTCGGACTCCGCGCTCTGCATAAAGATTCGCAACAAAGACTCCATCGGGGCGCAAAGAAATCTTACCACTTCTCCACTGAATCGCTTGATTGACTAATTCCAATGTAAAGTCGGTGAAGTCCTGAATTTCGGGGCTTGAAACTTTCCCGCCGATGGTCGGAGTGTCATCGATTCCAACAGGCTTGTATTTGAGATCAATGGCAAACTCGCCTGCGGCGACGGGTTGCTCCCTGTTGAGTTGGAGGCGTTGCGTTCCGGCAAAAACGGCAGCTCCAAGAGCAACGACTGTCATTGGGTCCATGCTGAAATCCAAAGGCATGCTGAGTTTGCGGCTTAACATCTCGCGGAAATAGCGCGCCTTGGTTGGTCCGCCGACCAGAATTACTTTGGAAATGGCTTCCTTAGACAAATGGATTTCATTTAAGACCCGCATGCATATATCAACCGAACGCTGGATGATAGGTTCAGAAATACGAACAACTTCCGCCTGGGTCAGTTCGCATTCCAATTCAATATCTTCACCCTTTGAGTCTGTAAATCCGCCTAGCGCTAAGTGCGTCCGATCGGACCTGGAAAGTTCGATTTTTGCATCCTCTACAGCGTGTTTGATTTTGATAAATTCCTTTTCCCAGCGCTCGTTTCCCCGATTGAAATCCTTCAACTCATACTGTGCGAGCAATTGTGGAACAATAATCTGATCAACAATCGCCCAATCGATATCGGAACCTCCAAGGAAATTATCACCCCCATGGTTTGCCACATGAATAGTTCCATCTTCTGCCTTGATCACTGCTGCATCAAAAGTCCCACCTCCAAAATCATACACCAACCAGTAAGCTCCCTCTTCATCTTTCTGAAATCCGTAAGCCAAGGCTGCTGCCACTGGTTCCTGTAGCAGTGGGCTTTGCTTGAAACCGGCTAATTGGGCCGCCTTCATGGTGGCGTTGCACTGGGGGAGTTGGAATGCAGCTGGCACCGTGATAACGATGGCATCTATCGCCTCTCCGGTTTTTTCCTGTGCTTGATCCCGCAGGGCTTTAAGAACCTCCGCTGAAAGTTCTTCCGGTTTGCGGCGCATTCCACTGCTTTGAAATGAATAGACGAAATCGTCTCCCATGTTCCGCTTGAATTCAATGTAGGCGTCTTTGGGTTTTGCTTCACGGCTGCTCCTTGCTCGCAGCCCAACCCGCACGGTGCCCATTTTGTCAATGCCAACAGCGGACGAGGTAATATCGAAATCATCTGGATTTTTGATGATTTCCGGACGAACGCCGTTGAGGACTGCGATGGCACTATTTGTCGTGCCGAGGTCTATTCCAAAGTCGATGGTAGTTCTGGTCATGATTTTTGGGTGTTAGAGATCAGTTTTTTCTGCAAGCGGGATTTCAAGAATAATCTCACCGGGTTGCAGGATCTTGGAATTGTAACGTATGGTTGGCTTGAAGGTTTCCTTGACACGAGCCCGTGAGATGCCAGCGGTCGGTTCCGCTGCGATCACTTTTAGAAACATCCCCTCGTCATAGGGGTCGCCGGTATGACCTTTAATTGTAAACCCCAGCTCCTTCAGGCCGCGCAGGATTCCATCCACGGGCTTGGCAACTCCTTGGAATTCTTCTTTCACCTCGCCCGAAAATTTGTCAATCATTTTCGTCATCGCCCGCCATGCGTTATTGGCGATCTTCAACATACCTTGCTGCCACTCTGCGCTACATTCCACGGGGTGAATCTGAGGCAAAGATATTTCTATGCCCTCTGAAACGGCGCCGTGCAATATCCGTATTATAGCTTCGCTTGGCTTTCTTTCGTCGGGTAGTTCCGCATGGGGGATTTTGAATGGATCACTCATAGAATGTGCAAGTTGGCGAAAGGCTTATTTTGTTGTTCTGTTTAGAATTTTGTTTTTCATTCGCGTCAGCCAAGACGGTTTTTTGATGGGTAACACCTCGACTGTGTTCATTGGCCTTGCGCTAGAGGCGGCTTTCTTCCGTTGAGCCTGCTTTTCCTGCAGACTAATCTCGATGTTCTTTTTGCCGACGCCGATGGCCTCGGCTATTCGGTTGCCTAAAGCCTCGTCCGTGCTCAGTGGTTGGAGCCTTCTGAGTAAATCGACAAATACCTCATTCTTCCCAGTTTTGCGCTGGAAAAGAATCGCGCAATCGGTGCAAACGGAAACGGTTTCGTTAAGCTGCTCCCACCCAACATAGTCTGTTTCGTCGAAGAAGATTTCGACCACTTCGACCAGAAACAAAGTAGGTGCGACCAGACTGCCTGCGAGTTGATCTGCCTTTTCCGGGGATTGGCGGGCCTCGTTACGAACCCTCAGAGTGGACTCCTGCAACCGTCTCTTTGCTGAGGCCAGCACCAAATCAACGGCAATTCGCATCACCTCGGCGCTCTTTACAAAGTCCCGCAGCAGATGCACGTGCATCTTTGCCAAATCTAGCCTACCCTGATCAATATAGTTCAGCGCCAATTCGGCATGCATCTTCGCCAAGGCAAGAGGCAAGGCGTGGCGCATCCGCTGGCTAAAACCGGTTGGAAGCCGTGGATCGTCAATTTGGTGGATGCGAGCCGAAATCTTTTCCCACAGTGCATCATCTTGCATGAGATGGTGCCACCGCTTCATGGCTTGGCGCCACGTTTCATCAAGGATGCCTTGCTGAGAAGGGGTGATCTCCGTTCCCTCAGTGTAATGTGCCCGCTCAAGCGCCGTTAGATGCCACACGACAGCAACGTTGTGCATTGCTGTGGTGCCCGAGGCCGGATTCGACTCGCGGGCTGTCCAAATTTTTGACGCCGTATCGCAGTCTCCACTCAAAAGAGCATGAATGGCAGGGTCAGCCCGACTGTTTCCAAATTCCTCGGGCCAAAACCAGAAAAATTCGTCAATGATTCGCGTTTCGGGATCGGAAAATCTTTGGATGGTTTGGCGGATTTGATCCACCGTCGGTGGCGGTCTCAGCGCAAATACTGAATTGTGGCAACATTCACCTTGCCCCAGTTCCTCCATTATTCTGAGTCTGTCAGCATGCTTGTGGATGTCGCGGGTGGTTGCATCCACGGCCAAACCGGTGATGCGAAACGCGTTGTTGCGGAACAAGGCGGTCGTGGCTGATTCCATCAAAGCTTTGCACTCCGGATCCTTCCAAGAAGGTTTTGTTTCGTCACGACTATCGCTGCGATCTTCCATGATTATTGGGACTACATGCTGATACCACAGCGCCAGAGTTTCACTTGGTGACTGTATTTGCCTCTAAGTTCCGGAGATTTATTGAAGGCTTCCTCAAGCGCATCGGCCGCATCGGCCAGACGCCCATCTTTCTTCAAGGCGAAAGCCTTGTTGACCATCTGCCTTGCTTCGTCTTCGTCCGGCCCGGAGTGTTTGCCGCCCAAAGCTGCCTTCGACAACTGGCTGTTGGAGGTGGATTTTATCGTCCTCGCCTTGTCGTCCTCTCCTGGCTTCCAAGCCTCCAATGCGTCGAGCATTTCCTTTGCCGAGGGAAAGCGGTCGCCCGGCTTTTTCTTAAGCGCGCGGGAAAGAATCGCGTCGAGCGATTTGTTGGCATCCGGGTTGATTTGAGAGGGGGGCGTGAAGTTGCCTTCAAACAATCCTGATGATCCCCAGCCAAGGTCATCCGGCAATCGGAATGGGAACTCGTCGGTGAGCATCAGATACATCGTTGTGCCCACCGCCCAAACGTCCGCGGAACACGAGTCGCCCTTGGTGTCCGAAAAGGCTTCCGGGGGCTTGAACGCGAGGGTGCCGGCCGCAGTCGCCAACAAAGTTAGCGGATTGACCTTTTTGGCGAGTCCGAAATCGCTGACACGCGCGCGCAGCCCGTCCGCTTCATAGCCGACCAGGATATTCTGCGGTTTGATGTCACGATGGATAACTGGAGGGCTCTCTTTATGGGCGACCGAAAGGCCGCGGCAAACCTGTTTCATGAGGTTGACCGTGGTTGCCACGGGGACAAGTTCCCGCCCGTGGGATCGCCAAAACTTGTCCAAACTGCCTCCGGGAACATTCTCCATCGTAAAGTATCCGCAAAGGCCGTGGGGAGTATCGAGGACGTTGGCGTCAAAAACCCGCACTATGTTCGGGTGGCCAATTTGGGACAGCATGATGGCCTCGCCCAGCATTTCCTCGATTTGCTCCACCGTCATCCCAACTCTCTTGAAAATTTTCATCGCCTGCCGCCCAAGAAACCGGTGGCGGACACGGTACACTTCAGCGAACGCCCCTTCTCCAAGAAGGCGCTCAACCTCGTAGGTGTCGCGGATTAACTGACCGGGTTGCAGAAGAGCCATAGTTCTGTGTTGGTATCAGGGGAATACAAATGAGGAGAAAAATCGTCAACCAGCACTCATTTTAGCTCCGTTCAAACGAAAACATCCAGAATGATTTAGTGTCCAAATTTGGAACGATGGAGCTAAAGCGATGAAGACGCCCCCAAAAAACCATACTGCAAGACAAAACCTACCGCCCGATCCGCTTCCCATCTTAAGGAACCTTGGCATCCTGGATTAAACTTTTAAGTTCCCGATTGCCGGAATCGAACTCGTGAGAAAGCCTTTCCCACTCCGCTTTTTTTACTGAAGCGGTTTTTATCTGCGCGCATCTTGTTTTAAGGAAATTGAGCCGTGCCGCTAGTTTTTCTATAGGCGCATACTGTTCTTGCCTAATTTGATAGCTCTTTCCCTCCCATGAAAATGGGATCAGGGAAACACCCATTCTTTGAGTGGAATCAGGTAAAAGATGAAGGAAATTCGCGTGGATCCAACCCTCGCTATCGCCAATTAAAATTCGCACCCATCGGTAACCACCAACTGTTTTCGAACCCCCAGGGATCCAAAAAACTTCGGTCCCAGGCTGCAACCGCGCAAGGATTTGTGCATCACTGTTTGCTTCGTTGCGCACATTCAGAAAATCTCCTGGTGGCAAATTAACTACTATGCATCGGTAATACGAAAGAGGAATCGGAGTGGGTGTCTGGATTACTTTCGGGATCACCCGCAAATCGTTCGGATCATCGTTCGCCCATTCGTATCCCGGTGCTGGTTCCCTCTTTCCGTTGGCATTCAATACGACATGTGGCGGAAGAGGAGTCGGAGTGGGTGTCGGCGTTACTTTCGGGATTACCCGCAAATCGTTCGGATCATCGTTCGCCCATTGGTATCCCGGTGCTGCTTCCCTCTTCCCGTTGGCATTCAATACGACATGTGGCGGAAGAGGAGTCGGAGTGGGTGTCGGCGTTACTTTCGGGATCACCCGCAAATCGTTTGGACCATCGCTTGCCCATTGGTATCCCGGCGCTGGCTCCCAATTTCCGTTGGCATTTAATATGACATGTGGCGGAAGAGGAGTCGGAGTGGGTGCCGGCGTTGATTGAGGAGCAAGCGCTGATTGCGAATTAGTGGCATCCTGGGATGTGGTCGAATACGCTGTTTGCGTGGTCGTTTGTGTTGGCTGCACGTTTGATGACAGCGATGCGATCAATCCCACGATGCCGATTCCGATAATTGAAATTACAAAAAATATCAGGCAACCGTTTGGTCCATCACTTGCAGGGGGTGTTTTTGATCCAGCGGGTGAACTCGTTGGCTTGTCGTTACTCTGGGCTTGGGCGTTCTTGTAGCTGGACACCTGAGAAGGATCAATGATGTCGATCCCCATCTCTTTTAGGCGGTAAAAGATGGCTTGCATCTCATCCGGCTCGTTGATGTTGTCCGGGAAGACCGTATTGAGGTCGTCGAACATGACATAACCTCGTTTCTTGGCCAATGTGCTCAACACCCCGAGTTTTTCGACCATCTCGGGCGAGTCAATACTGAAGGCGCCATCGCCGGAATTTGAGCTAGGAGCAGAGTGTCTATTCTGAGAATTGCTTGGATTTGCTGGCGAGTCAGGATGGGGTGGTGGCTCGCTATGTCTCTGGGGCGAAGAGGTTATCTCCTCAGCAACTGGCGGCTCCTTTATAGCAGAGACTTTTCGACCTGCCGGAATGGGCGGCGGCAGCTCGATCTCCAATCGAGATTGTGCCGTGTTCGCATTTTCTTGCTTGTTTGGGGCGCCGTCCATGCTGTGGGGTCAATCGGTCAAGTGCAGATTTTTCTGATGGTGGACAAGAGATAGTTAAGCGAACGTCCCTTCTTCAAGAAGGCGTTTGACCTTGTAGGTGTCGCGGATTAACTGGCCAGGTTGCAGAAGAGGCATGGTGCGGTGGATTCCATGGGAGGCTAGAAGAGGAAAGGATTCGGTTTCTTCTTTGGGCGTAAATACTCAATAAACATAGCGGGCACCAACCAGACAAAGATTCCAATGATGACAGCGACTCCTAGGGACAGAAGAAGGTTTTTCGAAGTGAACTCCCAGCGAAACTGAAACCACAGCCATCCGGTCAACCCAAAACCCACCAAAAAGGAAATCAGTGCGGCCCATTTTTGTGCGGTGTTTGCTATCTTTACATCCGCATTGTAGGCGTCTTCCTCTGCTTTAAAAGCAATCAATCTGCGGTGAAGTTCTTTGCTTTGCTCCTCGGGCTTTATAGGGGGAGAGATGTGGAAGCGTAGCGCTGGACTCGGTTGTGTATACTCGGCACGAATTTCAGCCCCAATATCTCGACCTATGAGCATCATAGCTAAGCGAGTCCAGTCAATCGTCATGAGATCAATTTGATCGACGAGACCCATGAGGTCATCCATTGCTCCCTGCGAGGTGTAGACTTGGATAAGCATTTCCGCGAGCTTATCGGCAGCATCGAAGTCGGTTAGACCTTGAGCTTTTAGCTCCGCAGCCTTTTTATCCCAAAAGTCACGAATGTTATGATTCGACTTGATGTAATTGAAAACGAGGGACTCTGTGCGTGGCAGTGGCATGGTTAACGTCTAAATTTGTTGATCTCCAATTGAGGTCGTGCCGTGTTTGCCTTTTCTTGCTGGTTGGGGTCACCGTCCATGCTGAAGGTGTATCGGTCAGTTTTGAATTTTATTGGGAGCGGTCTCTTCAAGCACTACAAAGAACCGGGATAATCGTCAACCGGGTCATCCCGCAGACTGTTTTTCCCTAAACGACCGCAGGAATCCGCTCGAATCGAGCCCTTGGTATCCCAGTTGGGAGAGGCGGTTCCGAAGCTTTTCCATAGCGGGCTTGGAAATCTTATGAACCGCCTGCTTAGTGATGCCCATTTTTTCTGCGATTTCCTGAAGGCTGTTTCCGTCCTTAATCCGTTCGATTACGAGACGTTCCCGAGGTGAAAGCACAAGGAAGACTTCTTCGAGAACTCCCTTCGATTCCATTCTCCGCACGTTGCGCACGACATTGGCTTGTCGATCTGCCACCCGCGCGATAGGTGCCTCAGCCGAGGATGTCTCGGAAAACAATGGGCACGAAGAGTCGTCCAATGACTTCGGAAACATTTTCGCAAGCCTCAACTGCTTATGGTAAAGCGTGTTGAGGGCGTTGCGAATCGCCCTGGCCGCATAGGGCTCAAAGTCCCCCTTCGCCGGATCGAAACCGTCCGCAGCACGGGTCAGCGCCTCATACGCATCAGAAAGCACCTCACCCAAGGTGGCCCCAGGTATATTGAGGTAATCGACCGCAATAACGTGGGCCAATCCGAGGTGCTCTTCGATCAGGTTGAGGCACTTTTCCATACTGTAGGCGCATTTTGCCAGTAGGACTCTGTAATTTCGATGGAAAAAACAAACAACTTGGCAAACGCCTCCGAAGTTTTGCTTCAGAACTCCACGTATATCCCGCCGCAGGTGAGCGTTCGAACTTTTCTTGTATCTACTATCATGCGCAAGAGATCGCTCTCTTTGGTTCAGCACCAGGTCACCCTCTGTCGTGCCTGTCGCGAAACGGCGCTCCCGTCAATTCGAGTTTTTTACGTATCTAATGTCATGAGCAAAAAATCGCTTCCTTTGCATGTGGGCGTAGCTCCTATGCCGTGTTTTACAGACATTCGAGTATCTACCCAAAATCTACCACTTTTTACCGTTCCCTATGGGTCCGATACAGTCTCCGAACAAAAAACCATCAAAAGGCACTCGATTCTGGGTCGAGTGTCATTGGCTGCCGGGCCTGGAGATAAGCCATTTCCAGAGTAAAATGGCGGAAGGGGTGGGATTCGAACCCACGGTGAGTTTAACCCCACGTTCGATTTCGAGTCGAGTGCCTTAAACCAAACTCAGCCACCCTTCCTTTTGAAAATCAGCGACTTGCGTCGCCACCCCGAAGACTGATTTGACTTTTACACGCGTCATCGGAATAGCAATACTATGTCCGCACCTTCGCGGACGGCAAGGAAAAATGGGCCAGCTTCAAAACCAATCTCCTCTCCATCGCCCAAAATAGAGACACCCCATCCTTTTCTGGCAGGGTGAAACTCCCTTGGAGACACACCCCGGTTTATCACTCGCGCTTTGCCAGGCGCTCATCGGGCAGCCATGGTAGCTCTCCCTCCTCGCGACGGTCTTTTGGGATGCGATTAATCTCTGGAAATCCGGGCCGGGGGTTTTAGACTTCGCCCGCATGAAGCACTGCCTGTCCTCCCTTCTCATTGCATGGCTCATTCCCGCCTTCGCCTCGACGGTCACCGCCAACGATTCCGCAGCGAGCGGCACGGTGAGCCGCAAAAATGCACAAGCCTACTTTTCACCCAGCGGGGGATGCACCGAAGCCATCCTCAAGGCATTGCATGCGGCAAAATCGACCATTCGGGTTCAGGCGTATAAATTCACGTCATCGCAGATCGCCAAAGCCCTCGTCGATGCGAAGCAGCGCGGGGTCAACGTGCAGATGATTTTGGACCAAAGCCAGAGAAGCGAAGGAGAGAACCTCGCCCGCTTTGTCGCGCACGCCGGGGTTCCCACCTACATCGACGATAAACACGCCACCGCGCATAATAAAACCATGGTGATCGACGGACGCATCCTCATCACCGGGTCTTTTAATTTCACCAAAGCGGCCGAGAAAGAGAACGCGGAAAATCTTTTGGTGATCGAGGATGCCGATCTAGCCACGTGCTACTCCCGGAACTGGGAGGCCCACCGGCAACACTCCACCTTATTCACAGGGGAATAGCAGGGACCCTCAGCCTATGAGGGATCCTGGCGCACAGACGCATCGGTCCTGCGTCCAGCCCACGACTCTTTATCGTGCTGCTGCCGCAGCGTTGCTCTTTGCGAGAGCAAGTCGCTCTGTTTTTTTGCGGCGTACGGCGCGTTTTTTAACGTTGTCTTTACCTTTGCAGTGTCCCATAGCCTTCAACAAACACGCTTCCTGCTTGCGTGCCAAGCTTTATTGCCGCATCCGGTAAAAAACCAGCCAACCCGATACTCGGAAAAACAGCTCCCCTCCTCGTTCAGCTCTTGAATAAGGTTTGTCGCCACACGTCGGGAGATTGACCGAAAGCACGTTTAAAAGCGAACGAGAGGTGAAACCCCGAGCTGAAACCGACGCGCGCGGCCACGTCATAGAGTTTCGCGTCGCTCGAGGCCAATAGGCGTCGGGCGCGAGTGAGCCGCAGGTGCATCACATATTGCCAGGGAGCAAATCCTGTTTGCGCACGGAATGCGCGACGAAAATGGGAGTAGGCCACGCCAAGCCGTTTGGCAAGAGCCTCAATATTGATGGGCTCGGCATGATGGTCATTGAGGTAGCGCTCAGCTTCATTCACCGAGTGTTGAATGCGGGAGAGTTGTGGCTGCATCGGGGCTATGAGGGCGCATAACGAGAGCACATGCAACGCAGCGGCAGACAATTCAGGTTGAAAGCCCACCGGTTTTTTCCGGATGCGTTGGTGGATGCTGTCCAATATTTCCTCCAAACCGACATCGATGGCCCTGGCGCGAAGAATCGTGTCCATCGGGAAGACCCCAGCCTCCAAGAGCCCGTCCACAAGGGGGCCCTGCACTTCGATCCAGCTTTCATCCCACCCCGTCTGCGCATCGGGTTTGTAGCGGTGCCAGGTTTTTGGGAGGAGCAGAATCACCATGCCAGCTTTCACGCGAAGCCTGCCAGTCGCGCGGGTTTCAATCCAGCCACTTCCCGACAGGATGAGCACGATTTGAAGCGAGTCGAGCACTCTTCCGCGTTCCCAGTCCAAGTGGTGATCTTCAGGGTGTTCGACGAGTGGATACCCGGCGCGCGCAGGAATTCGCGTGCATCCGGAGGCGGTCACGCACAAACCCCAGTTTCGCGCTTCGAGGGAAGGGGGTAAATAGCGAAAATAATTACCGGAGGAGGATGTCATTTTCTATATGGGTATGATCATTCTCTCCATTCCATTGCCAATGGCGATCTTATAATCTCCTCCCTATGAATAGCAGTTCCCCCCGGAATGACATCTCCCTGCGCGTCGGTCTTTTTGGCATTGGGCTCGATACCTACTGGCCTCAATTCGAGTGTCTGAAGGAGCGACTTGAAGCATATGTTGCTCGTGTGGCGCAGAAACTGGAGCGACCGGGTGCCGAGATCGTTAATCTGGGATTGGTGGATAACCCCGAGCGCGCCCAGGTTGCCGGTCGCGAGTTTCGTCGCGCGGACGTGGACCTCATTTTCCTTTACGTCACAACGTACGCCCTTTCCTCCACGGTGCTGCCGGTGGTGCGGCGTGCGAAAGTGCCGGTCATCGTGCTCAACCTCGTGCCGCAGCCAGCCATTGATTACACCGCTTTTAATGCGCTCGGGGACCGCACGCAAATGACCGGCGATTGGCTGGCCTATTGTTCCGCCTGTCCGGTGCCGGAGATTTCCAATGTTTTCCAGCGGGTCAGCATCCCTTTTCATCAAGTCACCGGCGTGCTCGAAGACGATCCGGAGTGCTGGCGCGAGATTGAGGGGTGGATGGATGCGGCCTGGGTCGCCGCAGGGTTGGCGAACAACCGGCTTGGCCTCATGGGGCATTATTACAGCGGCATGCTCGATATTTATTCCGACGTGACATTGCAGTGCGCGGTCTTTGGCACCCATGTGGAAATTCTCGAAGTGGATGAACTCGCGGCCCTCCGGCGCGAGGTTAAAGCCCCCGAAATCGGAGCGCGCCTCGAGGAGTTCCATGAAATCTTTGATGTGCAACCGGACTGCCCCCAGGAGGACCTTCGGGAGGCTGCGTGCACAGCCGTCGCGCTGGACCGCCTGGTGGCAAATCACCGGCTGAATTCCATGGCGTATTATTACAAAGGCACCGGGGTGGCAGAGAACGAGACAACGCTCGCCTCGATCATCCTTGGCACTTCGCAACTCACCGGGCGAGGCATTCCGGTGGCAGGCGAATACGAGGTGAAAAACGTGCATGCCATGAAGATCCTGGATCTTTTCGGCGTCGGCGGCTCGTTTACGGAATATTACGCCCTCGATTTTGAACAGGACGTGGTGCTCATGGGCCATGATGGGCCGGGCCATATCGCGATCGCTGAAGGCAAAACCAAAGTGCGCCCCCTCAAAGTTTACCACGGCAAAGTCGGGCGCGGCGTGTCGGTCGAAATGGCGGTAAAGCACGGCCCGGTCACGCTGCTTTCAGTGATCGAGCGCGGCGGGGGCAAGCTCGCCCTGCTTTGCGCGCAGGCGGAGTCCGTCCCCGGCGCGATCCTTGAGATCGGCAACACCAACAGCCGCTACCGTTTTGCGTGCGGCGCGCGCGAATTTGTCAATCGATGGAATGCCGCGGGCCCGGCGCACCATTGTGCCGTCGGCATCGGACATATTGCGGACAAGATCGAGAAACTCGGACAACTGCTGGAAATCGAGACGATTCGCGTTGTTTAAGCGGCCCCCTTGTTATCCACTCGTCCAACCCCCTCTGTTCTTCCCATGAAAATCGTATTACGACCCGCTGGTATTTCCTTTTTTGCCTTCGTTTGCGGAGTTGTTGTCCCACGGTTCCTTATTGCAACCAGTTTGGCGGCATTTCAGCTCTGCGCTTCCTCAGCAAAATGCGCTGGTACGGAAACGTCCCTGGCCTCCGACAACTTGGAACGGGGGTTCGCACAACCTCCCCCTGAGAGCAAGCCGTGGTGCTACTGGTATTGGTTAAGCGGCCATATCAGCAAAGAAGGTATCACCAAAGACCTGGAGGCGATGGCGAGATGGGGAATTGGACAGGCCGCCATCGGAGATATCAATCGCCCGAACATCGCACGTGGTCCGGTGGCCCCATTAAGCGATGACTATTTTGCCATGATCGAGCACGCGGTGCGCGAGGGGGAGCGGCTCGGGGTAAACATTTCCATGTTCAACTGCTCGGGATGGAGCCAGGCTGGCGGTCCTTGGATCAAACCGGAACAGGCGATGCGGTATCTGGATTGCACCGAACGGCGTGTCAGCGGCCCGAGCGTCTTCAAAGACAAGCTGCCGGAACCTGAAAGCAAGGGAACGAAAGCCAGCCCCATTCCCGAAGACTTCGTGCAGAACGTGGCGGTTCTTGCGTTTCCATCGCCGCGTGGAGATGCCGATACACTGGCGCTTCAAGCGCCGAAGGTTACTTGCGATCCTGCAATTGAAAATGCCGACCTTTTGATGGACGGAAAGCTAGAGACGGTGGCCAGTTTTTCAGCGCCAGCCAAAAAGGGTGGCAAACTGGTGTTCGAGGTAACTGCGAGGGAGCCGTTTACAGCCCGCTCCTTGACGCTGCATCTGCCTTTGAGAAACGTAGAACCCGATCGCGGCAAAGCGGGGGCCTTTGATGCCGACTGCGAACTGTTGGCGGAGAACGCGGATGGTTCCTTCCGCAGCGTTCGCAAGTTTGATTACCGGCGCAATGCCTGTGGCGAAGCGACAGGCCCCATGACACGAGGGCCGGTCACTATCAGTTTTCCTTTGCAGAGCGCAAAACGGTTTCGCCTGGTTCTCGAAAACATCAAGCTGCGGAAAGACATAAAGAAGGTATCTCTGGCGGAGATCGAGCTTTCAGGGGGCGCCCGACTAGAAAGTTTCATCGAGCAGCAACTCGGGAAAATGTGCCCTGAAATCCTGCCGCCTTGGGACTATTACCTTTGGCGGAGCCAGCCCGAACCGGATGCCCCCCAATTTTGCATCGACCCTTCCCGCATGGTTGATCTGACAAAGCAAGTTGCCGCCGGCGGTGTTTTAACATGGAATGTTCCACCGGGGGAATGGACGATTGTTCGCGTTGTTATGCGACCGACGGGAGTGAAAAACGTCCCGGCAGCAAAAGAAGCAACGGGGCTTGAAGTGGACAAGATGAGCCCTGCGGCCATGGCGGAGCACTACAAGGCCTATATGGGAAAAGTGGTGTCGCGAATTCCCGCAGAGCAGCGCAAGGCGCTCCGCGGTTTCATGATCGACAGCTACGAAACCGGTTCCCAGAACTGGACCGATGACGCCCGGGAAATGTTTATGAAGAGCTACGGGTATGATCCTATTCCCTGGCTGCCTACTTTGACAGGACGGCTGGTTGGCAGCGCGGATCAATCCACGCGCTTCATGTGGGATTTGCGCCGGTTCGTTGCGGATCGTATCGCCAACGCCTACGGGAGCTTTCGCGATCTCGGCAACCGCGATGGCATGAAGTTTTGGCTGGAACCCTACGGCCACTATGGATTCCCTGCGGAGTTTCTTCAATTGGGATCGAGTGCCGACGGAATTGGCGGCGAGTTTTGGATCAGTCCAAAGCATGGCGGAATGGAAGTTCTCGGGGCTGTGTCCGGAGCCCATATTTATGGGAAGCAGATCGTTTCCTCCGAGGCTTACACCGGGACACCGTCCTATGGTTTCACCCAAGACCCGTGGGCCCTCAAGCCGCTCGGGGATTTTCAGCAAACCAACGGCATAAACCACTTCGTGCTGCATGTTTATATTCATCAACCCGAGGAACGCGCTCCGGGAATGAACTCGTGGTTTGGCACAGAGTTCAATCGTCACAATACCTGGTTCGAAAAAGGGAAGGCTTGGATCGATTACTTACGGCGCAGCCATTTCCTGCTCCAACAAGGGCTTCCCGTGGTGGATGTGGCCTATTTCATTGGCGAGGATGCTCCAAAAATGTCGGGTACCCGTGGGGCCGAATTGCCCGAGGGCTACCGGGCCGACGATATCAATGGCGAGGCCATTCGTGATCGCCTGCAAGTCAAGGACGGCCACTTCGTGCTGCCCGACGGGATGTCCTATCGTCTGCTGGTGCTTCCGCCATTGGACACCATGCGCCCGGAGCTTCTCGAAAAACTGCGCGGCTTGATTGCCGAAGGTGGCGTCGTGCTGGGGCCTCCCCCGTCGCGCTCGCCCAGTATGCAGGATTACCCAAAAGCCGATCAAAAAGTGCGGAAGCTTGCGCAGGAGATCTGGGGAAATCTCGATGGCAAAACACGCCGGGAAGCGCGCTTTGGAAAAGGCGGGGTCTTCCAGGGCATGAGTGTGCAAGAGGTCTTGCAACAGCTTGATGTTCCGCGGGACATCGCGGGCTTGGATGCAAAAGCGATGCTGTGGACAGCTGCTGAAGGGCCGGTCCTTCCCTGGTTCCACCGGACCACGCCGGAAGGGGAAATATATTTCATTTCAAACCAATCAAACCAACCTGTCTCGGCGTCCGCGTCCTTCCGCGTTGCCGGCAAACAACCGGAATTGTGGGATCCTGTTACCGCCAAACATCGTGCTTTGCCGGAGTTCACACAAGAAGGCGAGCGGACCGTTGTTCCGTTGCATTTTGAAGCTCGCCAATCGTTGTTCGTCCTGTTCCGTAAACCAGCCCAGATGAAGGGCGGGGGCAGCAATTTCCCTCAGTTGCAGACCGTTGGCAGCATCGATACGCCATGGACCGTCACATTCGACCCGCGGTTGGGAGGCCCCGCCTCGGTGGTGTTCGCGCAACTGGAAGATTGGACCAAGCGTTCTGAGCCTGGGATCAAAAATTACAGCGGTCCTGCCATTTATCACAACGTTTTTGATTTGCCCGCCGAAGCCAAAGGTCATCCGGTTTTGCTGGATTTGGGCTCCGTTAGGAGCCTTGCGCAAGTACGGCTGAATGGAAAAGATCTTGGCGTAATTTGGTGCAAGCCGTGGAGTGTGGATATCGGCTCCGCCGTGCAGGAAAAGAACAACAAACTGGAGATCGAAGTTGTAAACACCTGGATCAATCGCCTGCTCGCAGATGAAAAAATACCAGCCGCCCAGCGAATCACCTGGGTTGCTTCACCCGCCATACGAGCACAAACGCCCCTTCCCGCAGGCCTTTTCGGACCAGTCACCCTCAAGATACAAAAATAAGTTATATGAAAAAAATACCCTTAATTGCTTCCGCAGTATTCATAGCCACTAGCAGTTTGCTTTTCGGCGAAAAAATGGACCCTGCATTTCCAAGAATTCCGGTGATCCAAATCGATCAAACCGGGAAATTGCCTGAAGGCGTTTCAGATCCAGGTATCAAGGTGCTGGCGAATGAACCCGAAGGGGGTGGTGTGGGGTTGAGTTTGGATTTTGATCTCGACTCGCTCTCGCAACCGACGACCCCCTTGGCTGTATTGCAGTTCGGACTGGAGCGGTTTGCGGTGAAGCGGCCCGGCCAAAAACCGGGAGTGGAAGGACGCGGAGCCTTGCATGTGATGGCCAAGCCATCTGGAGGTGAATCGCTGGAGTTGATGGGCAGCGCCGGCGTCTCACCCGCCGGGATACCAACAGCCCTATACCATTGATGTGACCCGAGCAGTGAGCGACGCACTGACGCGTCCGGCGGGAAAGCGGAAGCTCCATCTCGAACTGAAAATGACCGGCAAGCCGGCCTATTACGAAGTTTATAAACTGATTCCAGGGCCGGAGCAAAAGCCGCCGACTCTCGTAGTTGCTCCCTCCGTCCATTGGACTCAGGACTGGGCTAAACGGCTTCAACCGGTCCAGAGCGGGCCTGTCGTTTACCGTGAAGCCTGCATGCCCATCACGCAGAGTCGAGAAAAAGAACTGACGGTTCAGTTAATGTACCCGGCCAAAAAAATCGTTGAAGTAATCGATGCAAAAGGCGGAGAATTGCAGGAAGGGCGGGACTGGATTTTGCGTGACGGCAAGCTGGTCTTGCCTGTAGGTTCGAAGGCTCCCATTCAACTTGCATCCGAGTTCTTTGCCGTAGAGCACAAGAATAAGAACGGCGGGGTGACCAAGACTCTCGGCAAGGTTCATTTGATCGAAGGCACTTGGTATCGCGAGCGCCAGATGGAAGTCACTTATGAGCCTTCTTCTCGCGATTGGAAATTTCCTGCGCCAGTATCCACACTGGACAATCTGCCTCGTTTAAAAAAACTACTTGAAGCCAAAGCTCCGGTTAAATTGGTCTTTTTCGGAGATAGTATTTCGCTTGGGGGTAATGCGTCCAAACATTGGGGAACTTGGCCTTATCAGCCGCCTTTCGGCGAGTTGGTGGCTTGGGGCTTGCAGCAACAATACGGCAACAAGATCACTTACATGAATCATTCGCGTGGGGGCGCGGGAGCGGCCTTTGGGGCCAGCCAGGCAGCGAGCCAGGCGGGATGGTTCAAGCCCGATCTCGCCATCATCGGCTACGGCATGAACGATCGCGGAGAACGCCATAGAAAAACCTACCCGGAGGATCTCCAAAAAATCATCGATTCCATTCGCAAGGAATCGCCGGAAACGGAACTGATCGTCGTCACGTCGATGCTGAACAACCCCGAGCAACCTTCCGGGTTGGAACCTGTGCTGGGTTTAAGAGATGTGGCGCTAAAAATTTCGCGCCCTGGCCTGGCTTTCGTGGATATGACCACCACTCATTTGGAATTGATCAAACACAAAAACTATTTGGATACATTAGGAAATGGCGCAAACCACCCCAACGATTTTCTCCATCGCATCTATGCTCAACGCATTTTGGAAGTGTTGACGCCGGCGAAGTCGAAATAGTAAATCGTTGGGGAGGGCTGACAGCCACCTGCGTGTTGGCTTAAGCCGGCCCCAGCCGGAGAATGGGAGGCGAATGGTTGCCACTTCTCCGTGACTGAACTGTAATTGTTATTCGCCTCTGGGACGCAGGCCCGGAGGCGAATATTTATTCCGGAATCGCCGCCGGTTTCATCTCATTCACCACCGCGGCTTGGGCTGGCTGGCTGGCGGTGATCCGGTTGTTGCTTATCGTGACGCGATCCACACGGGGAAAAATGCGGATCGCGGCACTCAAGAGGGGGTCCTTCAGCAACGGCGGGGTGCCGCTCGCTGGCCTGATCTGCTTGCGCTTGTCCCTAGCGTCAAGGTCCAGGGATTGGACCTGCTCAAGCAAAACTTCGACGCCCAAAACGCTTTCCCGCTCATGCGTCAAACACCTCTTTCCTTCGGGGTTGCGGGGGATTGTCGTCGCTGGAGCTGGAAAGATGGGGCGGCATCAGCCTTAGTCTGCTTCTGCATTGTCTTCGCCTACTTTACTTCCGGGGCTATCCGCGGGTTCACACCCCGGCCCCACGCCAATCCTGCGTTTTTTCCAACCTTCGGCAGAGGCTGGCGCGTTTAGAAACAGGAGATTTGCACCGATTATGAAAACACCATGTTTCTAACGGGACTCGCTACGGCGGTTCCGCCTCACCGCTTTACGCAGTGGGAGTGCTGGGCTGCCATCCAGAATGCGCCTCTGTTCCCGCGACTCAACGCCCGCGCACGGGCAATCCTTCAAAAAGTGCTGACCTCCGAGAACGGGGTGGAGACCCGGCATTTTGCGCTCGCGAAGCTGACGGACGCTTTTGACCTGACGCCGGATGCCCTGCACGCACGTTTTGCGGAACACGCTCCCGCCCTCGCCCTGCAAGCTGCCGAACGGGCGCTCGCGAATGCGCGAATCACTCCACGGGAGGTGGATGCGGTGGTGGTGAGCACCTGCACCGGCTACTTGTGCCCGGGCCTTTCCAGCTATGTGTGCGAAGGGTTGGGGCTGCGCCCCGAGGTGCTGGCGCTTGATCTGGTCGGGCAAGGGTGCGGGGCGGCGCTGCCGAATTTACGCGCTGCCCATGCCGTGCTGCAAGGGGGCGCCCGACAGGTGCTCTCGATTTGCGTGGAGATTTGCAGCGCGGCTTTTTATTTGGATGACGACCCTGGGGTGCTCGTCAGCGATTGTCTTTTCGGCGACGGGGCTGCTGCCGGAGTCCTCTCCGCACAGCCTGCGGGGCATGCGCGCCGAGTGGAATGGAAAGCGGCCCGGAGCCTTCACAGCCCCAAGGATCGCAACCTGCTCCGATTTGAACAACGCGGAGGGATGTTGCGCAATATCCTGAGCCGCCAGGTCCCGACACTGGCAGCCCGTCACGCCAAAAGCGTTCTCGGCGGGATGCTGCAAGATGCGGAATTGACGGCTGCCGATCTCACGGGCTGGATCTTGCACGCCGGAGGGCAGCAAGTGCTCGGCGCGTTGCAGAAGGAGCTTTGCCTGAGCGAAACCGACCTCCTGCTCAGTGCGGGGGTTTTGAGAGAATTTGGGAACCTCAGCAGCCCGTTCGTTCTGTTTGTGTTGGAAAAGGCGCTTGCGGAAGCAACGCCTGGCGGTTGGTGGTGGATGTTGTCGTTTGGCGCCGGCTTCAGCTGCCACGGGGCTCTCTTGAAAGTGGATTGACTATGCACCGCGAGGTCCAACCAGAACTGCTCGACCATCTGCCTGCTTCGGCACCGTGGGCAATCCGTTCCCGTGCCGACTTGCGGCGGCTCAACCGCATCATGGGCAACGCGGGTATTTTAACGAAGGCCTTTTCCGAACATCTGGATTTCGACACGATCCGTGAGCGCTCGCTGCGCATCTGCGAACTGGGGGCGGGCGATGGCAGTCTGCTCCTGGAATTGGCGCGCTCCTGGTCGGCGCTCGGGGTGACGGCGGAGGCGGAATGCATCGACCTGCGCTATCTTGTGACCGAAGAAACCCGCCACGCGTTTGTGGAACTCAACTGGCACGCAACGCCGGTGACGCTGGATGTCATGACCTGGCTGGATCACACGGAGGAGGTGGCCGATGTGATTTTGGCGAACTTGTTTTTACACCATTTTGAGGATGCCGCCTTGCGCGAGTTGCTGGACCGGGCAGCGGCAAGGTGCAGCCTGTTCATTGCATGCGAACCGCGCCGCTCGTTCTTTGCGCTCGCGGCGGCACACCTGCTCTGGGCCATCGGCTGCAACCCGGTGACGCGGCATGATGCCGCGGTGAGTGTGCGTGCCGGGTTTACAGGCAAGGAACTTTCCGCACTCTGGCCTGAGCGGGATTCCTGGCTCTTGCGTGAGGGTCGTGCTGGACTTTTCAGCCACTGTTTTGTCGCCAAGCGTTATGCCTGAAACGATCACCACGGTGGGAGGCGGGCTTGCCGGGCTGGCGCTCGGTATCGGGTTGCGGCAGCGCGGCGTGCCGGTCACGCTTTGGGAAGCGGGGGCCTATCCCCGGCACCGGGTCTGCGGCGAGTTCATCTCCGGGCAGGGGCAAGAGGTGCTCGCGCGTCTGGGACTCCTGGGCCTCCTTGAGAAAGCAGGTGCCCGTCCCGCCGTGGATGCGGCGTTCTTTTGCGGCAGATCGAGCGTCCCTTCGCGTCCCCTCCCCCAACCGGCTTTGTGCCTGTCGCGCTTCGTTTTGGACTCGTTGTTGGCTGAGGAATTGGTGCGGCTCGGCGGGAAACTCAAGCCGGGGGAGCGTTGGCGAGGCGCGTACGGTCCAGGCATCGTGCGGGCCAGTGGCCGCCAGATCGAGCCTGTGGTGGAAGGCTACCGCTGGATCGGCTTGAAGGCGCACGCGCGCAACGTGGTCCCGTCGGCGGATCTGGAACTCCATTTCCTTGCCTCAGGCTATGTCGGTTTGTGTCGATTACCGGGAGAGATTTTCAACGTATGCGGCCTTTTCCGCACCGAGACAACAGTCCCGGATTTGGGCACAACTTGGCGTCAATGGCTTACGGGTCCCGAAGGCTCCCCTCTGCACGAGCGGCTCGCCCCTGCCCAATTCGAGGAAAACAGTTTTTGCTCTGTAGCCGGTCTCGATCTGCGGCCGCGAAACGCCCGCACCATCGCTCAATGTTGCATTGGCGACGCTTTGACGATGATCCCGCCGATGACCGGCAACGGAATGTCCATGGCGCTTGAGTCTGCGGAAATGGCCCTCGACCCCCTCGCGGAATATAGCCGGGGCAAACTGAGTTGGACCGAGGCGCAGGCCCAAATCGCACAGGCCTGCGATGCCCGCTTCCGCCGTCGCTTGCGCTGGGCAACGCGGCTGCAACGGCTGCTCATGGTTCCCGCCGCCCGCAATATGCTGATGCGATTCACCGCGCATTTTGAAGGGTTGGGGCGCGCCTTGTTCCGCCTCACGCGTTAACGGTACAGAAAGGGGCCGGAGAAATGCTATTCTCTCCGGCCCCAGGTTTCAGTTTTTCAATTGTTATTTCTGCGGCTCACTCCATTGCTTTTTCGAGTAGGTTTTGGAAATCTCATGACGTTCCCCTACCGGTTTAAGCATTGTTTTTTGGGTGCGCTTTTCGATTATGAACCGCTCCCCCACAGGTTTGATCATCTTTTTGTGGTGATGATGCCTGATGATGACGGTCCGCTCCCCTACGGGTTGTAGCGTGCTCCTGTAGTAGAACCGCTCCCCTACGGGTTGCAGCGTGCTCCTGTAGTAGAACCGTTCCCCTACCGGTTGCAGCGTGCTCCTGTAGTAGAACCGCTCACCCACGGGTTGCAGCGTGCTGTAGCAGCGCCGCTCCGAGATGATCCGCTCGCCCACGGGTTGCAGCACTGTCCGGGTGCGGACGGTTTTCACGGTTGTGATCCGTTCGCCCACCGGCATCAAAGCGCGCGACCTGTAGGTCGGGCAATAGGTCTGTTCCGCAACCGGTTCGGCATAGGAAGGCGTGAACGCGTTGCCCATGGCGACAAACGGTGCAGCAATCACATGGCCGACGGTACGGAACGGAGCGCCCCAATCAATCGAGCTCCGAGGCTCCATTAAACAGGTGGTGGTGGTCCTTTGAACGACCATTTCCCGAACCGGCTCAATGCGGCGGACTTCCGAAGAGCAGCCACACCCCATTGCTACGCCTGCCGAGGCAACCGTGCAAAGGGCGGCTATCCATTTTATACTTTGTTTCATATATTCCTCCTATGGACTTTTTCGGACCGCCGAACCGCTTTGGCCTTACGATTCGTTAACAGCCGGTTCGCTCCTGCACCTCACTTGGGGAAATTGTTGCCGGGTTTGGCACCGGGAGTGACTTGAATTTGCCTTCCCTTGTGCGAGGTTGTTGAAAATGAAGGCGCACTGGCGCGAACTCGTGCGCTTGAACCATTCAATCTTATGAGTCTCAAAACGATTGCTTTGACGGTTGCGGCCATGGGAGCCTTGGCATTCCCTGCGTCCGCGAGGTGGGGATGCGGTGGGCCGAGTTTGAGCTTCGGTTTCGGCTTTCCACTTTTTCCTCCTCCTTACTACGGCTATTACGGCCCGCCTCCGGTTTACTATGAACGGGTGCCGGTGGTGGTGGGGCGGGAGGTGCGCGATACGATGTTGGTGGATGCCCAACGGGCTCTCGCCCGCAGGGGGTATTATCGCGGGGTGATTGATGGGGAGTTTGGCCCCCAATCCCACGCCGCCCTCGTGCAGTGGCAGGCGGATAACCGGTTGCGGCCCACAGGACGACTGACTCCCGAAACGCTCCGCTTGCTCGGGGTGAGGTAGCCGTTTTGGAGCAAAAGGCTTTGCCGTGGTAAAACACGGCAAAGTCTCCCTCCTCAAACAGCGCTCAGAGCGACTCCCGCCATTTTGCTTAGTGCCAGCGCGTTCATCGGGGCGCGGGTGTTTACGTCGTTGTTGAAATAAACAAAGGCGGAAATTTTCTTGTGGGCACAATCCCGAAGATGGTCGGCCCAAGGCTGCAGTTCTTGCTCTGTGTAGTCATGCGCCGCGCCCCCCTGCAACCCATGAAAGCGAATGTACGTAAAATCCGCCGTGAGGGTCAGCTCCATCGGCATCGCATTGGAACTGAGGGAAACCAAAGCAACGCCCCGGTCGGATAAGAGATGGAAAATTTCCTGATCGAGCCAGGACGGATGCCGGAATTCCATGGCATGCCGGAATTTCCTGGGCAGAGTTTTTAAAAACGCGGCGAGCCGGGGTACGTCTTTGGGAAAGTTGCCCGGCAATTGCCAAAGCACCGGGCCCAAATGCTCTCGCAAGGCTCCGATCCGTTCCAGCAGCAATGCAAAGGAGCGTGCGCCAGGTTTCAGCCGCTTGTAATGGGTTACTGAGCGGCTTCCTTTTATGGCATAAAGGAAATTCGGAGGCGCTTTGTCGTGCCAGGTTTGGATCGTCCGGGTTTCAGGCAAGCGGTAGAAGGTGGCATTGATTTCCACGGTGGGGAAATGCTGCGCGTAATAGGCGAGATGCTCGGCGGGACGCAGCGCTTTGGGATAAAATGTTTCAGCCCAAGCTTTGTAGGACCAGCCACTGGTGCCAATGTAAATGCCGCTCTCCATGACTGAAATTTCGCACGCCGCTTGCAAAAAAAGGGTAGCTTAGGGCGGATTGCGCGGGGCGCTCTGATTTTCCAGCGAGCGGAGACGTTCGATCGCTTCCATCAGCGAATAGGCAATCCCATTCGCACCTGCTGCAAGCAAGGTTTTTTCGGATTCGTTTTGGGCGGCCCCCCAGAGCCCAACCAGGAGGTATCGGTCGGGAAAATGGGCGCGCAGCTTGAAGCTCAAACGACGTGCGTGGGCTGCTGAGGAGGGGGAGGAAATGCAGATCGCCTGGGGCTTGTTCTCGGCCAAAATTGCCATGAGCTCCTCGCCGGTCCGATGCGGCAAAACCACCGTGAAACCTTGGTTTTCCAATACATGGGCAAGCATCCTTGCGGAGAGTTCGTCCCGCTCCGTGCGCGCTGCCAGACAGCAAACGGAACGCTTCGGGCCCGGAGGCGGAACGGTTTCAGCGAAACCGGAAGGAGGATGTTCGCGCAGGTCTTCCAGAATTTCCCGGACGGCTCGAAAAACCGAATCGCGCTGCCCCTGGTAAAGCAGCGCGCGCTGATAATCTATTTCGGCCATCCCGAGCACCGGGAGGAGCACATCGTTATAAAGAGCGATGAGCGGATGGTTCTCAAGGTAGGTTTCGATAAACGGGCTCACGTCTTCGGATTCATAAGCCAGCAAGCGGTGATAAGTTTCCTCCGGCATCGTCAAGGCGCGTTCGTCGCTCAAGAGCACGGTCAGGAATGTGAGTTGCGGCACGTGGCGGCCCAGCACGACGAGGCAGACCATGAGCGGGGTCGTCAACAGGAGGCCGATGGGGCCCCAAATCCACGTCCAGAAAACCGCTCCCGCTACGATGGCCAGCGGCGTTACACCGGTCACGGACCCGTAGAGCCACGGCTCGACGGCGTTGCTGTTGATGAGTTCCAAGACGATAAAATACCCGAAGGTCAACAGCGGGATGACCCAGTTGGGAGCAATGGCCAGCGCCAGTGCGAGCGGCGGAGCGGCACCAAGCCATGGCCCCACGTATGGAATGAACCGCAGCAGTCCGGCCAGCCCACCCCATAAAATCGCGTTCGGAATCCCCAGGAAATAAAGGCCGATCGCGACCGAGATGCCGTAGGTGATGTTGACCAAAAGTTGGAAGCGCAGGTAACGGGCCAGACGTCCCCCTGCGTCCCCCAGCGCAAGCGTGGTCGCGCTGATATTGCCTTGCCCGGTCAGGCGAATCAGACGGTTCAGAATATCTTCCCGCTGCATGAGGATGAAGATCAAGAGCAGCATTACCAGAGCTGTTTTTCCAAGCGGGCCGAGAAAAAAAACGATCCCCTTTTGAATCCACTGGGCAGCGCCCGTTTCCGGCGTCCGAACAATTTCCACGGGCATCGGCGGATTGCCTGTCGCCGCCTCCGGGGCGGGGGTTTTTTGCGTGCCCTCCGGTGCACCAGGAAGCTCCTTTCGCAACTCCGTGATCATCTGCAAGAGTCGCGAAGCAGCCCCACCGCCGGGGATTTGGAAAGCGCGGATTTTCTTTTCAATATTCACCTGGTAATCCGGGAGTTTTATGCCCACATCCACGAGTTGATGGGTCAAAATCCAGCCGGTGCCGACAATGAAGGCGCAAAGAATCGAGACGACGAAAAGTACCGCGGCGATGCGCCCGATCCATCGCTCCAGGCGGGTCGCCATCGGGGAGAACACAAAGGCCAGCAAACCGGCCAGGGCTGCGGGAATGAGCACATCCCGGCCAAAGTACAGGGTGAGAATCAGGAACGTGGTCAGGGCAATGCGCCAAAGGCCGACCAAGGCATTTGCGGCCGCCGCGTTACTCGTCCTTTGCATGGCGCAGGGGGAATCTGCTTAATCGGCAATTTTCGGAGGAAACAGCCACACAAGTTTGCCCGTGAGCTTTGCGTCCAGGTCCACACGGGCCACCCCGGATTTGGAAATTTTCAGGCGCGACCCGGTGAGGGCTTTCAGGATGGTGCTCAAATCCGGCTCGTGCCCAAACAGCATCACCTCTTCTTGCCCAGGATGTTTTTTGAGAATCGCCCGCAATTTCGCCACGTCGCATCCTGGGGAGAGCGCCGCCTCCTCAACCAGCGGCGCTTGGAACTCCTCGGCGGCAATTTCCGCCGTCTGCGATGCCCGTGGGAGCGGGCTGGTCATGAGGAGGCCCGGTTTAATGCCAAGGCATCGCAGAAATTTCGCCATCCGGCGCGTCTCTTTCGCGCCTCGCTTGTTCAGAGGCCGGTTGTCATCGGAGTCGTTCCGATGCGGCCAATCCGCCTGACCATGTCTGAAGAAGTAAAGGCGCATCCCGGAGATCGCGCTAGCGCGCGTGTTGTTTGGCAAAGGATTGCATTCCTTCGTGATACCCTTCGGCGAATTCCTCGACCATCTTCGCATTGAACGCCGGGATATCCGCAGGCATGCGGCTTGTCACCAATCCGTTGTCCACCACCACCGGCTCGTCCACCCATTCGCCTCCGGCGTTCCTCACGTCGGTCTTGATGGCCGGCCAGGAAGTGAGCCTGCGGCCTTCCACGAGACCAGCTTCAATCAGCAGCCACGGGCCGTGGCAAATCGCCGCGATCGGTTTGCCTGCATTCGCAAACTCGCGGACAAAATCGACGGCCGCCGGGGTTGCGCGCAGGGTGTCGGGATTGAGCAGCCCACCGGGGATCACAAGGGCATCGAAATCTTGCGCCCTGGCGTGATCCAGGGTTTCGTCCACTTCGAATTCCTCGCCTTTATCGGCATGATGCATTGCCTGGATCCGCCCCGGTTTGAGCGAAACGATAAGAGGAATGGCTCCCTCATCTTCCAGTCCCCGCAAAGGCCCTTCGAGTTCCGCCTGCTCGACTCCATCGGTGACGAGAATGGCAACGCGTTTATTGATCAATTTGTCGTTCATATGTTGAAAGGAATCGCAGCTAACGTCTGGGTTCTCGGGGCTCATGGATGGGCCATTGAGAGGCAGACGGGCGCGGCCCCGAAGAGAGGCCGCGCACCACATTTGGTTTTTTGTTACCGGGGCCCTTTGTCAGCTCCCACGTTGACTTGGCGCTCGGCGATGCTCGTCAGCTTTTTGTCGGTCTGGCTTTCTTCTTCCAGGGTTTGTTGGAGCAGCGCTTCGGCGCTCGCGTTGCCCAGCCGTTTGGCGATGCTCCGCAGTGTGCCGTAAGCAGCGATCTCGTAATGCTCGACTTTTTGTGCAACGGCGATGAGACCGGCGTCGCGGGCCATGGGATCCCCCTCGGCGTTGATGTAATCCTTGCCTTCGCTAATCAGGCCTTCCATTGCCTCGCAGGTTTCTCCGCCGGATTCCTGACCCAGCGATGCGAAAATGCGATCCAACCGTGAAACATGGCCCTGGGTCTGGCTGAGGTGTTGCTCAAACCCCATCCGCAGCTCGCTGGTGGATGCCGCCTCGGCCATCTTCGGCAGTGCATGGACTAATTGCCCTTCGGCATCGTAGATATCGCGCAGTTCCTGCACAAACACGTCGTTCAATGAATTGATTTTAAGTGACAGTAGTTTCATAAGTGTTGTTTTTGGGAAGCCTCGATAGAATCGCGAAACCCGCCCGGCAAGCGCGCTTTGCCTGCCTGAAATGGCAGCAGAACAGGGGTTTCCCGATCCGATCCTTCAACGGTTTGTCTTGGGAAGTTTCTGCCGAAGGGACAGAACCGGTTCGAATAAATCGCCGTATTTGTCCACCCGGTGCAGCACTTCGCCGGACTCGAAGCCGAGGCTTTTCTTGGTCTTCCCTGCCCGCTCCACTTCCTCCCAAGTGACCGGGGTGGAAACCGTGGGGCGCTCCTTCGCCCGCAAGGAATAAACGCAAACGGTGGTTTTATGGGAATTGTTCTGGCTCCAATCGATGAATACTTTTCCTTGCCTCAAGCTCTTGCTCATTTTCGGCAACACGCATTCGGGATGTTCCTGCGTCATTTGAAGCGCGATCTGATGCGAGAATTCGGCGGTCTGCTCATAAGTGACCGGGCTATTTAAGGGGATGTAAACCTGCATCCCTTTGGAGCCGGAAGTCTTTGCCAAGGACTCAAGCTTCATCGCTGTGAGCAACTCCCGCAACCATAGGGCGACGCGGCAACAGGAAATGATGTCCGCAGGCGGACCGGGATCGAGATCGAAAACTATTGCTGTCGGACGATTCTGCGCTGTCGTGCAATGCAGGAACGTGTGCAATTCCAAGTTGGCCAGGTTGATCACCCATACGAGAGCCGGAAGCGAGTCGATGACGCAATAGTCGATCGGCTCTGCTTTGCTTTGGCGCGGAGTTTTGGCCGTCCGCAGCCAGGCGGGGCGATGGGAGGGACACTGTTTTTCGTAAAAATGAAGGCCCTCCACGCCGTCGGGATAGCGCTTGAGCGTCAACGGCCTGCATTCGAGATGGGGCAACAGAACGGGGGCAATCCGGATGTAGTAGTCGATCACTTGCGCTTTCGTAAAACCAGTCGCCGGATAGAAAATTTTATCGAGATTGGACAAAGCCACTTTCCGCCCCTCGACCTCCACTTCTGTCTTTTTCGTCGCCATCAGGCACCTGTCCTGATTCGCCCTTGCCGCTCCATTTGGGCCTACCCTGGGCATTTGTCCTCGCAATGATGGCGACCAAAGGGTGAACCGGCCTTCTCAGGCCTTCTCCCGAACGACCTCTGTGGCGGCCTTGTCCGTCCTGAGCCCCAGAAAAACAGGCTGCCGCAGTTTTCCCTCGCGGGTCCATTCTGTAAACCGCACCTGGCAAACCCGTTCGGGTTGGATCCATTTGCAGCGCTTCACCTCGGCTGGAGAAAGCCCTTCGTTGCCCGTGGTTCCCCGCAACTGGATGTCTACAAAGGGGCAGGTGGCGGTGCGCAGCGGCTCAAAATCTCGGAGCATCTTTTCCAGCATCGACTCGGAAAATCCAGTGCCGACTTTTCCCGCAAACCGCAATCGCCCCTGCTCGTAGTACCCGATAAGCAAGGCTCCGATATGGCTGCGGGTTCCTTTCGGAAAGGTGTAGCCGCCGATCACAAACTCCTGCTCGTTGAGGCATTTCACTTTGATCCATGCCCCGCTCCGTTTCCCCGGCTCATAGCGGGAATCGGCCCGTTTGGCCACGATCCCCTCCAGCCCATGCGCTTTGATTTGGCTCAAAATCTCCTCGGGGTTGCCGGGGAGCGCGCCGGAGAATCGCAACGGCGAATCGGTTTTCGGGAGCAGCTCGGCAAGAAGCTTTTTGCGTTCGGACATGGGACGGTCGCGAAAGGAAACGCCGTCCAGATGCAAGAGGTCGAAAATATAAAAGTACAGCGGCGCGTTCAATGCATCTCCGGTTTGCCTGGCTTGAAGCAGTTGAAACGAGGAGCGACCCTCAGCGTCGAGGACCACAATTTCCCCGTCGAATACCGCGCTCTCGCAGGAAAGCCGGGCAACGGCGTTCGCTAATTCCGGGAATTGCAACAGCTTGTGGTTACGGGAATAGAGTACAACCGTTGCGCTGTCCTTCACCGCAATGGCGCGATACCCATCAAACTTTATTTCATAAATCCACCCCGGATGATCTGGAAGCGTCTGGACAAGTTTTGCTTTCATCGGTTGAACAAACTCCGGCCGCAGACCTCGACGGACGGGCTTGGGAGAGGTCTCAGACAACGAGAAAGCTTGTTCCTGTGCGATCCCTTTCATGGTCCGTCCAGAAAGTGCCGATTCATCGTCTTTCCTGGCGCTTACCGGGCGCACAGAATCGCCGGTCTTTATCAGGAGCCAGTTCTCTTTCCCGGCTCCTGCTCGGACACGGGTCCGAACCAGTGTCCACTCGCCCCGAAGTTTTTTGCCCTTCAAATGCAGATGCAACTTCCCTGAGGCATACGCTTTCAGCGGATCATCGCCGGAAACGGTGTATTCGCCCAAATCCCAGACCATGACTGTGCCGCCCCCGTACGCCCCTTTTGGGATCGTCCCTTCAAAGCGTGCATAGTCGAGCGGATGATCTTCCACCTGAACCGCGAGATGCTTCTCGCTTTCTCCAAACGGGATTCCTTTGGGCACGGCCCACGACTTTAAAGCGCCACCCATTTCCAACCGGAAATCATAATGCAGATGAGATGCCGCGTGCTTTTGAACCACGAACATCCCCGGCGTGGCGCTTGTTTTCTTACTCTGCGGCTCCGCAGGTTTCGGCTCTGGAGACTTCGTGAAATCCCGCTTGCGCTGGTACTCGGCGAGTTTCTTCACGCAGCCCGCCTCTTTTTCCTGGCTGGTGCGCCGCCTGTTTGTTTCCGCTCTTTGGCGGATTTTGCCGCCGCTTTTTTCTTCGCCTCGGTCTGCGCCAGGCTTTCCTGCAACACGGAGACGAGGTCAATCACCTTGCCTGGTTTGGGCTTCGGCCTGGGTTTCCCCGGCAACTCTCCTCCGTGCTCGATTTTTTCCTCGATCAACTTGTGAACGGCTTCCCGGTAATCGTCTTTATAGCGGGTCGGATCCCATTCGCTACTCATTCCGCTAATGAGCGCCTTCGCCATTTCAACCTCCCGTTTTCCAATCTCCCGCACCTCGGGAATTTTCCATTCGGAAGCATCCACCAACTCGGCGGCGAAGTGCATCAATTCCAGCACCAATCCCCGCGCGGCCGGTTTAACCGAGGCAAGGTGCTCACGGGTTTTGATGACCACTTTGGCAATGCCGATCTTACCGGAATCCCTGAGCGCATCATGCAGCAGGGCATAGGCGCGTTCGCCTCCTTTCTCAGGAATCATGTAATACGGTTTGCTGAAGAACATCGGGTCCACCTGTTCCAGCGGCACAAAATCGCTAATATCGATCGTCCGGGTCGCTTCGATGTCCACCCGTGCAAAGTCTTCCTCCTTGAGGACGACATACTTCCCCTTTTCATATTCGTACCCTTTAACGATCTGCTCCCACGGCACCTCCTGGCCGTCTGCCTCGGCGACTCGCTTGTAATTGACAGGGCTTAAATCGCTCGCCCGCAAAAGGTGGAAGCGCAACTCCTCGGTCCGGGTCGCCGGGAAAAGCGCTATCGGGATGTTGACGAGTCCAAAAGAGATGGACCCTTTCCAAATCGCTCTCACTCAGATAAATCGCGTGTCTGCGCCCACCTGAGCTTGGCGCTGGAAAGTGCGCTGCTTTAAAAAAGAAAAATCCGTGCCGTTGTGGACGGCACGGATCAACCTTGAAGCAGTTGGTTATTGTTTTCTTTCCGGATGCTCTTCAGGTACGGCTGCTTCCGAAGCGGTCGAGATATCCTGCGCGTTGCATTCCCGCAGCACGGCTGTCGCGCGGTCCACTCCGCCGGAATCTTCCGTGTGAACGGAGACGAGGATGTTGCCTTCCTTGATTTTGGACTCATAACGGCGGGCCTCAAATTCCGGCATGCCCATTCCGACGAGTGCGCCAACGATTCCCCCCAACGCGGTGCCGACAGCGGCTCCGCTCAAGGCGGCCATGATGGGTCCTGCGGCGATAAATGGCCCGAGGCCGGGGATGGCAAGAGTCCCGATCCCGGCGAGCCAGCCCAGGATGCCCCCCGCGACAAAACCGGTGGTCCCGCCCGTTGTGGCTCCTTCAGGGGCTTTGGTCTCGTGTTCAATGGCGAAGTCTTTGCTGCCCGATGTGTCCGAAAAGAGCATCGAAATGTCATTGGGGTAGAAACCGACGCTTTTTAGACGCTCGACCACCGTCTCGGCCTGCTGCCGGTTATTGAGAATTGCAAATACAGATTTCTTCATAATGGATTAATGCGATTTCTTGATTTCCAGTTTGTTGGTTACTTTTCCCGGGCCGGCGATCTTCTCTGCGATCGAAGCGATCGCAGTCTTTTCCTGTTCCGAATGAACGGGGCCGCGGAGGGTCACCTTTCCGTCGACTGTGATCACCTTGACGTTTTTTGCCATGGCAGAGAGCGAGTCGTTCTTAACCATCTCGCGACGAATATTTTTGGTCATATCGCGATCTGAAGCTGAGCCGCCTTGCTGTTCCGCAGTGACCTGCTCTGTGGCATTTTTTTTGGTATTGTCCGGCTTGGTGGACTGCTGATCTTGCGGTTGCGCAATCGCAGTCGAGGCAAGCAGCAGGACGCTTAGGATGTTTTTCATGACATAGATAATACGGACCTCATGCTTTATACGGCTGTAGTCATCCACGGCTTCGGGGAATCCAGCAGGATCGGCAGCGGAGAGCGCTGAGGCCATGCGCCTCCCGGAAAGCGAAATTGCTATTATGAACAAGCTTACATTCAAAGGCCAATGGAATGAAATCAAGGGGAAGCTCAAGCAGAGATTTGGCAACCTTACCGACGATGACCTCGCCTATTCCGAAGGCCACGATGAAGAGTTGTTGGGGCGTTTGCAAAAGAAACTAGGCATGAGCCAGGACGAATTGCGCAAACTGATCGCAGACCTCTAAAAATCCCAAAGTTATGTTACACTACGCTATTGTTTTTTTAATTATCGCCATTATCGCGGCCGTATTTGGTTTCGGAGGAATCGCGGGAACCGCCTCGTGGATCGCCCAGGTTCTTTTCGTGGTTTTTCTGATCCTGTTTCTCGTCTCTTTCCTCACCGGGCGCAGACCCAAGGTTTAAAGGGGATCAGGCACGACGGCGGGGTTTGAAAACCCAGGCCAGCAGGCCCGCAGCGGCAAGCGTGAATGCGGCCGCAGCGAGGGCTGAAATGGGCTTCGGGTCTTGGGGGGAGTGGCACTCCGGGTAAGATTGCGTGGGGGTTTTTCTCAACGCCATCTGAAGGACTTGCGCCAAGTGCAGCCCTTTTCGGTCTGTGGACCCCTCGATTTGTTCGCGGCAACTAAACCCGTCGGCCACTATCACGGTTTGCTTGTCCGCGTTGCGTACTGCCGGGAAGAGCACGCGATCTCCGCATCGCACCGAAATGTCGTAATTTTCTTGCTCAAACCCAAACGAACCCGCCATGCCGCAGCACCCTGTTTCGGGCGCCTCCACGGACATGCCCAATTTTTCGAGAATCGCTTTCTCATCGGTCATTTTCGCAACGGCTTTGTGATGGCAGTGGCCATGTAACACCGCTTTCCTTTCGAGCTTCGGAATCTGGAAATCCGCGGCTTGCTTGTTGAGAAACTCTGAAAGCAACCAGGTCTGGCGGCTCAACCGCTGGGCATCTTCGTCGTTGGGAAAGAGATTGATCAATTCATCCCGGAAAACCGCAACACAACTCGGCTCCAGCCCGACCACCGGAGTGCCGGCGCGAATCTCTTCCCTCAGGGCATCCAGGATCTGGCGCAGGCTCCGTTTGGCCAGGGTTAACATGCCCCAGTCATACAAAGGGCGCCCACAGCACAGCGGTTTTTGCGGCACCACCACTTGGAACCGGGCTGCTTCGAGAACCTCCACAGCGGCTTTTGCGGTCTCCGGCAGAAAATGGTTGTTGAAGGTATCCGCCCACAAGATCACACGAGGCTGCCCGAGATTGCGCAAGCCGCGGGCGTGGAACCAGGTCTTGAATGTCTCTTTCGCAAAGAGAGGCATTTTGCGTTGCGGTGCAATACCGCCCAACTGCTTGACTGCCGTGGCGAACGGTTCCGTTTGCGTAAAAAAATTGACCACTCCGGGCAGGAGAGAGGCAAGGCGCGCCCACCAATAAATCAGCCCCATGGAATAGGCCGCTCTCGGGCGCAGCCTGCCTGCGTAATAGTGGGAAAGGAATTCGGCTTTATAGGTGGCCATGTCCACGTGCAGGGGACAGTCGCTCTTGCACCCTTTACAGGCGAGGCAAAGATCAAGGGCGCGCTTCACGCTTTCATCCTTCCAGCCGTGTTTGCCGATCGTCTCACCTCGAAACATCTCGAATAACAAATGGGCGCGGCCCCGGGTGGTATCGAGTTCTTCGCGGGTGACCATGAAACTGGGGCACATCGTGCCGCCATCGAGGCGACGACAGGTGCCGACACCGACACACCGCAATGCCGCCTTGGCCATGCTGCCTGCGTCCTGGGGAAACTGGAAATGCGTGTCCGGATTCCACGGATTATAATTCGCCCCGAGCCGCAGATTGGAGAGGATGGGAGAGGGGTCGGAGACCTTGCCGGGGTTCATTTTGTTTTGGGGATCCCAGATCGCCTTGAACTCGCGGAAGGCCTCAATCAATTCTTCCCCGAACATTTTGGGCAGCAGTTCGGCACGCGCTTGCCCGTCGCCGTGCTCGCCGGAAAGCGATCCGCCATAACGGATCACGAGATCCGCCGCTTCCTCCACAAAAGCACGGTATTTTTTTAGGCCCGCATCGGTCTCCACATCGAAGGGAATCCGGCAATGAATGCAGCCTTGGCCAAAGTGCCCGTAGATGGACGGAGTATAGCCAAACTTGTCAAAGAGGGCGCGCAAATCCCGCAGGTAAGGCCCGACTTTTTCGGGCGGCACCGCGGAGTCTTCCCATCCCGGCCAGGCGGACGGTTCGCCGGGCACGAAGGCTGTCGCGCCGAGACCACTTTCGCGGACTTCCCACAGTTTCCGCTCTTCGTCTGGATTGGTAAAGAGCTTCATGGAGGGCGGGTTGGGTTTTCCTTGCAGGGCCTCCATGAGATTGCGGGCTTTCTGCTCGGCTTCCTCCCGCGTATCGCCGCCGAATTCCACCAGCAACCATCCCTTGCCTTCCGGCAGAAGCGTGATGTCTTCGGGATGAATGCCCGTCTTCTTCATGTAGGAGATCAGCAGATCATCAATCCCCTCCAACCCGATGGGCCGGTGTTGCATGACTTCGGGGCAATGGTCGCCCGCGCTGTAAACATCCGGGTAGCCGAGGACAACCAGTGCGCGTGCGCCCGGGTTGTGAATCAAATTCAGGGTTGCCTCCAGGATGGTGACGCACGTTCCCTCGCTGCCCACAAGCGCCCGGGCCAGATTGAAGCCGTTCTCCGGGAGCAACTGCGGGAGGTTATAGCCGGAGACGCGACGCGGGATGTTTGGGAATTTTTCGCGGATCAGATCGGCATAACGATCGCGCAACGCCCGCAGATCGCTGTAAATCTGCCCCCGCCTGCCCCCTTCGCCAATGATTTGCTCGAGTTCGGCTTCGCTCGTCGGCCCCACCGTCATGCGCAGCCCGTCGTAGGTGAGGATCTCCAGCGCCTCGGTATTGTCGGCGACGCGAGCGCCGGTGCCCTCGAAGGCTGCCATCACCGAATGCACGCCGCAGGAGTCATTGCCGAGCATCCCACCAAGGGTGCAATGGGAATGCGTGGACGGATCGGGCCCGAAGGTAAGCCCGTGCTGCATTGCGGCGTCGCGCAGCACGTCGAGGATGCAGCCCGGCTGCACCCGGGCAAGTCGCCGCTCCGCATCGATGGCGATCACCTGGTTGTAGTACTTGGAATTATCAATGATGACTGCGGTGTTGCAGCATTGACCCGCGAGACTGGTGCCGCAGCCGCGCGAAGTGATCGGCGCACCGTACGCGTGGCAAATTCGCACGGTCTCGATGACATCCTGCTTGCTCCTCGGAATGACCACGCCGATGGGCGTCTGCCGGTAATTGGAACCATCCGTGGCGTACAAGGCCTGGTCGCCGGGTTCAAAGCGCACCTCGCCCTCGATCCGACCCGCAAGGGCGCTGGGCAATGGAAGTTCCGGTAAAGGGGGACGTAGAGTAACGGGGAGTGCGGGCGCGGCAACGGTTTGAGGACTCATAAGTGTAGCTGGTTAAAAACTTTGGCGGAACGGTTCTGCCGCCTCGGGCCGGAAGGCTATCCCAAGGCCCGGTGCGGAAAAGTTGGGAGCAAGTTCACCGTGGACCGGTTCGGGCACGCCATCGAAAAAGAGGCGCTCGATGCGTACGTGGTCGTGAAAATATTCGGCGTGGCGTACGGCAGGCAGCGCGCAGCAGGGATGGAGATGCAGCAGCGGCGCACAATGGGCGGAGAGCGGCAAATGAAAGGCTTCGCACAGCGCGCCAACTTTGAGGAATCCAGTGATGCCGCAGCAGCGCGTGGCATCAGCCATTACGACATCGACGCCGTCCATCATCTCGCGGAATGAACTCAGCCCGTACCCGTATTCTCCATCTGCGAGTTCCATCCGCGCCGGGCCGTGTTCCCGCAGCCAGCGCATTCCGGCGCGATCTTCGGGCGCCAACGGCTGTTCCATCCAGCGGACGTCGCATTCCCCGGCAAAGAGCTTCATATAGTAAAGCGCCTGTTTGCGGCTGTACGCGCTGTTTGCGTCCACAAACAACTCGACATTATTTCCAACGGCCTCCCGAGCGGCATGCACCCGCTGGAGGTCGAGACCCGGGTGGCGGCCCACCTTCATTTTGACGCGGGTGAGCCCTTGCTCCGCCCAGCCGCCCAACTGCCTTTGGAGTTGCTCTTTGCTATAGGATGTAAACCCGCCGCTGCCGTAGATCGGGAGCGTTTTGCGGCACGCGCCCAGCAACGAGACCAGCGGGAGCGAACACAGTTTGGCTTTCAAATCCCACAACGCGTTATCCACGGCGGAAATCGCCATTGCCCCCGGTCCTTTGCATCCCAGGTTGCGTACTAGCGCGATCATTTTGCCCCAAGCTTCCGGGATGTGCATCGGGTCCATGCCCAGCACGGCGGGAGCGAGCAAATCCTGGATCAATCTTGCCGTCCCGGTGTCCGCATAGGTATAGCCAATACCTGTCGTGGTGCCGCTGCGGGCTTGGACCAGAACCAACGTCGTCTGGTCCCAGCACAAGGTGCCGTCCGACTCTGGAGCATCGGTCGGCACCGTGTATGCGGCGACTCGGAGTTCCTCGATTTTCATGAATTAGGAAACACGCTGCGCATAGCCTCCTTCGCGGTTTGGCGGATGATCCCGACCTCGTCGGTATCCCCCTTGAGCAGCGCTTTGGAAAACGCGACCGCCTGCTCGAAGCTGATGTGGGGCGGCAGGGTCGGCACGTTGGGATCGGTGTACACTTCCAGCAGGACGGGACGGTCGGCTGCCAGCGCCTGGTCCCAGGCCGGTCCGATCTGCTCAGGACGGTCGATCCGGATTCCCCTCAAACCGAGCATCTCCGCATACCGGGCATACGGGAAATCGGGCACATCCTGGGAAGCATCGTAGCGCGGATCGCCGTTCATGGCGCGCTGCTCCCACGTGACTTGGTTCAGATCGCGGTTGTTGAGCACCATCACAATCAACCGGGGATCGCTCCATTGCTTCCAATATTTGGAAATCGTGATCATCTCGTTCATCCCGAGCATCTGCATGGCGCCGTCACCCACGAGCGCAATGGCCACCCGATCCGGGTAGGCAAATTTCGCAGCAATGGCGTAAGGCACCCCGGGACACATCGTGGCGAGATTGCCCGAGAGCGACGCCATCATGCCGGGGCGCATTTTCAGATCGCGCGCAAACCAGTTGGCTGAAGTGCCGGAATCCGCGCTCACAATACAGCGGTCGGGCAACCGGGGGGAGAGCTCCCAGAAAACCCGCTGGGGGTTGATCGGATCGGCGTCGTTCATCGCGCGGCCTTCAAGCACTTTCCACCAGTCGGCAACGTCCTGCTCAATCTTTTCGCGCCAGCTGCGGTCGATTTTGCGTTCGAGCAGCGGAAGGAGCGCGCGCAGGGTCTCTGCGCTGTCGCCCACAAGGTTGACCTCCATCGGGTAGCGCAGGCCGATCTGCCTGCCGTCGAGGTCGATTTGCACCCCGCGCGCCTGTCCTTCTTTGGGCAGGAATTCGGAATACGGGAAGCTCGACCCGACCATGAGCAGCGTGTCGCAGTCGCTCATCAATTCCCAACTCGGCTTGGTGCCCAGGAGCCCGATCGCGCCGGTCACAAACGGGAGATGGTCGGGCAATGCAGCCTTGCCCAGCAACGCTTTGGCGATTCCGGCCCCGAGCAACTCCGCCACTTCGAGCACTTCGGCGCTGGCGCGGAGGGCTCCTGCACCCACGAGCATCGCCACTTTTTTTCCCGAGTTGAGGATGTCCGCCGCGCGCCGCAGATCGGCCATTTGCGGCACCACGCTGGGCGGGCAAAAGCCTATGCCGGAATGCACCGTCCCGTGCGCTCGGGGGGGAACTTCCACCGCATCGAGTTCCTGCACATCGTTGGGAATGATGATGCAGGTGACCGTGCGTTCGCTTTTCGCCACCCGGATCGCCTGGTCCACCAGGTGCCGGATCTGTTTGGGGTCGGACGCCATGTGGACATATTCGCGCGCAACGTCTTTAAACAAACTGATCAGATCGACTTCCTGCTGGTAGGCTCCCCCCAGGGCGGCCCGGGCTTGCTGGCCGATGATGGCAACCACCGGTGCGTGATCCATCCGCGCATCATACAAACCGTTGAGCAGATGGATGGCTCCGGGACCGGAGGTCGCCATGCAAACGCCGACTTCCCCGGTGAATTTGGCGTGGGCGCACGCCATGAAGGCCGCCATTTCCTCATGTCGCACCTGGATGAATTGCAGCAAATCGCCGGAGCGATTGAGCGCTCCCATCAGCCCGTTAATCCCGTCGCCGGGGAAACCGTAGATCCGCTTGATGCCCCAAAGAGAAAGCCGTTGAAGAAGAAAATCGCTGACATTCATGGTGTGTGTGTGTGGAGAGTGGGTTTTAATCGGATGCCGCGCGCTCGCAGGGGTAGGCGATCGTGGTCATGAGGGCGTTTTCGCTCTGGCGGGAATCGAGCCGGGTGTGCTGCACAACCACCGGCAGATCGGACTCAATAAGGCTGGAATAAGGGGTGCCGACGGGAATGGGTTCCGGCGCCTCGAGATCATTGAAACGAAAATGCCGGGTGCGGCGGGCGGGCACTTCCAGCAGATATGGTCCGCCGGGCTCGCGGTCGGTATAAAAAACAGTCACCCGCAGATGGGCGGCGCGCTCGCCGGCGTTGATCACGCAAAAAGCCTCGTGGCTGGTCAACTCGGGGGCCGGGCCGTGACTTTCCCTCGGAATATAACCTTCCGGGATCACCCATCGTGTGGTGCCGATTGCGTTTTCCATACGTCACATAATTTGACCGGCCAATTTGGAATCGCGCAGGAAGCACGGATACGCCTGATGAAAGCCGCCCGCGTTTTTGCCTGAGACAAAACAGAGCGCTTCCATTTGCCGCAATCGCATTTGACGCGGATGAGGGACGGGCCGCGATTCTTCAGAGACGAGCCGTATGAACTACAAGGATCAAAATCCAGGCAAAGAGCCGCTCGTTGAAGTTCCGCAAAACTTCCCACCCGTGCCGGGTGGGGTGGATTTGCACCTTGTGGGCAAAGGGCCGTTCTGGATCCGCTACGGTTTGGCTATTTTTGCCGTTGCCTGCGGCGTTTTGATGGGCGAGGCGATCGTCCACTCCGGAGGTCTCCGAATCTTTATCGTCTTTTATCCTCTTATCCTCCTTGTGACGCTCTACGGAGGGCTCGGGCCGGGATTGCTGGCGATTGCTTTGTCCACTTTGACCGCGAGCTTTCTTTGGATCCAGCCGATTGGAAGTTTCGCGATTGCCGCCTGGGTGGACAGGCTCAGCATCGGCATTTTTATTCTCGGCAGTTTGCTCGTGGTTTGGATCTGCGAGCGTTTGCGTCGAGCTGCCCGTGAAGCTTCTGAGCAGGCGCTCCTTTTGAGAGAAAACGCACTGCGGCTTTCGCTGGCGCAGAAAGCGGGGCAGGTCGGCGTGTTCGACTGGGATATCCGCAGCGGAAAAGTGGTATGGAGCCCGGAGCTGGAAAAACTGGCCGGCCTTGAGGTCGGCAGTTTTGAGCAGACCTACGAAGCATGGGCAAAACACGTTCACCCCGAAGATGTGGCGCGCCTCACCCCTTTTTTCCATGATTGGATTGCATCGGAGCGGGAGAATGCATCGTGGGAATTTCGCCTGCTGCCTCCCGACGGCCAATGGCGCTGGATTGAGGCATGGGGACAAATGGTGCGCGACTCATCAGGGCAGGCTCTGCGTGTGATCGCCGCAAACCGGGACGTTACCGACCGCCATAATGCCGAGGAGGCGCTGTTGCTCCGCGAAAGGCAGCTCAAGGAAGCACAGCGGCTCGCCCATTTGGGCAGTTGGGAATGGGATTCCCGCACGGACAAGGCCACGTGGTCGGAAGAATTGTTCCACATCTACGGCCTGGATCCCAAGCTGCCTCCCCCCCCTTACAGCGAACGGCTCAAACTTTACACTCCCGAATCCCGGACTCATCTGGACGCTGCGGTTCAAAGAGCCATTCAAACCGGGGTGAGTTACCAGCTCCGGTTGGAATTCCATCGGCCCGATCAGATACGCAAATGGGTCTCCTCCCATGGGGAGGCTGTTCGCGACAAATCCGGCTCAATTGTGGGCTTGATTGGAACCGTGCAAGACATCACGGAAAGCAAACACGCCGAGGAGCGGCTTCAGCAAAGCGCCGCGGAACTTAGGCAAATCATTGATTTGGTTCCGCATTTTATTTTCATCAAGGATTGGGACGGAAACATCCTGCTGGTCAACCAGGCACAAGCAGAAGCCTACAACACGACCGTGGCCGAGATCACCGGCAAGCCCCATGCCCAATACCATAAAGTGGAGAGCGAACTCCAACGCATGCTGCGGGATGATCGCGAGGTGATGGAAACCGGGAAAACCAAGTTTATCCCGGAGGAAAGCTTTGTGGATGCGCAGGGCAACCTCCGCTATTTGCAGACCACAAAAGTGCCGTTTTACGTAGCTGGCAAGGTGGCACGCGCAGTGCTCGGAGTCGCCATTGACATCACCGAGCGCAAGCGCATTGAGCAGGCGTTGAGTGACAGCGAAAATCGTTACCGGTCGATTTTTGAAGCGGTGGTGGACGCGATCATCATCATCGACGAAAGGGGGACCATCGAGGCGGTAAATCACGCTACCGAGGACCTGTTCGGCTATCGCACCGAGGAAATGATCGGGCAAAACGTCAAAATGCTCATGCCTTCGCCGTATCGCGAGGAGCACGATCATTACCTGGAGAATTATCGCCGCACCGGGATCAAAAAGATCATCGGGATCGGGCGCGAAGTCCGCGCCCTTCACAAAAATGGCTCCATATTTCCCATCCGTTTGGCTGTGAGCGAAATGCGCATTGGCAATCGGCGCATGTTTACCGGCCAGGTGCATGACATTACCGCACGCAAGCAAGCGGAGGAATCGATCCGGGAAAGCGAGGAGCGACTGCGCCTGGCGCAGCAAGTGGCCCGCATCGGCACCTTCGAGTGGGACATTGCAACGGACAAAAACCACTGGGCACCGGAACTGGAGGCACTCTATGGCCTGCCCAAAGGCAGTTTCAAGGGAACCTTGGGGGA